>JBNKLA010000095.1:0-25721 GCA_050292115.1 Sulfurimonadaceae bacterium | reverse complement strand
AGATAGACTCAGCACTTAAAAGCTGTGTGTGATCAAGGCAGGTTCTTGTTAGCGTAGCCGTAGCTACGTTGACAAGAATCTAACGCCGAGCACGCGCAGCTTTTAAGTGCCCAAAGGGAGCCAAGAGACGTAGCAATCTTGAACTTTTTTCTTTGCGCGCGTAGCTACTGCTACGCACTTAAAGAAGAAAAGCCCAATCTCACTGCGTCTCTTGGCTCTGAGTCTATTTGGGAGTTTTGCAAGAAGTCTAATAGAGCTCTTGCGGAGTTAACAGGGTATTAGTGTTGCCACTCTATAATTAAAATTTCATACGTTAAGAATAGTGAAAGTTTCTCAAAGGACTTTGGAGTGAAGGGGTGTTCATGAAATTGATTTTACTAAGTATAGTGATAGCCTATGTTTTAGTAGGGTGTGGAGAAGAAGATAGATCGTACATCGATAACACTCATGAATCAGAAAGTGCTCAAAATGCGCCGGTACGATCTACGTCTCAAGAAACAGTCAATATAGCTCCTATTATTATGTACCTGTTAGATGATAGCACTTCATCTTCCTCTTCATCAAACTCATCCACTTCTTCAAGCTCATCTAGTTCAGATAACAGCGCGTACAATCTGGGTTCAACATCACAAACAGTGATTGACACCTGCATGAGCACGGCCGATAAAGAGATGCTCACCCTTATCAACAACGCCCGCGCCGTAGGACGTAATTGTGGAAATACCGCATATCCGGCTGTTGCGGCAATCTCATGGAACTGTCTGCTAGAAAACGCGGCACAGACACATTCTCAGTCTATGGCAGATAACAATTACTTTGATCATACGGGAAATGATGGCAGTAGCCCAGGAGATCGTATTACGGCCGCAGGCTATAGCTGGCGAGCATACGGTGAAAACATCGCAGCAGGTCAGCCTGATGCCGAATCGGTTATGCAAGACTGGCTAGAGAGCGCGGGACACTGTGCCAACATTATGAGGAGCGGCTTTGAAGAGGTAGGTGTCGGTGTTGCCCAGGGCGGTAGCTACGGTATTTACTGGACACAGGATTTTGCGGCACAATGGTAAATATGGGTTACATGTAAAGCTTAAAACGGCGCTTTTATGGCATTATGGTTATAATCTGCTTTATTTCTCTACATGTAAGGAGTGGGCGTGTCGTTAAGCACACAAGAGATGCAAGCAAAAATCCGCGATCTCAAAGCGCGTCTGGATGTCACCGTGGTGGCGCATTTTTACCAGCGCGACGAGGTGTTTGAGATGGGCGACATTACCGGAGATTCGCTTGAACTTGCCAAACGTACGCGCGATGACGATGCCGAGTTTGTCGTCTTTTGCGGCGTAGGATTTATGGGCGAGAGCGTTAAGGTACTAAGCCCGCATAAACGGGTGGTGATGCCCCGCATTGCGTGCTGTTCGATGGCAAAGATGATTGACGGCGTCTATTATGACGACTCTATTAAAACGCTTGAGGCCGCGGGCATTTCAAAAGCGGATATCCTGCCGATTACCTACATCAACTCCAGTGCGGAGGTGAAGGCCAAAGTAGGGGAGATGGGCGGTATGGTCTGTACCAGCTCCAACGCCAAGAAGATTATTACCAAAGCGCTGGGTGAAGGTAAAAAGATTCTCTTTGTGCCCGATCGCTGTTTGGGTCAAAACATTGCCAACCAGATGGGGCTAGTCTCGTGCGTGGTGGGTGATGGGAGCGACCCTAAAGCGGCGGATATTATCTGTTACGACGGTTTTTGTTCGGTGCATCAGCTTTTTGAACTCAGCGACATTGAATTTTACCGCCAAAAATATCCGGACATTCTCATTGCCGTGCATCCCGAGTGCGATCCCGCCATTTGCGATGCGGCCGATTTTGTCGGCTCCACCTCGCAGCTTATCACGTACATCACTGAATTGCCAAAAGAGCAGAAAGTAGCGGTGGGCACGGAGTTTAATTTAGTGAATCGTTTACGCCCAAAAAATACCTATGTGCTCTCCTCAAGCAAGCCCGAGTGTCCGACCATGAACGAAACCACGCTAGAAGATCTCTACGCAACGCTTTTGGCCATTGAAAAGGGTGAACCGATCAACGAAATCTTTTTAGATGAGAACACTTCAAAATGGGCTAAAGTGGCTTTAGAACGGATGATGGCGTTATGATAGCGGCTTTTGTACGCGATGTGTTGGCCGAAGATGTCGGCCGCGGCGATCTGTATGAGCGTGTGTTGCCCTCAACGCCCTCAAGTGCAAAAGTGATTGCTAAGAGCAGTGGCATTGTCGCGGGGCAACTCTATTGCGATGCGTTGGCAAAGATGGAAGCGCTTGATCTGCTTTGGCTTAAAAATGATGGCGAAGCATTTAACGCGGGAGAGGTGCTTGTGGAGCTTAAAGCCGACTCGCATACGCTTTTACGCATTGAGCGCACCTTTTTAAATATGCTGCTTCATGCCAGCTCCATTGCTACATTGACCCATCGTTTTGTAGCGCTTGTGGAGCCTTACGGCACGAAACTGCTTGACACCCGCAAAACCCGTCCCATGCTACGCCGTTTTGAAAAATACGCCACGCGTATCGGCGGGGCAACCAACCACCGCATGGGGCTGGATGATGCCTTGATGCTCAAAGATACCCATCTTAAAACGATTGATGATCTTGATGTGTTTATGAAAGCAGCGCGACGCAAGATTCCCTTTACATGTAAGATCGAAATCGAGGCCGAGACGATAGAGCAGGCCAAGCGTTTTATGGCAGTGGGGGCAGATATTGTGATGTGTGACAACATGAGCGTAGTGCAGATTAAAGAGGTGATTGCCTATCGCAATGCGAATCATCCCGCAATACTGCTTGAAGCCAGCGGCAATATTTCGCTCTCTACGATCGAGGCGTATGCGGCAACCGGAGTAGACGCTATTAGTTCGGGTGCATTTATTCATCAGGCCAACTGGATTGATCTGTCGATGAAGATGGATTAATAGGGCTTACATGTAAGCGTAGGAGGGTGTCATGGCTGATGATATGGAGAAAACCGAAGAGCCGACCTCCAAGAAGATAGAAGATGCCCGAAAAGAGGGCAATGTCCCCAATAGTCGGGATACTTCGGGGGTGTTTACTCTCTTTGTGGCAATTTTGGCGCTGTTGCTACTTTTTGGCTATATGCAAGATCGTCTACTAAATCTGGTGCGCCATATTTTTGCCTATCAAGGTATGGAAATTCATCAAAGCGACATTATCGATATTGCTATGATTATGATGCGCGAGTTTATACTGATTGTCATCCCTTTTGCACTGGTTATCGCTCTTTCGGGGATTATCGGTACCGTCTCGCAGTTTGGTTTTAATTTTACAACCAAGCCACTGACACCCGATCTCTCCAAACTCGACCCTATTAAGGGGATGAAAAACCTGCTTTCGCTTAAAAAATTGATTGAGGGCTTGAAAGTCACACTCAAATCGCTAACGGCTATGGGGGTGGGGTTTTGGTTTTTCTGGCTCTATATTCAAGAGCTTCCAACCGTTGCACTCTTTAACCTGAATGATCAGCTGGAGTGGGTACACGACAAAGAGATTATCCTTGCACTGGTGATGCTCTTTGTACTCTTTGTTTTTGCAATGATCGATCTGGTCATTGTGCGGCGCCAATACAAAGAAAAGCTCAAAATGAGTAAGCAAGAGGTCAAAGACGAGATGAAAAATATGGAAGGCGACCCGCACGTTAAGGGCAAAATTCGCCAAATTCAGATGCGCGCCGCCCAACAACGCATGATGGCCAATGTACCCGAGGCCGATGTGGTCGTCACCAATCCGACCCATTACGCCGTGGCAATTAAATATGATGAAACGCGCCACAGCGCACCGTTGGTTATTGCCAAGGGCAAAGATAATATTGCGATCAAGATTAAAGAAATTGCGCGTGAAAACGGTGTGCATATTGTGCAAAATCCGCCCTTGGCACGCTCATTGTATGCCGAAGTAGAAGTAGATAATCCCATTCCCGACACTCTATTTTCGGCAGTTGCCGAGGTGCTGGCTTATGTGTATAAAATGAATCAAAAAAGCGTCAGTCGTTTTTAGGTACTAGGGTTACATGTAAGCCTGCCACGATATAATTGCAAAATTTAACACGGGTACGCCATGCATCCATTTGAAGCGAAAATTTCCGAGGCCAAACATATTACCGTTGTCGCGCATGTACATCCCGATGCGGATTCGCTGGGCAGTGCTTCGGCATTTTATTCGTATCTACTGCAACTTCACAAAAAAGTCTCGTTTTTTTGTGCCACACCGATTGAACCCAAATACGCTTTTATCCCGTGGGTAGAGAAGATCCGCAACGCATTTCCTCAGAGTTCGGACTTATGCATCAGTTTTGATTGCGGCACGCTCAAACGCATGGGTGTGGAAGTTGATGTGGAGATTATCAATTTTGATCATCACAAAAGCAATACCGATTACGGCCATGTCAACCGCGTTGATGAAACGGCCATATCGACTACGCAGGCGGTATATGAGTATCTTAAATATATGCAGGCAAAGATCAACCCTAAAATAGCAACCGCGCTTTATGCCGGATTGTTAGAAGATTCACTGGGCTTTTTAAGTGAAGCAACCGACCCGCGCACGTTTGCTTTGGCGTATGATCTGCTACAAAAAGGAGCCGATGCCAAAACGGCAGTGCAAAACCTGTTTAAACGGGTGTCGCTTGCCGAGTTGCGGCTTAAGGGCGCGATATTTTCAAATCTGCGGCTGGAGTGCGAGGGAGCGCTCGCGGTGATTGCCGTGGATGAAGCCATGCTCAAATACAGTGGTGCAACGTGCGGCATGTGCTCTTTGGCGGTTGAGGAAGCGTTGCATTTACCGACGGTGAACATTGCATTGTTATTGTGCGCTCTTGGGAACCAAAGCTATAAAGGTTCATTTCGTACCAAAGAAGGGTATGATGCCAGCGCACTGGCACAGCGTTATGGCGGTGGCGGACATGTGTATGCCGCAGGATTTCGCTATCAAAGCGATACGCTTGAAGCGGCGCTTTTAGACATTATTTCAGATATCAAGGAGGTTTTATGAGAAGAAGAAACAATAAGATGGGATCGATTCTATTTATGCTTGTGTTTATCGGGGCAATTGCACTAAGCGTTTTTGTCGCGTTTTCACCGATGTTTGAGCGGGTCGCGCCCTCGATTGCGCTGGAGCATACCGGCTATTGGAATCTCAAAACACCTCTACACGCGACACTAAGCGATGCCAGCGGCATTCGCTCATACAGTGTGACACTGATTCAAGGCAAAGAGCGCATTGTGTTGGCGTCGCAACAGTTTGAAAAACCGCAAACCTCTATTGAATTTGAGATCGAAGCGCCCAAAAAAATCATGGCATTCAAGCCCGAGAGCGTTACTTTGGAGATTACGGCGCATGACGGTAGCAAATGGAATATTCTCTCCGGCAACGAAGCGCGCTATACCGAGATGCTTAATGTTGATATGAAAGCGCCGCAAATCAGCATTGTCGCCAACTCGTCGTATCTGTATAAAGGGGGATCGGGTATTGTGGTTTTTCGCGCCGAGGAGGAGAATCTTAAATCACTGAGCATCGAAACCAATTTTGGAAAAACGTTTATCCCGCAACCTTTTTATAAAGAGGGGTTTTATATCTCGCTTGTGGCATGGAAAGTGACGGAACCGAGTTTTAAAGCGCAGGTGGTAGCAACGGATTTGGCCGGAAATGTCCGAAAAAGCACCATCCCATATCGCACTAATAGCCGCAAATACCGTATCTCAAAAATCAAACTCAGCGACAGCTTTTTAGAGGGTAAGATTGCCGAACTTGCAGAGACGTTTGATATTGCGTCACAAAGCAATGAGCGGATTGAACAGTTTAAGATCATCAACGAAGATGTACGGGCAAAAAACGAGAATCTGATACACAAAGTTACTTCGCATGTGGATAGCGAAGCGGTGGATTCATTGACAATCAAACCGTTTTATCCTTTGAAAAATGCGAAAAAAGTCGCCAGTTTCGGTGATCGTCGTTTGTACTACTACGGCGGCACTAAAGTGAGCGAATCGTACCATTTGGGTATCGACCTTGCCAGTATTAAAATGGGCGAAATCCGCACGCAAAATCCGGGCAAAGTAGTCTTTTCGGATTTTAACGGTCTCTATGGCAATATGCCTGCCATTCACCACGGACTGGGACTTTACACGATTTACGGGCATTGCTCCTCTACCGCGGTAGCGGCCGATGACAACGTAGCTTCGGGCGAACTGGTCGCCAATACGGGGATGAGCGGTTATGCTATGGGCGATCATCTGCATTTCGGTGTTTTGGTACAGGGTATCGAAGTGCGTCCTGAGGAGTGGATGGATCCCAAATGGCTACAGCTCAATATCTATGACACCATCAGAGATGCTAAGAAAATTATTGACAGACAGCAGTAAAAGGCCATAAAATCTATATGTAAAGCGGATACGCTTCGTAAATCAGGCTATAATACGCTTTACATGTAAAGGAATGGCTTTTGCTTTTAAGCCCTAATTTAATGCAAGGAGTTGTCTCATGATGCAGACTACTATTGCCAAGAGTGTCGAGCTTGTCGGAATCGGATTGCATAAAGGTAATCCGGTACGCTTGCGTCTTGAACCGATGAATGAAGACAGCGGCATTATCTTTCTTAGAAGCGATGTCAATATGACGGTGGCGCTTAAACCCGAAAATGTAGTCGATACGAAGATGGCGACGGTAATCGGAAAAAACGGCCACTTTATCTCTACAATCGAGCACCTGCTCTCTGCGATTTATGCTTACGGTATCGATAATCTTCGTGTCATTGTAGATGCCGATGAAGTTCCCGTTATGGACGGCTCTTCAAGCAGTTTTTGTATTTTGCTTGATGAGGCGGGAATGGCGCAACAGTCCAAGCCCAAAAAAGTGATGCGCATTAAAAAAGAGATTAGCGTCAAAGAGGGCGATAAGTATGTCAAGCTAATGCCCTCAAGTGACCTTCAATACGACTTTACCATCAAGTTTAACCATCCGGTAATCGACAAGCAGCAGTTTGTGTTTGAGTTCTCTAAAGACAACTATAAAAACGAAATTTCGCGTGCACGTACCTTTGGGTTTTTGCACGAGGTGCAGTACCTCCGCTCTAAAGGTTTGGCACTTGGCGGCAGTTTGGAAAATGCGGTGGTACTTGATGATAAAAAGGTACTTAACCCCGAAGGCCTTCGTTTCAGTAATGAGTTTGTACGCCATAAAATTTTGGATGCCATCGGCGATATGTCGCTATTGGGGCTGAATTTTATCGGCAGTTACGAAGCGTATGCCGGAAGTCACGATCTCAACCACAAATTGACGCTTGAGCTACTGCGTTCACCCGAAAACTACGAAGTGGTCGAGCTCTCGCACAGTGAGGTCAAGGAGATGGCCAAAGCGTATGCATGATGTGGTCGTTGTGGCGCTTGCCTCGCCGCTACTGGTCGGCGTATATGAAAACGGCGTGCTGATTGAGCGCATCGAATCCGATCGCCAAAGCTCCGAAGCGCTAAGTGAAATTTTTGAGCCGCTTCTCAAACGCTACGAAATCGCCAATCTTATTTATGCTAAAGGTCCGGGTAGTTTTATGGCCATTAAAGTGACCTATATTTTCTTAAAAACGCTCTGTATTGTGAAAGGGTGCCACTTTTTAGCCACCGATGCATTCTTTTTTAATCAAAACCGCCCAATCAAAGCGATTGGAAAGCTCTGTTTTGTTAAAACTTCAGAATCTATTATAACCCGTCAGTTTGATGAGGTTCCGCCTAGCAGATTTGAACTTCCGTCTGCAATTGCATTGGATGATTTTGAGAGCGACACACTGCCGTATTACGGGATCGGTGCGGTCGGATAAGGACTGTATTTGATAATTAGCGTACCTGCGACAAGCGCCAATCTGGGCCCAGGGTTTGATTCGCTTGGGCTGGCCATCGGACTGCGCAATCAGGTCGATTTTAAGCCGTCGCGTTTTTTTAGCGTTGCCATTAAGGGCGAGGGGGCGAACAACCCCAGACTTAAAGGCAACAATCTTTTTGTAAGTATCTTTAACGATCATTACAAACGGCTCTCTAAAAAGAATCAAAATTTTAAATTTACGTTTGAGAATGAGATCCCCATGTCGCGGGGTTTGGGAAGTTCGTCGGCGGTGATTGTGAGTGCCATCGCCACGGCGCACGAAGCTGCGGGCGTTCGGGTTTCAAAACGCCGTATCCTAAATTATGCGTTGGTGTATGAGAATCATCCCGATAATATTGCACCGGCAGTTATGGGTGGCTTTAACGTTTCAACGATTGAGAAAAACAAAGTCTTTTCCGAAAAAAAACACCTTCCCGAATATCTTAAAGCGGTGGTAGTCATCCCTAATAAGCCGATTTCAACGGCGCGTTCACGAACCTCTCTGCCGCGCTCATACTCAAAAGAGAATGCGATTTTCAATCTTTCACATGCATCGCTGACCGTTGCGGCGTTTTATGCCGAAAACTGGGAACTGCTCAAAATCGCTACACAAGATCGTTTTCATCAAAAAGCGCGTATGAAGATGTTGCCCGAACTCTTCGCCGTACAGAAGCTTGCATACGAAAACGGAGCGCTGATGAGCACGCTCTCAGGGAGCGGTTCGACCTTTTTTAATATGGCGTATGATGATGATGCTCAGTCGCTTGCCGAGCATTTTCGCCAGAAGTTTCCCGATTTCGTGGTCAAGGTGCTTGATTTCGATAATCACGGTCTTTTGATCGAGCGGTAGAGTCTAAAGGAAGTTTTGGCTATAATGGCACGAAAATTTCATAAGCCACAGCGTATGTGTATAGTCTGTCGTGAACGGCGGGAGCAGCAGGAGCTGATACGCCTCCAGTGCCGTGACAAAAATCTCACACACTATCAAAATCATGGACGGAGTTTTTATCTCTGTCATGAATGTGTCGAGCATAAACATTGTGCAAAAGCTCTGGCGAGACAGTGTAAAAGCGGTGAGCTGGAGTCACTTATGAAGCAATTAAAGGAGATCGCTATTGATGTCAGATAAAGTCAGAGTCCACGAGATTGCCAAAGAACTTGGTATTCACTCAAAAGAGGTTGTCGATAAAGCGGCTTCTATTGGGGTCTCTGTAAAAACCGCATCGAGTTCGGTCTCTATGGAAGAGGCCGAGAAGATCATGAATTTTATCATGAGCGGAGCGCCTGCACCGGAGCCTGCGGCTAAGAAAAAAGTAGTGAAAAAAACGGCTACGGTTGAAACACAACCGCAAGAGCCTGTTGAAGCCCCAAAAGAAGAGCCTAAGCCTGTTCAAGAAGCAGAGCCGGTCAAACCGGTTAAAAATGAAGTTACACCCGTTCAAAAAGAGGAACGCGTAGAACCTTCTAAACCTGAACCGCAGATCCCCGTAAAACGTACTGGGCTTAAGATTGTCAAAAAGAAACGTCCCAAAGTCGAACCGACACCTCAAGTAGAGGAAAGTCATGGTCTTGAGGTCTCTAAAGTCTCGAACTACGGCAAATTAAGCGAAGAGGCGCGCCAAGAGATTGAGCGCCGCAAAGCGAAGAAGAAGGGACAGCAAAACGCTCCGGTACAGAAAAAAGATCAAGGGACTACACTTGACATTTTTGGCGGCGGCATGAGTGATGTCTCTATGGATTACGAAGAAGATCAGGTCGTCTTGATGGATCTTACCGAAGTAGACCGTAAGATTCCCGATGAAGAGCCGCAAAAACCGCGCGAGAAAAAACCGCAAGGCCGCAACGCCAATAAAAAGCAAGGCGGCAATAAAAAACCGCGTCAGGTCGCGCGCGGTAAACGCCAAAAATATGCCAAAAACAAACCGGTTGAAGAGGATGTCACACACGTTGAGATTCCTGAGGATATCCGTGTGTATGAGTTTGCCGAAAAACTCAAGCGTCCAATGGCAGACATTATCAAAGTGCTTTTTAACCTCGGTATGATGGTGACTAAAAACGACTTTTTGGGCAAAGACGAGATTGAGATTTTGGCCGAAGAGTTTGGCGTAGAAGTGACTACAATCGATCCTAAAGACGCCTTTAATTACGAAGAGAGCTATGAAGAAGCGGCGCTTGAAGAGGAGGGCAATCTCGAAGAGCGCCCACCGATTATTACCATTATGGGACATGTCGATCACGGTAAAACCTCACTGCTTGATGCGATTCGTGATGCTAAAGTTGCCGATGGCGAAGCTGGAGGTATTACGCAACATATCGGTGCGTATACGATTGATCAAAACGGCAAAAAAATTACCTTTATCGATACTCCGGGCCACGCGGCGTTTACCCACATGCGTGAGCGCGGCGCGCAGGTAACGGACATTATTATTATTGTCGTGGCTGCCGATGATGGCGTGAAACCGCAAACACTCGAAGCGATCAAACTGGCCAAAGAGTCGGATTCGCCGATTGTCGTAGCGCTCAATAAGATGGATAAAGAGGCGGCAAACCCCGACATGGTCAAAGGCCAGATGGCCGAAAACGGCCTCACGCCGCTTGACTGGGGCGGCGATACCGAGTTTGTGCCTATTTCTGCAAAAACCGGAATGGGACTTGATGAACTCTTAGAAAACATTTTGGTTCAGGCCGAAGTGCTTGAGCTTCAAGCCGACCCCGAAGCGATGGCCAAAGCCGTTGTGGTGGAAAGTTCACTTGAAAAAGGGCGCGGTCCCGTAGCTACGGTAATTGTGCAAAACGGTACCTTACATGTAGGCGATAACGTGGTGTGCGGTTCAGCCTATGGTCGCGTGCGCGCTTTGGTAGACAACCATAAACAACAGATCAAAGCGATTGGGCCATCCGAGGCGGCTGTGGTAGTAGGGCTTAATGAAGTACCGGGCTCCGGCGAAACCATGATTGCCATGAGTAGCGATAAAGAGGCGCGTGAATACGCCCAGAAACGTTTTGAGTATGAGCGCCATAAAGAGCTATCGCACTCGACCAAAACCACGCTTGATGAGCTTAGCTCACTCATTGCCGAGGGGAATCTTAAAACGCTTAAAGTCGTACTTAAAACCGATGTTCACGGTTCGCTTGAGGCGATTCGATCCTCATTGATGACACTGCGCAACGAAGAGGTTAAAGTTGACATCATCTCCTCAGGTGTCGGCGGCATTACCGAAAATGATGTACAGCTGGTGAACAACTCCGAAAACTGTGTGCTTTTGGGCTTTAACGTACGTCCAACGGGTGCGGTGAAGGCACTGGCCAAGCAGACGGGTGTAGAGATTCGCACTTATACGATTATTTATCAAATTATCGATGATATTACCAATATGCTCACGGGTATGATGGCGCCGAAATACTCCGAAGAGCACTCCGGTCAGGCCGATGTGCGCGAAGTCTTTAAGATTCCAAAAGGCGTGGTTGCGGGTTGTATGGTGGTTGATGGCAAACTCATCCGCGGTAACCTCGTACGCGTCATCCGTGAGGGCGTCGTCATCCACGAAGGGCAACTTGATTCACTCAAACGCTTTAAAGATGACGTGCAAGAAGTCGGCAACGGCTATGAGTGTGGTGTGGTCATCAACGGCTACGAAGACGTACAGGTCGGCGACGTTATCGAGACCTTTATCAAAGTAGAACAGACCGTCACACTATAAGCGCGCTTTTTGGGCGCGAAAAGAGAGCCTATGACTCCCGCAGAGATCAAACTCAAACGTACCGAATCGATCCTCAAAGAGCTGATTCCCGAAGCGCTTACCGAACTTAGCGATGCCAGACTGCATGAGATCGACGTGATCGACGTCAAATGCTCCAAAGGCCGGAGCGACGCCAAGGTCTACCTCGACCCGCACGACTACACCGACGAAGAGCGCCGTTTTTTTCTCAAACAGCTCAATAAAGCACGCCCCGTGATTGAAGAGCACTGCCTGCGCGATCAGGGGTGGTTTCGATCTCCCAAATTGGCGTTTGTGTTTGATGATTTGATGGAAAAAAGTAAAAAAATCGAAGACCTATTTGCTCAAATCGAGAGTGAAAAACGAAAAAAGGAGGATCATGAGTCTTGAATCTGATGTAAAAACCATGGTTGAATCCATCGGTCTTGGCCTCTATGACACCATGGTGCTGAGTGAAAACGGCGAGACCATCTATCGCGTTAGCGTTACCAAAGAGGGCGGTGTCGGGATGGATGATGTTGTCGCTGCAACCAAACTGATTTCACCTATGTTAGATGTTACTCCGCCGGTTTCAGGCGAGTACCGCCTAGAGGTCAGCTCTCCTGGAATTGAGCGTAAACTCTCTAAACTCTCTCACTTTGAATCCTCGCTCGGCGAAAAGGTGGCACTAAGCCTCAAAGACAAAACAAAATATCGCGGAACACTTCTACATGTAAAGGATGCTACCATTACTTTGGATGACGCCGAGGCGGGTGAAGTAAGCGTCGAATTTGACGATATCAGCAAAGCCAAAACCTATTTTGAGTGGTGATGGATCACGAATTTTATATGCAGCTTGCCCTTGATGCCGCGTGGCGGTATCAGGGCTTAACCTTTCCAAATCCCGCCGTGGGTGCCTGTGTCGTCGGTGCACATGGTGAAGTTTTAGGTATTAATGCTCACCAAAAAGCGGGCGAAGCCCATGCAGAGGTTTTAGCGCTTCGTGATGCTTACGTGCGTCTTAGCGGTGATAAGCGCATTGCCCTTACATGTAACGCTAAAAAGATACATGAGCATCTTCTAAAACACCATAATAACTGTTTTGAAAATTGCAGCATCTATGTGACGCTTGAACCCTGCACCCATCACGGTAAAACCCCATCATGCGCCGATCTGATTAGCGCTTTGGGAATTAAAAATGTCATTATTGGCGCCAATGATCCTAATGTAGAAGCGGCAGGAGGCGGTGCGCGTTTCAGTGCCTTACATGTAAAAGAGGATGCCGCTAAAATTTTGCTGGAGCCGTTTCGTTTGTGGCAAAGCAAACCTTTTGTGATGTTCAAATGGGCGCAGCGGCTTGACGGCACCATTGATGGCGGACTCGTTAGCTCCGAAGCCTCACGCCGCCATGTTCATGCACTGCGAAACGTGTGTGACCTACTGGTGATTGGCGGCAATACGGTACGCACTGATCGTCCCACACTTGATGCCCGGATGGTAAAGGGCAGATCCCCCGACGTGCTGATCTATTCGCACCGTGACGATTTTGAGCGTGATATTGCGCTTTTTGGCGTTGAGGGGCGCGAGGTTTTTATTGAAAATTCACTAGATCGCATCGGGAGCTATCGTAATGTCTTGATTGAAGGTGGTGCGGGAATGTTTGAAGCAAGCAAAGACATGGTCGATTGGTATCTGGCTTTTATGGCGCCTAAGAGTGGCGGTGGTACAATATCGCTACTACAAATGCAAGAGCAGTTTGAAACCTTACATGTAAGCCAAATCGGGAGCGATGTGGCGCTCTGGATGCAAAGGAAATAAGTGGAAAAACAGGAAAAAATCGTCTCGATGTTTGATAACATCGCTCCAACGTACGACCGAGCTAATCGTGTGATGAGCATGGGAGTTGATCGCAGTTGGCGTAAAAAAGCGTGTGACAAAGCCTTTGATTTTTACGGTAAAAAAGAGATTGATCGTATTGTGGATGTTGCTTGCGGTACGGGCGATATGATGGATTACTGGCGCCGTCAGGCCAAGAGCAATGCCGTTAACATTGGCGAGATCATCGGTGTGGATCCTTCTGAGGGGATGGTGAACGTGGGAAAAGAGAAGTTTCCCGAATTTACTTACCATATCGCTAAAGCCACCGAGATCCCGCTAGAAAACGAGAGTGCCGATTTTTTATCGATTACCTACGGGATTCGTAACGTCGTCGAGCGTGAAGCGGCGCTAAAAGAGTTTTACCGCGTGCTTAAACCTAACGGTATGGTAGTGATTTTGGAGTTTATGAAAAACGAACATCCTTCGCTTTTAGGAAAAGTGCGCGATTTTTACATGAACCGCATCTTGCCGAAAATCGGTGGCTTTATCTCTAAAAACCTTGAAGCTTACGAGTATCTTCCCAACTCCATCGAGGGATTTTTAACAGTGAGTAAAATGCAAGAAGAGCTTGAAAACGCCGGTTTTGCCATCCGCTTTTCGCAAAGTTTCTCCATGGATATCTCCACACTGATTATTGCCCAGAAGCAATGAATGCCCCGCTAAGCGTTGGTGCGCTCACCGAGCAGATAAAAAATCTTTTAGAGACCACCTTTTTACATGTAAGCGTCGAGGGTGAGCTTTCACGCATTACCTATCATAACAGCGGCCACATCTATTTTACCCTTAAAGATGCTGATGCCTCGATTGCCGGCATTATGTTTCGCGGCAATGCAACGTCGCTCAAATTTAGGCTTGAAGAGGGGCTTAAAGTGGTGATAAGCGGTATGATCACGCTTTATAAACCTTCGGGAAAATACCAGATACGCGCGCTTAGTATTGATCCCTCTGGGCACGGGGCGCTCTCTTTGGCGTATGAGCAGCTAAAACGTGAGCTTGAGGGTGCGGGGTATTTTGATACGGCGCGCAAAAAAACATTGCCCAAATATCCTCAAAATATCGCGCTGATTACGTCGGCTACAGGGGCGGCACTTCAGGATATGTTGCGTGTCGCCTCGCATCGTTGGCCGATGTTACATGTAAGCGTGTATGACGTGTTGGTGCAGGGTGAGCGCGCGGCATCTAGTATTGCTAGGGCCATTAAAGAGGCCGATGGCAAAGGGCATGATATTATTGTTATCGCGCGCGGCGGCGGGAGTATCGAGGATTTGTGGGCGTTTAACGAGCGCGTCGTGGCCGATGCCGTTTTTGTGGCCAAAACCGCCGTTGTCTCCGCGGTAGGGCATGAGATTGATTGGGTGATTTCCGACTTTGTAGCCGATCTGCGCGCCCCAACGCCCAGTGCGGCAATGCAGATGATACTGCCCGATCAAAACGAACTGCTGCAAGGCATCGACGTGATGATGAACCGACTTGGCCAGCAGATACAGGGTATTGTTCTTAAAAAACGCGAAGCGCTTTTATATCTACGCCAAAGCTTTGAGCGCCACTCTATCGAGCAAAAATTGCAGCAGCATCAACAGGGCATTGCGCAGTTAGAGGGGCAGTTTGAGCGCCAAATCACGCTAAAACTTCAACAATTTAGCCGCGAACTCAGCCCTTTACATGTAAGCCTGAATCAGGCTATGATGCAGAACCTCTCTCTTGCGCAAAGCCGACTCAAACAGCTACAAAGCGCGTTAGAGAGCGCCAACCCCAAACACCGCGCTAAACGCGGCTTCGCACAGATAAGCAAAGCGGGTAAAGTCGTGGCGCTGGAGTCGTTACATGTAGACGACAAGATTGATTTGATGGATGACAACACAAGAGTGGCAACGCGCGTCTTATCAGTTGATGTGTTATAATATATTTACTCTCAAATAGCATTATAAATATTGCATTTTGCCAAATAATTTAAAGTAGGTATGCAGATTGCTAGTATTGTAATACAAGACTTTATTGCGAGTACTTTAAATGACTAAAATGGCTACCACAAAGACGCTTTTTGATTTTGATATAGATGATCAGTACGACGCTATGGGGTCAAGGTTTTATATGTACTTGCATACCAATAACACCTAAAATTTTCAATTAGTCAAAGTATATTTTGTATTTTAATGCTAAAATACATAAAAGCATTTTAGGATTTGTAATGAAATTGGACTATTTTGAGCGAAAGCAGGCGATATTGCTCTCTAAAGTCGATACAAGATACATTCGTATGAAGCATTATGAGATGCTAGGTTCAAACGAGAGGCTTTTGGGCATTGTCGGAGCGCGTGGGGTGGGTAAAACGACGCTGCTTTTGCAGTATGTTAAAAACCTCACGCAAAAAGCACTCTATATTTCGGGTGATGATATTGAGTTTACCAATACGCGTCTTTACGATCTGGTCGATGAGTTTTATACGCTTGGCGGGCGTGTGGTGGTTATTGATGAGGTACATCAGTATAAAAACTGGGCAATGGAGGTGAAAAATCTCTATGATACTTTTGCCGATTTAACACTACGCATCAGCGGTTCCTCGATGCTCAATATTTTGTATGAAAAGTATGATCTAAGCCGTCGTTTGGTGCTGATTGGCATGAGAGGATTGTCGTTTAGAGAGTATTTCGAGCTTGAAAAAGGACTTAGTCTTGACGCTTTGACTTTAGAGCAGATTCTGCACGATGCGCCCTCAATCTCAAAAGAGCTAATATTTAAACATGAAGATCTTTATGCGCATTTTCGCGCCTATCTTGAGCATGGAACTTACCCCTTTTATCTGGAGGGAAGGGTGCATTTTGAAGAGAAACTCTTTAATGCGATAGATAAGATCATTCATGAAGATATCCCTTCGCTCAATAAAATCGACTATACGCACGTCTCGATTTTTCAAAAACTCCTGTTTATGGTAGCTTCGTCCAAAAAGCCCTTTAGCGTGAGTATGGCCGCCTTGTGTAGAACGTTTGGTGTCAGTGAGCCGACGCTCTATACCTACATGGAAATTTTAGATCGAACGGGTATTTTTAAATCGATGAAAAAATACGCAAGCAATCTCTCCAAAAAACCGCAAAAACTGCTGTTTTCAAACACTGCAATTTTGTATGCATATACCCACAAGTTTGCGCTTGAGCCTGATATCGGCACGGTGAGAGAGACCTTTTTTGTTAACTGTTTTGAAGAGATTTTTTACAGTGATATCGGAGATTTCAGAGTGGGTGAACGCATTTTTGAAGTAGGCGGAAAAAACAAAGATTTCAGACAAATCAAAGATATCAAAGAGAGTTATTTAGCCGTCGATACCGATTTTAGCACCCACCCCAACAAAATCCCGCTTTGGCTTTTTGGGTGTATGCAATAGCAACAATCACTCCCCTTTGAGCGCTCGCTCAATATCACGTTTCATATCTTTGGCTTTGAGATCAGCGCGTTTATCGTGCTGTTTTTTCCCGCGTGCAATGGCGATCTGGATTTTGGCGTAGTTTTTACGGTTAAAATAGAGTTGTAACGGCACAATGGTGTTGCCATCACGTTCCACGGCAGTTTGGAGTTTGCTGATCTCTTTGCGGTGCAGTAGCAGTTTGCGGCTTCCGCGCTCTTCGTGGCGGTAGTAGTGGTGCGTAGTGCTGAGCAGGCCAATGTGCGCGTTAAACAAAAACGCCTCGTTTTTGACAATCTTGACAAAGCTGTCTTTGAGGTTAACGCGTTTAGCACGGATGGCTTTGATTTCGCTACCTTTAAGCACCATGCCGGCTTCAAATTTCTCTAAAATCTCATAATCATGATATGCTTTTTTGTTTTTGGCGACGGTTTCACCCATTATTGTTCCTCTTTGAGTCTAAAAAATGAACTGCCGCTTCCCGAAAAGAACCAGTCCGTTTTGGTATACGACGTTAACTCGGGGTGGAGTTTTAACGCGGGGGCAAACAGGTCGTTGGCTTCGTTACATGTAAGCGTTTGCAGTGCCTCGCGCGATGTCATGTGCGCGTAAGCGTTACATGTAAGGGCATCGATTGGTGCAAAAAAGTGTTGGCGGTAGGTTTTATAAACGTCTGGCGTAGAGATGGCAATGTCTGGGGGCGTGACAACTTCAAGCTTTAGTGGCGCTTCATCAAACGCACTAACAATCTCGCCGATGCCGCTGACATTGGCCGAAGGATAATCGTAAATAAAAAAGGGCACATCCGCGCCCACCTTGGCACCGATGGCGGCGAGTTCTTTTATATGTAAGCCCAGTTTTGCCTCTTTGTTACACATCTTTAAAAAGGTAGCGGCATCGGAGCTACCGCCACCAAGACCGGCAAATGCGGGGATGCGTTTCTCGACCTTGATGGCGTAGCTTTGCAGTAACGATTGCAGTGTTTTAGAGTGGGTGGCCTCTAAAAGGTGACGGTACGCTTTATAGATGGTATTGGCTTCTATCTTACATGTAAAGTCGCCGATAATCTCAAATTCAGGTTCAGTTTTGGGTACAAACTCTAAGGTGTCGTAAAGTGCATCGATGCGCATAAAACGTGAAAGAATCTCATGATAATCACCGCGGGTTCCGGTAATTTTTAAAAAGATGTTGACCTTGGCGCTTGCGTGTGGCATGAGCACCTATTTTTTAAGCGATTCGGAGAGTTTGGAAAGCACCGAAGCATCAATATGAAATGAAGCCTCTTTGTTGGTATACTCTACGGCTTTGGTGAGTTCTGAGCGCAATATGGTCACATCCGAGGGTGCTTCGATTCCCAGTTTGACTACCCCTTTGTCAACAGAAATAATTTTAACGGTGATGTTGTCGTTGATGACAATCGATTCGTCGGCTTTACGCGATAGTATTAACATGCTTCCACCTTATTAAGCAGGTATGCGACACTGCCTTGCGCAATTTCGATAAATACGAGAAACGCTCCCGCATCAATCCAATATGTGCCGTCGTTTTTGATCGCAAGATCATCCAGCGCGATTTTGCGCCCAAACTCCAGAGTCTCTTTAGCACCGTTATAAACATTTTGCGCTACGTTTAAAACAGCTCTAACATCCAACGCGGTTTCATGATTATAACGAAATTTCCCTTCTTGCAGACGCTCTAGCATACTAAGCGCTCCACCTTCAACACCGAGACGTTGTGCCAAAATAGCACCCAGAGACCTGATGTAAGTTCCTTCAGATACGCTAGCTTCAAAGGTTACAAACGGATGGCAGTAGTGTAAGAGTTTAATGTCGTAAATTTGCGACGTAACCGGCGCAAGCGACACGCTCTCACCTTTTCGCGCCAAATCATAAGCGCGTTTGCCGTCTATCTTTTTAGCGCTAAAGTGCGGCGGCTCATAGGTGAGCGTGCCTTGCAGTGACGCCAGTGCTTCTTCGATTTGCGTTACATGTAAGGCCTGCGTTTCATCAATGCGGTAGATTCCTTCGATATCAAGTGTCTCGGAGTGCGCGCCCAGCCAAAGGGTGGCGCGGTAGGTTTTGGGCGTTTTATCCAAAAAACGAAAGAGCCGCGTATGATTGCCCAGCGCCACAATAAGCACCCCCTTGGCAAAAGGGTCAAGCGTACCTGAATAGCCCGCTTTTTTTACGCCGTAGCGCCGTTTGATACGAGAGAGGAATTGATTAGAACTCATGCCTGAGGGCTTATAGCCGACAAACAGACGGTTTATGAGGGGCTTAGAGCTTTTCAACAAATGAAGCCAAAATATCGCGCTTGGTGCCGCCGAAGTTGATGGCAAGTTTAAATTCGCGGCCGGCCTTGCTCACACCCGTAACACGTCCCGGGCCAAAAACTTTATGGCGTACAAGATCGCCTTTTTTAAAGGCGGTGTTTTTTTCGATTTTGAGTGAACCTTCGCACAGACCCGCTTCGTTGAAAAAACGGCTCTTTTGCAGTTCTGTACGGCGGCCTTTGTAGTAGCGGCTACCCACATGTGAAAGGGTAAGGCTCTCTTTGGCGCGGGTGATGGCAACATAACCTAGCCGCCGCTCCTCTTCGATATCGCTACCATCGCCGATAAGCGGCAAAAAGCCCTCTTCAAGACCGATAGTAAAGAGGTGAGAAAACTCAAGCCCTTTAGCCGCATGGATGCTCATGATGTAAATGCTTTCACCTTCAACCTGATCTTGTTCGCTTTGAAGCGTGAGTTCATTCAGAAACTCATCCAGTGTGGCTTCGGGATTTTGAATGATAAAGTCGCGAAAGAGGCCGTAAAACTCATCGATATTAGAGATACGCTCAAACGCATCGGGTGCATCTTCGTAGATGCTTTTAAGCTTAAAACGCTCCTCTAGCGCATCGATAAATTCATAGGTGGTATTTTGGGCAATGTCACGTATATCGCGAATCTCTTCAATAAAGCTTTTAAGCGTCGCCGCGTTTTTTTTGCGTACAAGCGCTTCAAGATCATCTTGCGAGGTGCGCTCCAAAAAGTCAAACATCGACATCTCTGCTTTTATCGATGCCAGTTCGAGTTTATCAACGGTAGCTTTGCCCAGACCGCGTTTAGGTTTGTTGATGATGCGTTTGAGCGAAAAATTGTCATGCAGATTGGTAATGACGCGCAGATAGCAGATCAAATCTTTTACCTCTGCACGGTCGTAAAAACGCAATCCACCCACAAGCTTATAGGCAATTCCGGCGCGGTTAAGCCCATCTTCGAGTGAACGCGAGAGCGCATTGATACGATAGAGCACGGCAATCTCGTTGGGCGTCACTCCCTGATCCATCAGTTCGCGTATCTGTAGCGCAATTTTGCGAGCCTCTTCATTCTCATCTTCACTGCTAAGCGTAGCAACCTCTTTGCCGCTACCTTTGGTGGCGATCAGCTTTTTGCCGTGACGGCCTCGGTTGTGTTCGATCAGGGCATTGGCTACAAGTAAGATCTGTTCGGTGGAGCGGTAGTTGTTTTCAAGTTTGATGGTGGCGACATCCGGAAAATCGCGGTCAAACTCTAAAATATTGCGAATATGCGCACCGCGCCAGCCGTAAATACTTTGATCATCATCGCCAACGACGCAGATATTGCTATGAGAGAGGCAGATTTTTTGTAGCAATCGCAGTTGCAGTTCATTGGTGTCTTGATATTCATCAATCATAATGTAGCGGTATTTTTCGCTAGTCTGCTCGGCTAATTTTGGAAATTCATCTAAAAGCTTATAGGTAAGCGAAAGCAGGTCGTCAAAATCGACAAGATTGTTTTCTAAAAGGTAGTTTTCATACTCTTCATAAACTTTGGCGATCTGTTTGTAGTTTTTAAGTTCCGCCTGTTCATAAGCCTCGGCAGGGGTAATAAGCGAGTTTTTATAGCGTGAAATTTCGCTGGCAATCAATGGCAACGGGAGTTCGGAGTTGATTTTTTTGATAATGCGCTTTTTATCGTCGGTATCGATAACAACGAAATTATTTTGACGATTGAGCAGGTGAATATTGAATTTTAAAAAGAGCAGACCAAATTTATGAAACGTACACAAAAGCGGCGGATAGCTTGTGGGTGCTATCATATTTAAGGCACGCTCACGCATCTCTTTAGCGGCTTTGTTGGTAAAGGTCAAGGTAAGTGTTTGTGAGGGCGGAATACCGATAACATCAATAAGGTAAGCGAGTCGTGACGTAATGGTTGTGGTTTTGCCGCTGCCTGCACCTGCAAGAATCAGCAACGGCCCGTCAACCGTCTCTACCGCTTCACGCTGTGCGTCGTTAAGATGAGCTGTGATTTTTTCCATGTGTCTCGTGTCTGTATATAGGTATTACATTATAGCATAAGTGCCTGTGTGAGGCAAAAAACGCTGTATTGAGCACTACTGAATAATTTAGACTTGAAATAATTATAATTATGGGTTATAATCTCATTATTACTTGAACTTATAGGATGTTTTATGCTTAAAGATTTTGCCAAACTTCATACTTTTTTGACGGTGGTCAAAGAGAAAAGCTTCTCCAAAGCTTCGGCAAAACTCGGAATTTCTCAACCGGCGGTAACACAACAAATTAAATTTATCGAAGATTATCTCGATACCCGAATTGTGGAGCGTAAGAAAAACGGTATTAAGCTGACCAAAGAGGGCGAAGACCTTTATCGTATCGCAACGCGTTTGGAAAAATCAATTGTTAACAGCGAAAAAGAGTTGATTAAAATTATCAACAAAGAGTTTACATTTGTTATGGGTGCTTCTAATGCGATTGGAAACTATATTTTGCCTAAATACCTCGGCAAAATTAAAGAGACGATCAATAATGAAGTCTATGTCCGCATGGATATCTCTACGCACGTTATTGATCAGCTCGAAGATAAAAAGATCGATATCGCTTTGATTGAGTCTCCGGTGTTTCGTGACGGCATTATCTACCGCGAATGGGTCGAAGACGAACTGGTGATTTTTTCAAACCAGCCGATTCCCAAACAGCTCCGCGTAGATGACTTTTACGATTTTGACTGGATCTGTCGTGATGAAAATTCGCACACTCGTAAACTGACTGCGGAAGTGTTTGATGAACTCGGTGTGGATTGCCAGACTTTCAATATTATCGGCGTAGTGGCAAGCCCTACGGCAATTAAAGAGTCAATTTTGCGTTCACCGACCAACGGGCGTCCGGTCGTTTCAGTCATTTCACGTCACGTTATTAGTGATGAGGTAGAAAACGGGCAACTCTTTGAGGCACGTATTAAAAACTATAAGATTCACCGCAAGCTCTATATCGCTTACTCCAAAGAGCGCAAGCACGACGCTTTTATTGACAACGTTGTGAATTTTCTCTCTACAATTCGTATTTGATTCGCGTTTGGCGGATCACTTCTTCTTCATAAACTTGCGGTTTTCAGGATTAGAAAGCAGGGCGTTCATGGAGTTTTTGATACCGTTGCTTTGATCGTTATTGCCAATAGCCACATCACGTTTTTGAGGTTGGGCCAGATTGACAAAAACGGGCGTTTCGTCAATAATGATCTGCATGATACTAAGCAGTGGCACACTGACAAAACTACCTACATCTTCCGCACCAAAACCGGCTTCAAACGTTAGCATGTTATCTTCGATCTGTGCACTTTCAAAGGTATAACCCGCAAGAAAAAAAAGTGTCATCGGACGAAACTCGTCGCTGATGGATTTGGGAAGTTCAGGATCAAACGAGAGGTGTTCAATGCGGCATAAAATACCGAAATTTTGATCTTGCTCAAAAAAATAGAGTAACAAATCTTCGATATGCTTGTGCATCATATTGGCAAAATTTTCACTATTTACGATATCGATCAACATGCTCCAGCCTTTAGCATTTTAATGCCATTATACCATTTTGGATTTCGACAAACCCCATAAGCGCGTTCATAAGGGCAAAACCTTCATAATTTTGAATGCTATTAAAGGGTATGGGGCTTACATGTAAGCGTCCCGATTCAATCAGCCGCATCCGTGTAGTACCTTCAAGCAGTGGCGTATCGGGCGTATACCAGATGCCGTTTTGGCATAGGGCGATATTAGCGATGGGGGTGTCGGTTAAAAAACCTTTTTGCACAATTACCACGCTCTCGCACTCCCCACGCAGGGCTTCGGCATTCTCCAGCGCACTGCGGTCGGCAAATTTGCGTGCGTAGCGGATACTGTCGTCATGAATCAGGGCAAAGCTTTGGGGGATTTTGGGAGTATAGGGAATGTATTCAATGTCTTGCGTGACGTCATCATACACAATCCGCGCACGATACGTGCCGCTTTGCGGAGTATTTGTGAGTAGCGTTGCAAGATCAAAGCAATTAGCACCCAAAGTGATATCGACGCGCCGCTGATGAAAGCTAAGATACTGCGGCGTGCCGTCTACGACTTTGAAGGTCTCAAGATAGCGCATCAGTTGTCTGAAAAGAGGGCGGTGGAGAGGTAGCGTTCTCCAGTGTCGCATAAAATCGTCACAACCGTTTTGCCGCGGTTTTCTTCTCTTGATGCCACCTGCATGGCGGCAAATACATTGGCTCCGGCTGAGATTCCCACTAGCAGTCCCTCCTCTTTGGCCAGCATCTTTGCAGTAGCGATAGCGTCGTCGTTGCTAACGGTAATCACTTCGCCATAAAGATCGGTATCCAGCACATCCGGTACAAAGCCTGCGCCGATTCCCTGAATTTTATGCGCTCCGGGGGTGCCGCCGGAGAGAATGGGCGAATCTTGCGGTTCTACGGCAAAAAGCTGAAGACTTGGCAAGACTTCGCGCAGGGCTTGTCCGGTGCCGGTAAGCGTACCGCCCGTGCCTACGGCGGCCACAAAGATATCAAGCGATCCGTCGGTATCGCGCAAAATCTCCTGTGCGGTGGTTTGGCGGTGGATGTCGGGATTATTTGGATTTTGAAACTGCTGCAAAATAATGGAGTTTGGAGTAGCGGCCTGAAGTTCGTTGGCTTTTTCAATCGCCCCTTTCATACCAGCCGCTGCCGGAGTAAGTACCAGTTCGGCTCCCAGCGCTTTGAGCAGGTTGCGGCGCTCAAGGCTCATGGATTCGGGCATGGTAAGAATGAGTTTGAGTTTGAGCGCGGCGCAAATCGAAGCCAGTGCAATACCGGTGTTGCCGCTGGTGGGCTCAATGATGGTGCTCTCTTCGTTAATCTTCCCCTCTTGCAAGGCAACGCGGATCATGTTAAAGCCGATACGATCTTTGACCGAACTGGTGGGGTTCATAAATTCGCATTTGCCCAATATGGTAGCGCCCGTCTTTTTAGAAGGCCCCTGAAGCTTTACAAGCGGTGTATTTCCAATAAGCTCGGTAATATTTTCGGCGATATTCATACGCTTACTCCTTTTTGGTTTATGCCATCATAGTACGAATGGTTCTAAAAGTATACAAAACCTACCGATTTACTCAACTATTCCGGTGCCGGCAGCATTGGCAGCGTGGTAAATTACGGTATGGTGGCGTAACGCATAGTAGCGCATGAGCAGTTTTTGAAGGGTGGGCTCAATCGAGGGCATAAACCATGCGTTGTTGCTAATGGCGATCATATATTTAGGCTCACCCACATAGAGCTCTTCGCAGGTGGCTTCGTAGCAGACGGCGTTGCGAAAGGGGATGTCGTTGATTATAAATGTCGTGGGAGCCGTGGCACTGATGTAGTCGGATGCTCCGTCAAAAAAGGCTTGGTTAATGTATTCGCGTATAAAAGCGGGTAGGGGGATGTACTCGCCAAACGGTACCAGCGTCATCTTTTTGGCAATCATATGGTGGCCGTCTTTAAAAAAGTATGTCACGTTGTAGTTGTTGCCGTTTTCATCATAAAGCGCTCCGGTAACGATAGCAATCTGTTTGGATTTTTCCTCTAACTGTTCAATCAGATCGGGTCTGCGGTTTAAAAAGAGGGCAAAGGCCGATTCGGGCAGTACTACAAGATCGTATTGCTCTTTTATAGCCATATCAATGGCGTCAAAATTAGAACGGTTCATGCGCGGCAACATATAAGGTTGCCACTTAAGCTCTTGCGGCACATCCATAGCGACGAGTTTGATTTTGAGTGGAGCAAGTGCTTTGTGTGGGGCGCTATAATTAATCGCACCCAGCAAGAAAACTAAGACAAAAAGACGCTTTTCATCTTTACATGTAAGCCCTACGACAAAGCTGATAAGGATAAGCAAAAACTGCCATTTGGCTATGCCAAAATAACTTTCGACAAACGGCAGCTCCATTTGCATCCAGTTAAAATCAAACGGCTCCAAAAAGCTTAGCACTAGAATTATAAGCGCGCGTTGCCACGGCTTTTTGCCAAAGCCGATAAGTGCGAAAAAGAGCGCATAAATCACGCCAAATCCTACGCTAACAATGGGAACCATATAGGTGGAGTTGTAGTATTGAAAACTAAACCCAATCCAGTAAAACCACAACAATCCAATAAAAAAACCGCCAAGCGCCAATGAGCGAAGCGGCAGGGTAAAAAGTAGCAGATACGCCCCCAGTGCCAAAAGCGTATTGAGCGCTTTACATGTAAGGTCGAAATGCTCCAAATAGATAAATGCCGAAAAAAAGAGCGCCAGTAAAATGGCATAGAGGTATCGCATAAAACGGGTGGGATGTTGCAGTAAATTCATAAAAGGGATTATACATTGTTTCAGCTACAGTGCATTACTATTAGTGAAACAGCAATAGACTTCTTGCAAAACTCCCAGATAGACTCAGCACTTAAAAGCACAGTGTGCTCTTAATTGCCCCAAGGGAGCCAAGAAACGTAGCAATCTTGAACTTTTTTCTTTGCGTCCGTAGCTACGG
>JBNKLA010000094.1:0-6308 GCA_050292115.1 Sulfurimonadaceae bacterium | reverse complement strand
CCCTTCGGGCACTTAAAAGCAAAGCGTGCTCTACGTTAGAACCTTTTTACCGTAGCTACGGCTACGCTAAAAAGAACCTGCCTTGATCACACTGTGCTTTTAAGTGCTGAGACTATCTGGGAGTTTTGCAAGAAGTCTATTGAAGTCGGTATAAAATCAACGCTATGAAAAAAAGTGTTAGATTTTTTTATTCTCATCAGTGCGCTACTGGCTTCTTTTTGTTTTGCAAAATCGAGTGACTATCAAGAAAAATTTTTTGCACTGGCGGAGTTGCTTACCAAACTGACATCTGCCGTTGAGACAACACTAAGCAATGAATACGTCGATCAAAATATGTCTGATAAAGCTTTGTTGAAACTTGCAACCTCGCATGATCCTTCACTTTTAGAGCCGTTTCGTGAGTATCAGGTAAAAATCTTGCACGATAACGGACATGCCATAGTGCTTGTCTGTACCAAAGACGGCAAAAGCGCGCTATTTGAAGATGCAGGCTGTAGCGAGGAGATGGATTACAACCGTTGGATACCAAAAGAGGTATCGCCTTGTGTTTTTACACTTGCAGGTGTTTGTAAAGGGGAGTATTTTTAGGATCTACTATACTTTTAGATTCTGTCAGCTGTGATTTGGTATTCTATTAAAAAATGTTGTAGATAGGTTGGTGAATGTCAAAAGGCTTACAGAGTATCGATTCCAAACAACCGCTCAATATTGCAATTGTCAATTGCGACAATACCTTAACGTCGGCACTCTTTGGCATCATGGATATTTTTGCCATTTACAACAAAGACTGCGTCGATGAAAATGCTCGAAAAGTTGAAACTACTATTGTGCGTAGCGGCGCTGAGAAAATAGCGTTTAATCCCACTGCTACTATTAAAGATCGCCCGATAGATAGCGGTGATGATTTTGACATTGTCATTATTCCTCCTATGATCAATCTCGGTCATGAATTGTCTGAAAATGATGCGTTGATACGTTGGTTGCAGCAGATGTATCAACAGGGTACACTGCTGGTTTCGGTGTGTGTGGGAGTCTATATTCTGGCGCAAGCAGGTCTTTTAAACGGAAAAAAAGTCACAACCCACTGGATGATCGAAGATAAATTGCAGCAGGAGTTTCCCCAGATTAGAGTCGATACTAGCAAAATTCTTATTGAGGATAATAATATCGTTACGGCGGGAGGGGTGAGCGCTTATATCGATATGTGCCTGTATATTATCCGAAGGTTTGCTTCGATCGAGGCTGCGTATCACTGTGCTAACGTGCTTATTGTAGATGCTGGGCGTAGCTCTCAACTGCACTATAAAAACCTCTCGATGATTTTTACCAATGGCGACGATGACGTACAGCGCGCCATTGATTACCTACAAGAGCATTATGGAAACAAAATAAAAGTTGAAGACATCGCAAAACATCTGGGGCTCAATGAGCGAACCTTTTTGCGTAAGTTTAAAAAAGCTACCGGTTTTTTGCCTACGGCGTATTTGCAAAACCTGCGCATCGAAAAAGCAAAAGAGATGCTGATCCTTAGCGATCAGAAGTTTGAGGCTATTACACACCGTGTCGGCTACAATAATGTTTCGACATTTCGTAACCTTTTTAGAAAATCTACAGGGCTGAATCCCAAAAACTACCGCGACCGTTTTAGAATAAACGACTAACCGCTTCTTCCTTTCGCTCGAAATTTAAAATATAGAGAATAGTTAGATTTGTGTCAAAAAAATGTACTGTTTGTCAGAATATCATCCTTTTTTGTCATTTTTGCGTCTTGTCAAGCCCTATTTTACATGCAAAAATGTTGTCTGTATCTTAAATACGGAGGTAAATACAATGGAGTACTTGCAAACTCCCTACTCAGATAGGGAACTTAAAAGTGACACATACGTAGCCAACAAGGCTTTTTTAGATGCGTTGGAGGTGGAGGCGCTAAGACATCGCATTATCGATCACCCCTTTTTAAAAAAACTCTCAACCGGCAGTTATTCCAAAGAGGGCGTTGCATTTGCGTTAACGCAGTTTGGTAAAATCGTCATGCCGTTTACCGGAGCGATCTGCCTGCTTATGGGAAGGGCACCCGATTATAAGAGCCGCTTTATGCTCATGGATAATCTTTATGAAGAGATGGGAGGAAAAAACATCAGTAACTGTCACCCCATGCTCTATATTAAAATGCTCGATTCTATCGGTGTGAGCAAAGAGATTCTTGATGCTACGCCAACCATTTCGAGTATTCGCATTCTTAACGATGCCATTTATGACGCGGTTGCCAACAAGTCGTTTGCCATTGGATGCTCGTGGCTGGGGTATGGCGGTGAATTGCCGATTCCCAATAACTTTCCCTTTCTTTCCAAAGCCGCACTTGATACGTTTGGCGAAATCGACAAAGGCTTTTGGGATCGTCACGGTGCGCGCGATCAAGAACATAGCGATGATGCTACGACGGTACTGTGCATGAACACCGATGCGAGTGAATATGATGAAATCCGTCAATCGGTTATGGATTCGCTCAATATCCGCGCCATGGTCTGGGATGAACTCGAAGCGATTTGCGAGGAAAAATACAAAGAGCCGTTTGGCAATACGGTGATTACCGGAAAAGAGAGCGTGTATGTTAGCCCAGAGCATCAAGTGGTGTGCGAGTACTATGATGCCCTAAACCGTGCAGACATCGAAAAGATGCGTGAGAACTGGAGCCCCGAGAGTTATGCGGCTTTTACCAACCCGCTCGGCGGCATTGTAAGAACCCATGAAGCTGTTGCAGCAGCGCACAAAGAGTTCTTTGACTCACCCATCGATATCGATGTGGAGTATCATGATATCACATTTATACCACTGGGCGATGCATTTTGTACTGTAGGACAAGAGCGCGGCACCATGCGCATTGGCGACAAAACGTTTGAGACCGGTTTTAGAACATCGCGGCTGTTTCACAAAGTAGACGGTGCATATAAACAGGTGCATCACCACGGTTCGTTGGCTGATGTAAACGTGCATCAGGAGATTTTAAAAACATTGGGGCTCTCTGCGTGACATTCAATAGGGGATTTCAACGTATCTTTAAGGAAAATGAGCTCACTATCGGGCTCATGCTCCCGCTCGAATCCTACCCCAAAGATGTCCCTCAAATGCACAACCAAATCGAACTGGTGCAGTTTGCCGAAGCCAAAGGTATCGGTGCGATCTGGTTTCGCGACATCCCGCTACGTGATCCCAACTTTGGCGATGTCGGGCAAATCTACGAACCGTTTAGTTATATGTCGTATCTGGCGGCGCACACGAGTGAGATCACCCTCGCAACCGGAGCAAGCATTGCCACGCTACATCACCCTATAGACATTGCCAAATCCGCCGCCACGGTAGACGTGCTCTCACAAGGGCGGGTGGTTTTGGGACTGGCATCGGGAGATAGAGAGCTTGAATTTCCCGCGTACGGTGTAGATAAAAATCTGAGCAAATTGCGCTATCAACAGAGCGTGGAGTTTATTCGTGCACTTCATAGTGGCTATTTTCCCGTGATTCGCTCCCCGCTTGGCACCATCACCCGCGCCGATGTATTGCCCAAACCCTACAACGGCGCTATCGGACTGCTTAGTGCCGGCAACGCCACGCAGCGTATCGAATGGCTCGCCCAGCACTGCGACGGATGGATTACCTACTACAAAAACGACATCGTACTAAAGCGCCAAATCGCAAAATGGCAAGAACTTACGGCCGAAACCTATTTTAAACCGGTCGGTTTAAGCATGATGCTCGACTTACATGTAAACGATAATCACCCTGCCGAAGCTATCCCTCTTGGATTACGCAGTGGCTATAACGCTCTGGTTGAACTGCTTTACATGTACAGATCAATAGGGTTAAATCATATTATTTTTATTCTCAAACACTCAAGCCGTTCTGTTAAAGAGGTGATAACGTTGCTCGAAAATGTACAAAAAGAGTTTTAAAAAGAGCGATTTGTCAGAATATCATTTTTTTTTGTCAGTTTTGCGTCTTGCAATTAGTGCTTAAATATATTAAATTACGTGCTTATATTATTCAATTGGGAGTTAGGGGAAAACTTTATGAAACCAATACTGCGAATTGTGACTTTGTGCTTAACATTTTTGACAAATATGTATGCGATATCTTACGATGTCCCTGTAATAGGTCAGAGATGGAGCCCTTGGTCTAGTGATACGCTTGGTACCTGTAGTGTTAATACTACCATAGGATCTGATGGATGTGCTATTACTGCAACAGCCATGCTTTTGAACTATTATGGCGACAACACTGATCCTAGGGAACTGAATACTTGGCTAAAAAATAACGGAGGCTACTCTAGCGGATGCCTAATAAATTGGAGTGTCGCAGCTACTAAAATGAGTAATGTTCAGTGGGTAGAAAGTTTAAGTTACGCATCCATTCCAGCTGATTTAGATCGAATTAAAAATGAACTTGATAGTGGATATCCTGTAGTTGCAGAGGTTCGTCTGTCTGGAAATAAGCACTTTGTAGTACTGACGGGATATGTCGGTAGTACGTTCTACATCAACGACCCTTGGTATGGCAATCAGTCAACACTCAGCGATAATGGATATGGTTCAGATCCGGCTGTAGCCATTTATGGGATTAGGGTTTTTCATGGCTCAATCGAACGACCTGATATTCGTCTTTATAGTCAAGTTTCATTTGATCCAAATCCAATCGAACAAGGTTCTCCTGTATCTATCCAAGTAAAAATTGCCAACTACGGTTCGGCTGATTTTCAAGGAGATTTTGCAGCTGCTTTGCATACATCATCAGGTAGCTTTGTTGGAGATATTGAGATTAAAACGAATCAAACACTTTCTTCTAATAAATATAAAACATACACGTTTTCAAAAGATACAATCGTTTCTAACCCAGGAAATTACCAAATTCAAATCAAATACAACTCTTCATCGTGGAACGTTATCCCCGAAGGAGCATATGATAACCCTGTTCCAGTGCAAATTGTTGCGGCATCCTCTCAGGTAGACGAAGCCACCTTCACAGGCAATGAGACGATTCCAGACGGCACTTCGTTTGATGGCGGAAGTTCTTTTACCAAACAATGGACTATCAGGAATACCGGTACAACGACATGGAATAGCAATTACTGCCTCAAGCACTATAGCGGTACCTCCATGGGAGTGACATCTAGTGTTTGTGTTTCGGGCAGTGTAGCACACAATGCGTCATATACTTTTAGTGTTCCAATGCACGCACCGGTAGCTCAAAGTACACAAAAAACGTATACGGATTACTGGAAACTTTACAAAAGTGGTAGCGCTATCACATTAAAGCCCAGTTCAAGTAATTATGTGTTTGTACAGATCAAAGTTAATGCTTCGGGAGGAGTAAGTGGCAGTATTGACGGCATTGATGTTAGTAGGGTGCAAGGAGTAGTGAATTGGCCTATGGTTAAAACAAATGGTATTGTTTTTTCATACGTAAAAGCTACAGAAGGATATCTGGAGGGCTATTCAGAGCAGGAGCTTATTAATCAAAAAGCTCTTGACGCTTATTATCGAGAAAATATGCAAGGTGCATTATCCGCAGGAGTGCTTGTCGCACCTTATCATTTTGCACGTCCTGATCTTAATCACGGCATTGAAGAGGCAAAAAAAGAAGCTGCATTTTTTGTGAGTTTTATTCGTTCCTATTATGAAGTAAATAGACTACTTCCACCAGCTATTGATATTGAAGATGGTTCTGACAAAGATAATGCATCTTGTCAAGGAGGTCTGTTGGGGTGTTATAGTAAAACAACACTTACAGATTGGTTGCTGGCATTTGCACAAGAGGTTGAGAGGTTGCTTGGAGTGAAGCCTATTTTTTATATGAACGAATCGTTCACAGGGTCTCATGTTGATTTGAGATTATCACAATCATATGATTTGTGGGTTGCTAAATACAGTTCTTTGAGACCCTCCCAGTCACATTGGGACAACTGGCTTTTTTTGGCAATACACCTCTTCAGGAAATGTCGAGGGTGTCTCTGTCAATGTCGATAAAAACACATTTGAAGGTACGCAATCCGAACTGGAAACATATCGTGTTCGTAGCTCAAAAAGCAAATCATCTGTTTCGATTCCTGTTTTGCTCTATTTTCTGGATTAGTCATGCCCGCTCATAAGCCTTTTTCCCAGAAGAAGGCTTATAAACTATATAACTTAACTTTCGCACCTAAACCCAAGCAGATTCTGCGTGGTGCTTCGTAATGTAGCAATTATAACCGTAAAATCCTCATTCCTATTTACAACATCATCAATCTTTGCTATTTTGTCCATAATTTCAATAAATGC
>JBNKLA010000093.1:0-43895 GCA_050292115.1 Sulfurimonadaceae bacterium | reverse complement strand
GCTTTTAAGTGCCCGAAGGGAGCCAAGAGACGTAGCAATCTTGAACTTTTTTCTTTGCGTCCGTAGCTACGGCTACGCACTTAAAGAAGAAAAGCCCAATCTCACTACGTCTCTTGGCTCTGAGTCTATTTGGGAGTTTTGTAAGAAGTCTATTAATACATGTAAGGAGTAGCTATGCAGATGGCGGTAGTAGACCATTACCTAAGCGAACCGGACAAGATAGTTGATTTACAGTGGCTCGAAGAGGAGCTTCACCGTCTTAACGACGATGCCAACCTTATATGGAATCCCAACAAAAACTGCGTAGAGCACCTCTTTCAGACCGAACAGGAATTTCAGTTGCTTTATCACTGGAGCGAACATGTCGGTGCCAAACTCGAAGTAGATCGCCACAACGCTTTTATCTACCGCTGAGATTTGGGCGTGTCAAACCAGAGCGCTCTAAATCCGTCGCACGCACTCCACGGTTTTTTGGTTTCAAAAATGCCAAAAGCGGCTGTAGGAAATTTTTCAATTGCCGTTCCGCCAAGCCGCGTGTAAAACGCTTCCATGTCGGGATTATGCCCAAATAACATCACCGCACGAATCGTCTCATCCAGTTCTTTTAGGATGTCGCACATCGCCTCGGCACCTTGCATATACAAACGTTCGTCAACCCTCAAATCTTTATGAAACCCCACGGCATCGGCTACGCGTTGCGCACTCATCATCGCCCGCAATGCGGGTGAGGTAATGATTGTATCCCACGGTATTGTAAAATCCGAAATTCGCTTTCCCATCATGGGGGCATCACGTAAGCCGCGCTTATTTAATGGACGTTGCAGGTCGCTTAATACAGGGTTTTCCCAACTTGATTTGGCATGACGCATAATCAGTACAAAGTGTTTCATGCACAACTCCTTACATGTAAGGCTACTTTTTATTGTAAAATAAAAATACGATGGACACCATATTGCTTTATATTATAACAGCGCTTTCATTAGCCACACTATTAAGCCTTGTTCTTAAACGTCTGGGTATTTCGCAGATTATCGGCTACATCGTTACCGGAACCGTTTTGGCCTACGCATTTGGTTTGCAAGAGACGGATGCAAAACTGCTTGAGAGCACGGGAGAGTTCGGCATTGTTTTTTTGATGTTTACCGTCGGGCTTGAGATGTCGCTCTCCACGCTTAAAAGTATGCAACGCATGGTCTTCGTCAACGGCGCGTTACAAGTAGGTATTAGCACGCTTGTACTCTTTTTATGCGCCCATTTTCTTTTTAATCTCTCTATCGCTACTTCGATTATCACCGCATCGGCACTTGCGCTCTCCTCTACCGCCGTGGTATTGAGCTATCTCAAAGAGACCAAAGGAATCTATGCGCCTTACGGCAAAAGGGCCGCAGGAATCTTGATTTTTCAAGATATTGCGGTCATCCCGATTTTACTGCTGATCGGTTTTTTGGCTCACGGCAGTGATAATTTGCAGTGGGTACTGCTACAAACCCTGCTAAGTGCCATTGTGGTCATCGGGCTACTTTTTGTATTGGGCAAACGCATCGTGAGCTGGTTGCTTCACTTCTCGGCAGATTCGCGCCTTGAAGAGCTTTTTATGGGATCGGTTCTAATCATCGTGATAGGAGCTTCGCTATTGGCGCACTATGCCGGATTTACCTATTCACTGGGCGCTTTTGTTGCCGGAATGATTATTGCCGAAACTAAATATCTGCACAAAGTCGAAGCCGATATCGCTCCTTTTAAAGATCTGCTACTGGGTATCTTTTTTATCACCGTCGGCATGAAAATCGACATCGGTTTTTTAGGAGCGCACCTTTTTGAGGTAGTAGGACTCTTTGTCGGCATCATCCTTTTAAAAGGGGGAATTATTCACGCTATTATCGGCTTTGAATCCAAATCGGTCACCGGTTTTAAAACTGCCGTTACCCTCGCGCAAGTCGGTGAGTTCTCATTTGCAATTTTTGCACTGGCGGCATCGTATAAGCTTATGGATCACGACCTCTCGCAACTGCTTGTGCTCACCGTGGTGCTCTCCATGATTGCCACGCCGTTTATTTTACACAAGCGTAAATGGCTGCAAAATATTCTCTTTAAAGAGGGAGAGATTAAAGAAGCCGACCTCTCAGCTCTTGCCAAACACAGCGAGCACTTCATTGTGTGTGGCTACGGCAAAGTCGGCCAAAAGGTTGCCAAGCAGTTGCGTGATCGGCACATTAAACATATTGTCGTTGATAACAACTACGCACTGGTGCAAAAAGCCAATCTTGCCGGTGAAGAGATCTATTATGCCGACAGCTCCAAAAGCGCCGTATTGCAAGCATTACATGTAGAAGATGCGGCCGGTGTGATCGTTACTATTGAAGAGAGTGATAAAAAACTGTTGGTGTGCGAAGCGCTTCATGCCTACAAGGCTGAACTAACCATCATCGTACAGGTTAACACCTCAGATGAAAAACGCAGACTCTATAGCATTCCCGAAGCCAATATCGTCTATGCATATGACGAAATCGCTTCCGTGCTGGTCAATGTATCGCAAAAAATTGTACCCTAATGCGTTACATGTAAGCTATTTGTAGCGATAGGTAATGCGCCCTTTATCAAGACTGTACGGGGTGAGTTCGATTTTAACTTTGTCCCCTGGAAGAATTTTAATATAGTGCATACGCATCTTTCCTGCAATATGGCACAAAATAACGTGACCGTTCTCAAGCTCCACGCGAAATGTTGCATTCGGCAGTGCTTCAACAATTTTACCATCGACTTCAATGACGTCAGCTTTTGACATTGTCCGCTCTCCTAAATTTGTGAAAGTATTTCAGCTCTGCCGTTTATCACGGCGACCGTATGTTCATAATGCGACCCGCGCAACCTATCCAAACTCACCACATCCCAACCATTATTCAAAATCACCGCTTTGCTCTCTTTTTGGCAAATCATCGGCTCGATGCAAAAGACCATGCCGTTTTTGATTTTGGGTCCGGCTTTGGGATTGGTGCCTTCAAGATAGTTGGGAATCTCCGGCTCTTCGTGAGGCTTTTTGCCGATACCGTGACCGCAAAAACCGCGTAACGGTATATAGCCACGCTCAAGAATAAAACCTTCAATGGCGTAAGAGAGCTCTTTAAAACGCAGGCCCTCTTTGATCGTCTCTATTGCAAAATAGAGCGTATCCTCGGCACACGCGATCAGTGCTTTATCCTCACTGCTCACTTCGCCTACACCCAGTGTTATTGCGGCATCACCAAAATAGCCCTCAAGCTCCGTACCGATATCAAATCCTATCACGTCACCCTCTTGCAGTTTATAATCGCTGGGAATACCGTGAATAATCACATCGTTAAGCGAGGTACACACGGCATTGGGAAAACCGTACAAACCTTTAAATGAAGGCCTTGCCCCTTGAGAGCGCACGTAATCTTCAGCCATCGCATCAAGCTCTTGAAGTGACACACCGACTTTGGTATGGGTTTCAAGTAGCTTCAATGCACCGGCAACCACGTGGTTGGCAGCGCGGAGTTTTTCGATTTCTTGGGGTTTGCGTAGCGCAATGGCCATTGCTTATAGGCCCACCGCGCTAAGGGTTTCATATTTGCTCATATAGATCTGAGCCTCAATTTTGCGCATCGTATCGAGTGCAACTTGCACGACGATCAGCACCGCGGTACCGCCAAAGAAGAACGGCACGCCAAGTGCTTTAATAATCACAAATGGAACCGTAGCGACCAAACCGAGGTAAATTGCCCCCGAAAAGGTCAAACGGCTTGCCGTCTCATTCAAAAACTCCGCCGTGGAAGCACCCGGACGAACACCGGGGATAAAGCCTCCCTGACGTTTGAGGTTTTCAGAGATATCTTTAGCATTAAACACAATCGATGCATAAAAATAGGCAAAAAACACGACAAACAAGAAGGTCAATATGTTAAATGCATAGCTATTGGGATTCAAAAAATCCGTAATCATCTGAACCGTTGGATTGGTACTAGCTGAGAGTACCGTCATAGGGAACATCAAGATCGCCGAAGCGAAGATCACCGGAATAACGCCGGAGAGGTTCACCTTAATTGGGATGTAATTCATAACACGCTTGTTTTGATTTTGCATCATCGTCTTTTTGGCGTATGTCACCGGAACACGGCGCTCGCCAAGCTCGACGTAGATGATGACAAAAATCGTTGCAAGCACCAACAACAAGATCCCTAGTAGCGTCAAGAAGCTCATGGCACCGGTATTGATCATTGTTACCGCTTGCGAAATTGCACCCGGAATCGCCGAAACGATACCCGCGAAGATGATTAGCGAGATACCGTTGCCGATACCGCTTTGCGTAATCTGCTCACCGATCCACATCAGTAGCATCGTACCCGCAAGCATCGAGACTGCGGAGATAAGAATAAAGGTGTTGTGATCAATTAAGATAGCACTGCTACCGTCTTTACCCGTAAGACTTTGAAGCCCCACGCTTACGCCGATAGCCTGAATCACGGTAATCACAATCGTAGCATAACGGATAATTTGCATGTATTTCACCATACCGTCGCGCTCTTTTTTCATCTGTCCCAGATTTGGAAATGTCGCCGCAAGCAACTCCATAATAATCGAAGCGGTGATATAAGGCATGATACCGAGTGAAATAATAGAGAGACGTTCTATCGCGTTGCCGCTGAACATATTAAACAGACCCAATGCGTCCGCATCGTGAGAGTCAAAGAAAGAGGCGATAACGGCTGTGTCAACGCCCGGTACCGGCACGTATGCCAGTAAACGGTACAAGAAAAGAAACCCGATCGTAATAAGGATCTTGTTTACAAGTTGCTGGTTCATTACTTGCCAGTTGTGGTTACGTTTTCGTCTTTGATCTTGGAAGCCAGATCTTTTGCTGAAGCACCGACGAGTTTCACACGTGTTACGGCTTTGCCGAGTTTATGAACACTACGGATACTCTCCATAGTGATCTCGTCAAGCTCGGCAACCGCTTTAATGCGCTCAACATTGATCACGTAAGGCTTAACGTTGTTACATGTAAAGCCGATTTTTGGTAAACGACGCGCCAATGGTTGCTGTCCACCCTCGAAGTTACGCTTGCGCTTATAGCCCGTGCGTGACTTTTGACCTTTTTGACCGCGTGTAGCGGTTTTACCCATGCCGCTACCCTGACCGCGCCCTACACGTTTACGCGTAGAGGTTGAGCCTTCAGCAGGTGCCAAATTTTCTAGTGCCATACCTTATCCTTTCAGACGTGATAGTGCTTCAACGGTAGCACGTACAACGGTATTGGGGTTGTTTGAACCAAGTGACTTGGTCAAGATATCTTGCACACCCGCAAGCTCAAGAACCGGACGCATCGCACCACCGGAGATAACACCGGTACCTTCAGATGCCGGCTTAAGCAGTACGCGGCTTGCATTGTATTTATGCTCAATGTCATGAGCAATTGTCGTTCCCTTGATGTTAACGGTAGTGAGGTTTTTAAACGCCTCGTCTACCGCTTTTTTGATCGCATCGGGAACCTCTTTGGCTTTTCCGGTACCGAAACCTACCGTACCGTTTTTGTCACCAACGACGACAAGCGCGGTGAAGCGGAAGCGACGACCACCCTTGACAACTTTTGTAACACGGCCGATGTTTACAATCGACTCTTCAAACTCTTCTCTGTTGATTGTCTGCATCATCAGCCCTTAAAACTTGATTTCATTAGCGCGAAGTGCGTCGCCAAACGCCGCAATCACACCGTGATATTGATAACCGTTGCGATCAAAAACGATCTGCTCAAGGCCTTTCTCTTTCAGCACTTTTGCAAACGCTTCTGCCAACTTAGCCGCATCTTCCTTATTGCCTTTAAGGCCAAGGTTTTTAGAGTGTACCGCGGCAAGCGTTACTGAGTTATCATCATCAATTGCCTGTGCACTCAAATAGCGGTTTGAACGAAATACCGAAACACGCGGCAAAGCCGCCGTTCCCGAAATTTTTGCGCGAATACGGCGCTTACGGCGAAGGCGTCCCGCGGCTTTTGCTTTTAAATTCTTAGCTGTCATTTACGCCCCCTTACTTCTTAGCAGTTTTACCGGCTTTACGCACGATATGCTCTTCAACATATTTCACACCTTTGCCTTTGTACGGTTCCGGCGGACGGAATGCACGTACTTCAGCCGCTACCTGACCCAGCACTTGCTTGTCATGGCTTTTAAGTGTGATAATATTTTTCTCAACCGTAGCCTCTACGCCCTCTGGGAGCGGATAGTTGATGTCATGAGAAAATCCAAGCTGAAGATTCAGCGTTTTTCCCTGAACCGCGGCACGGTAACCGACACCGTTGATCTCAAGTTGCTTGGTATATCCTGTGCTAAGACCGATAACGATGTTTTGTGCCAAAGAGCGGTAGGTTCCCCAAAACGCTCTGTCTTGACGATCATCGGAATTTTTAGCAAACGTCAATGTGTTATCTTCTAAAGAGATACCTACATTTCCCTTAGTGTCAAGTGATTGCTTAAGTTTGCCCTTTTCAAAAGTGATCACAGCGCCGTCAACACTCACTTTAACATCTTTAGGAACGGATATAGGCTGTTTTCCAATACGACTCATAACCTACCTCCTTACCATACTGTACAGAGCACTTCGCCGCCGATACCAAGCTCATAAGCTTTATCGTTAGGAAGTACCCCATGTGATGTTGAAACGATAATCGTACCGTAACCGTTTTTGAAACGTTTAACGTCCTCTTTGCCTTTGTAAACACGACGACCCGGCTTAGAGACACGTTTCATCTCATTGATGACCGTACGGCCGTTTTCGTCATATTTCAAAACCACATTGATCGTTTTTTTGTTTCCGTCTTCAACAACATTGAAGCTGTCGATATAACCTTTATCGGCAAGAATCGCAACAACTGCTTCTACCGATTTTGAGTGCATGAGCGTTGTCACGTCCAAACGGCGCATTGCGGCGTTACGGATACGTGTCAATGAGTCTGCAATTAAATCATTTACCATTTTTTATCCTTGTTATTGCAAGTCATCAGACTGCGATTGTTAGGAGTTTCTTCTTACCAAGAAGACTTTCTAACACCTGGAATAAGACCCTCATTTGCCATTTTGCGAAAGCAGACACGGCAGATGTTGAAATCACGAAGTACCGAATGCGGACGACCGCAAATCTGGCAACGCGTATAGGCACGTACTTTAAATTTCGGTGTACGTTTCTGTTTGGCGATCATAGACTTCTTAGCCATTATTTGCTCCCTTTCGTAAACGGCATACCCAGTGCTTCAAGAAGTCCAAGACCCTCTTTGTCGCTGGTAGCCGTAGTGACGATTGTAATGTTCATCCCGTGAATCTGCATGATAGAATCATAAGAGATTTCAGGGAAGATCAACTGCTCATTCAAACCAAAGTTGTAGTTACCGCGACCGTCAAAACCGTTGCGTGGAACCCCACGAAAGTCTTTTACACGCGGAAGCGCGATTGAAATCAACTTGTCAAGGAAATTGTACATATTCTCACCGCGAAGCGTTACTTTGATACCGACAGGCATCCCTTCGCGCACTTTAAAGCCCGCTACCGATTTACGCGCTTCAACTACGGTTGCACGTTGACCCGCGATCAAAGAGATGGTGTCTTGAATGTTTTGGATAAGCTTGTTATCTTTCATTGCAAAACCCGCACCTACAGAGATCATAATCTTCTCGACTTTAGGAATCTGCATATCGTTTTTGATCTCAAGTTGCTCTTTGAGCTGAGGCTTAAGCGCAAGATATTTATCTTTCATACGTGCCATGATTACGCCTCCACTTTACGAACATTCGAAATATCAATAGGCATCTCTTTACTCATGAAACCGCCTTTTGGATTCTCTTCGGTTGGTTTGACCGCTTTTTTAACGGTTTTCACACCGGCGACAACCACTTTGCTTTTTTTAGGCATGACGGCCAGAACTTCTGCTTTTGTTCCTTTGTCGTCACCCGCGATGACCTCTACCGTGTCACCTTTTTTGATTCCGATTTTTGCCATTACACAACCTCCGGAGCCAAAGAGACGATCTTCATGAAACCTGCATAACGCACTTCACGCGATACTGGGCCGAAGATACGGGTACCGATTGGCTCTTTTTTACTATCAAGAATCACAGCCGCATTGTCATCAAAACGGATGACCGAACCGTTTTCGCGCTGTACCTCTTTTTTAGTACGAACGATAACGGCTTTAACAACCTGACCCTTTTTCACTTTACCTGTCGGGATCGCTTTTTTAACCGAGGCGACGATCACGTCACCTACGGATGCATAACGACGTTTAGACCCGCCAAGAACCTTGATACACATGATCTCTTTAGCACCGGTGTTATCCGCAACATTGAGACGAGAAAAACTTTGTATCATGACTCGGCTCCTGTAATGATGCTTTTGAGCTCAAACGATTTGCGTTTTGACATGGGGCGGCACTCAACCGCTACCACAACATCGCCTTCTTTGAGCTGGTTGTTCTCATCATGTACCAGATATTTTTTAAAACGTTTTACGGTTTTGTGGTAACGAGGGTGCATTACGCGACGCTCAACAAGAACGGTCGCAGTTTTGTCACCCGCTTTTTTAATGACGCTACCTTGAATTTCACGTTTACTCATGAACGCCCCTTATTTCGCTGCAGTAATTGCAGTGTTAATGCGTGCAATGTCTTTTTTAACCGCACGGAGATCCGCTGTACTTGTCAGCTGCATCATCTTTTGTTTGATCTTCATAGTGAAAAGCTCAGTCTTTTTCTCTTTGAGCATCGCTTGAAGTTCCGCAACACTTTTTTCGGAGATATCAGAATATTTCATTGCTCTGCTCCTTTGTTATGATCTTGGTCTTAAACGGCAGTTTGTGCATTGCCAAAGTAAGTGCTTCGCGCGCCAAAGGCTCGTTAACACCGCCCATTTCAAAAATAATGCGGCCTGGCTTAATGTTCATAACCCATTTATCGATTGGACCTTTACCCTTACCCATACGTACCTCAAGAGGACGTTTGGTCAAAGGTTTGTCGGGGAAAACACGAATCCAGATTTTACCCTGGCGTTTGATGTGACGTGTAGAGGTAATACGCGCCGCCTCAATCTGACGTGAGCTAATCTGTCCCGCTTCAACCGCTTTAATCGCGATATCGCCAAAAGCGATTTTGTAACCCGCACGTGCTTTACCGCGGTTGCGGCCTTTCATGTACTTGCGGTGTTTCATTCTTTTAGGCATTAACATGATTATTCGCCCTCTCTTTCTTCGCGTTTACCGCCACGTTTAGGACGACGCTCGCGTTTCTCTTCTTTGGCTTCGGGTTGGATACCTTTGGCAAGAACCTCGCCTTTAAATATCCACACTTTGATACCGATGATGCCGTAAGTGGTATGCGCTTCGGCAAAACCGTAATCGATTTTTGCGCGAAGTGTATGAAGCGGAACACGTCCTTCAAGATACCACTCGGTACGTGCCATTTCGGCACCGCCAAGACGACCGGCAACAGAGATTTTAATCCCTTTAGCGCCAGAGCGTTGTGCACCCTGAATCACTTTTTTCATCGCACGGCGAAACGCAACACGACGCTCAAGTTGCGTGGCCACGTTCTCGGCAACGAGTTGTGCCGAAGCTTGCGCTTTTTTCTCTTCTTTAATGTTAACCGCGATCGGCTTTCCGATCAGGTTTTGAAGTGAACTTTTAAGCTTTTCAATATCCGCACCTTTTTTACCGATGATGATACCCGGACGCGCCGCTACGATCGTAACGCGAAGGCGTTTTGCCGTACGCTCGATACTGATGTTGCTCACCCCCGCATAATACAACTCTTTTTTCAGATATGTGCGGATTTTGTGATCTTCACCCAAAGCTGCCGGAGCGCTTTTGAAGTTAGGATACCAGCGGCTCTCCCAGTTACGGTTAATACCGAGGCGAAGACCAATAGGATTGACTTTCTGACCCATATTATTTCCCCTCTACTTCTACTAAGATATGTGCTGTCGGCTTACGGATGCCCGATGCCATACCGCGTGCACGCGGACGGAAACGTTTAAGAACCGGACCGTTGTCAACGCGGCATGAAGTAATCACACAATCTTCTGCATCTTCACCGCTGTTTGCTACGGCAGAGGCAATAACTTTAGCGATAATTTTCGCTGCTTTATTAGGTGTAAATTCTAAAGCTGCAAGTGCTGCTTCAGCATTCATACCTTGAATTTCACGTGCAATCAGACGTGATTTTGTAGGTGATACGCGAATGAATTTCAGTAGTGCTCTAGCCATGATTACCCTACCTTCTTCTGTACAGAGCCTTTGTGACCCTTAAACGTACGTGTCGGTGCGAACTCACCAAGTTTGTAGCCGATGTGGTTCTCAGTTACATAAACCGGAACGAACTGACGGCCGTTATGAACATTAAATGTCAAACCGATCATTTCAGGCAGAACCGTAGAACGGCGCGACCATGTTTTAATCGGCTTGTTGCTTTTGGCTTCTTTAGCCGCAAGCACTTTTTTCATCAAATGCTCGTCAACGAATGGACCTTTTTTAACTGATCTAGCCATGATTAACCTACCCTTTTAGCATTTGGTTTACGGCGTGTAATAATAAGCTTGTCACTTGCTTTTTTACGACGTGTCTTACCGCCTTTAGTCGGTTTACCCCAAGGAGTAACCGGATGGCGTCCCGAATTGGTTTTGCCTTCACCACCACCGTGTGGGTGATCGATCGGGTTCATTGCCGAACCGCGTGTTTGCGGACGGATACCCATATGGCGTGTACGCCCTGCTTTTGCAAGCACGATGTTGCCGTACTCTTCGTTACCAACCACACCGATAGTTGCCATACACTCGCCGAGAACCAAACGCATCTCAGAAGATGGCAAACGCAGTGAAACGTATTTACCGTCACGACCCATAATCTGAGCGGAACCGCCGGCAGAACGTACCATTTGGCCGCCTTTGCCCGGTTTGAGTTCAATATTATGAACTACGGTACCCACAGGGATGCTTTTGAGTTTCATCGCATTACCGATACGGATATCAAGACCCGCTTCGGCCGCTTCTACCGTATCGCCTACATTGAGGCCTTTGGGTTGAAGGATATAGCGTTTTTCACCGTCTGCATAGGTAATGAGTGCAATACGGCAGTTACGATACGGATCGTACTCAATCGCTGAAACCGTACCGGAGATGCCAAACTTATTACGTTTGAAATCGATAATACGGTAAATCTTTTTCGCACCGCCTTGCTTGTGGCGAGAGGTGATGCGTCCGTTGTTGTTACGTCCCGAGTGAACCGGAAGTTTCACCAAAAGTGAGCGAACGGAAGCTTTTGCTGTAATGTCCGCGCTGTCAACGTTTGTATAGAAACGGCGGCTCGGGGTAATTGGTCTGTATGTCTTAATTGCCATCGTTACACCGCCAAGCTTTCAATTTGTGCATCTTCAGGCAGTGTGACGTAAAACTTTTTAAAATCGTTTTGTTTGCCCTGTACACCACGGAAACGTTTAACTTTTCCGCTTTGATTTAGTGAGTTAATACGCTTCGGGATAATGCCGAAATACTCACGAAACACCTCTTTAAGTCCTGTTTTGGTCATACGCGGCGAGGTCTGAACAACCACTACGCCGTCTTCTTGAAGACCCAGAGTTTTTTCTGTATAGATAATCGATTTAATATCAGTAATATCTGCCATCTTACGCTTCTCCTACTAGGTTATCCCAAACCGCTTTTTCTACAACGACCGCACGGTATGTTGCGGCAAGAAAAGCGTTGAGTTCGCTTGCTTCAATAAGGTATGACTTATTGATATTGCGAAATGCCAAATACGTTTTTTCATCAAGAAGCTCTTTAATGAAAAGTGCGTCACGTGCACCGATTTTGTCAAAAATAGCTTGAGCATCTTTGGTTTTACCCGATTCAACGCTAATACTATCAACGATGAAAAGGCTTCCGTTTTTCGCATGCTCATCAAGTGCGAATTTAAGTGCCAAAGCTTTTTGCTTCTTATTCACTTTTTGGTTGTAGTTACGGCCGCTGTTTGCACCGTGTGCTACACCGCCGCCAACCCATACGGGAGAACGACGTGAACCGGCACGCGCACCGCCTCGCCCTTTTTGCGCCCACGGTTTTTTACCGCCGCCGCTTACTTCTGAACGGGTTTTAGTCGAAGCACCGTCTGCGCGAAGTGACGCTTGATACGACTTGACATAAAGATAAAGGTTATGCGGGTTAATACCCTCAAAGCTCTCCGGAAGTGCTACTTCGGACGCTTTTTCAAATTTTTCATTAAGTATTACTGCGCTCATTATTTAACAACCTTTACTCGACCTAGTGCGCCGTTGGGTCCGGAAACCGAACCGACAACCGCAAGTACACCGTTTTCAGCGTCGTATGAGAGAACCTCATTTTTAACGGTAACTTGCTCATTACCGTACTGACCTGACATTTTTTGACCTTTCATAACGCGCCCTGGCCATTCACACATACCGATAGAACCGGTACGACGACCAAAACGGTGACCGTGAGATGCAGGGCCACCGCCGAAGTTCCAGCGCTTCATAACACCGCTAAAACCGCGACCTTTTGTTTTGAAGGTGCTTTTTACAGTTTTTGCTTCGCCAAGAGCGGAACAGTCAAGATCGCCCGCTTCGGTATTGGCAACTGCCATAGTCGCAAAACGGTTAAAATCGGCAGGAAGCTCATATTTTTTCTGCTGACCCTGAATCGATTTGTTTGTTTTCTTACCGTTACTATAAGCAACGATAGCGCGACCTTCGTTCACTTCGCACACTTTGACCTCTACCACTTTAAGTAGGGTAACCGGTTTTGAAGGAACGCTAATCGTACGGCTCATGCCGATTTTTTCAACAATATATTCCATTGATTACTCCTTACTTATCCATTGAGCGGACTTCAACGTCCACTTCAGGGGCAAGATCCAATTTCATTAGCGAATCAACCGTCTCAGGCGTAGCCGAAACAATGTCGATCAAACGTGCATGCATACGGATTTCAAACTGCTCACGAGAGTCTTTGTTAACGTGAACCGATTTCAATACGGTATATTTACGTATCTTGGTTGGCAAGGGAATCGGACCACGAATCTCTGCACCCGTACGCTTGACAGCTTCAACAATAGAGGCTACGGAACGATCTAACACACGGTGATCGTACGCTCTAAGTTTTAAACGAATCTTTTCCATCTAGTTTTCCTTATAAAGAACTCGTTGAATCTCTGTTCAACTATATAAAGGGAGCGGGATTATACCGAGTTATTTTATCTCGTTCAAGGGTTTTAGGGGGTTTCATGCAAAAACATCTAAAATTTATTTCCTTTTAAAAAGGAAGTGTTAAAATTAGTAGCATAAAAAGGAGACGCCATAACGCAATTATTTGAAGAGTATTACCGTCAAAGCTTACATGTAAGCCGCTACATTCCTCGTAAAATAGAACTCTCATCACAGAGTGTTCACCTGCTGGGCGTGGCGCAATCGGGTAAAACGACGCTAATCAAAAACTATCTGCTTACATGTAAGAAGAGCGACTACCTTTACATTGATTGTCGGGATATGCGTATTGACGCAGAGGGTTTCAACAGTAGTATCAACAGCTACTGCAACGAAAACGGTATTACGATTGTGGCGCTTGACAACTATCACGAAGCACTGCGCCTTCCCAAAGTCAAACAGCTTATCGTGGCATCAGACACCCCTTATGATCTTGATCTGCATCCTTTACAAGTAAGGCCGCTGGATTATGAGGAGTTTTTAGCGTATGAGCCCAAATTCGACTCCACGGCACTTAACCATTTTTTGCAACTCGGCGGCTACCCAGCCATGCACAGCGTAGCTCTTGATGCGCGCCATCTCTATATTCAGCAAATGCTCAAATACGCACTTGATGATATGGAACTGGATATTATTGGCGTCATTGCCAAAAACAGCACACTGAAACTTTCGGCCTTTAGCATATATGAGCGCCTTAAAAACCTTCGGCGTATCTCAAAAGATAAACTCTACAAAACCCTCGCGGGTTTAATCGCCAAAGGGTATCTTCACGAACTCGGCAAATTCGGCCATGCCAAAGCCACCAAAAAACTCTATTTATGCGACATCGCCGTCAAAAATGCCCTCTCAACGCAAAAACACTTCGGCAGGCTTTTTGAAAATCTGGTTTTTTTAGAGATGTTTAAAAGCGGTTTTGAACTCTATTATATGGAGGGCATCGACTTTTATCTGCCACGCCATCGACGTATCGTGTTGTGTATGCCTTTTGGCGCGCAAGACGCGCTGTTTAAAAAGATCGAAGCCATCGAGAGTTTTATTATTGAGCACGACATCTTACATGTGGAGGTAGTCACCGTCAGCTCCGAAGGGCGACTGAATCATCCGTTTGTCACAGTACAGATGCTTCCGTTTAGCGAATGGGCGATTATTGAGGGGGAGGAGTAAACATAGCGCTTTGGTTTCTTCCCTTATGCTTGGCTTCATACAGCGCTTCGTCAACCTCTTGTAAAAGCTGTTTTGATGAAATACCCGCTCTAGGTTCTGTAACTCCAAAACTTGCCGTAATTTTTTGCGCATCGCTAAGCGCATATGTTTCAATCGCTTTGCGCAACTTTTCTGCCAATAAAAACCCGCCACGTAGGTTTGTTTCGGGGGTAATAATCATAAATTCTTCACCACCCCAACGCCCGACAATGTCCGTAGAGCGCGAAGATTCGACCAAAAGCTGTGCGATATGTTTTAACACCTCATCGCCTTTTTGATGGCCGTATTCGTCGTTGACCTCTTTAAAATGGTCAATATCAAGCATTATCAAGGCAAACGGCCTGTTGCGTTGATGGTACCACTCAAGCGCAGCGTCAAGCTCTTTATCGAGCTTGAAACGGTTATACACTCCGGTAAGCGCATCGGTTACCGAACGCTTAGAGTGATCGAGATAGAGTTCATGTACCTGCTGATACTCCGTATTCTTACGCTTTATGGTACGTACATATACAACTATAATAGGCAAAATTGCCAATGCGAAAATCATAAACACCACTATTGTGTGCAATGTGTTTTGGCGTAGCAAAGCCTCGACATAAGTGATATCGACATCAGCGGCAACCGCGTAGTGCCTGCCCAATGGAGAGCGCATCGGAATAAAGATTGAGCGGTAGGTTCCCCACCTGTCACTAAATATCGGAATATAGTGTGCGTGATAGCAGTCATTACGCTGGCTAAATACGGTTTTAGGATCTTCAAAACTCTCTTTTAACGCTACACTGGCATCGGGATAAGGCGTAAAGTAGTGTACCTCTTTGCCCTGTTCAAGCTCTTCTCGTAACGCGCTCGAACTGCTAAGCCGATAGGTACCGTTTTGATCCAAAATAACGCTGTAAAGAAATTTCATGCCGTAACGATCACTCAATTTTGAGAGATTCAAAATATTGCGACGATCTTCGCTGTCGTCAATAGCGTACGCATCAACCGCTCTATCGTGAAAATCATCTTCAAGAACAAAAGGAATCGCCGAAGCCGCAATAAAAAGCGTTTCGTCAATCTGGGCAAGAAGACGCTTCTTTTCATTAACATAATCCCCAATGCTATAAAGCACCAATACAATAAGTGCAAAACCGACGGCAGTAACAATTTTGCTCTTTTCATGCTTCACTACTACAACATACTCCCGCAACCGCTAAAACTACGGCCATCAAGCTTAATCCAGACCATTAGGAGATATTTTTCGCCGCTGTTGCTATCCAAACAGCGGTGCCGGTGCAATTCTATCAACATGGTGTTCTTGTGATTGTTATACACATAGAGTTTGCTGTCGCCGCTTTGGCGCGCTTTGGGCAGGTTAAATTCTAACAATTTGCTATCATCATATAGGAAAAGGCTTTTGGCATGGTGCTTAAGTTGTAGTTGCCACTGCGGCTCATGACCTTCAGCTTTGAAAAAATCGCCTTTTGTCTTATTGCGTTCCTCCATCACGTGTGTCGTACTATTCTTACATGTAAGGTATCCGCCAATCGTATCGGGCGAAAAAAGTGCTTCGTCACCCTTGGTAAAAAGCGTCATCTTTTTGTTCGCGTATTTGGCGCCCGACGCAGAAGGCACTTGCGGCAGTGTCACGCGCTCGCGTGGCAAAAAAAGTCTCATTTTTCTGTTTTTAAGCTGTGCGGTAAAGTTATAGCCGTCTTGACACTCAAAATAGAGCGTATCGGCCCATACACTTGCCACCAATGTAAAAAGCGCTATAACGGCTATGTGCTTCATCTCAGCAGTTCCAGATCGTCAGTGTATTTATGTGCACAAAACGCTTCGTAGCTACTTTTATAAACTTTGTAGTGCGCTGTATGTTTGTGCCCCTCCAAAGCGGCTTCGTCTGCCCACGTTTCAAAAGCCATAAACTTTTTGGGGTTCTCTTTATATTGGGTAATTTCGTAAAAGAGCAGACCCGGTTCTTGCTTAGAAGGCGCTACCATGGCTTCTAATACCGCTTTTAAGTCGTTTTCACATCCCGTTTTGGCAATAAACGTCACCCGTTTGGTGATAGACATAGCTACATCCTTTTTTTACGAAAGTGTAGCATAAGCACCCAAAATGGTACAATTACGCATGAATAAAAACAATAATATCATGTGGCATCAATGACGCTTTGCGGTATTGATGAGGCCGGAAGAGGACCTATTGCCGGACCCTTAGTCATGGCGGGTTGCACCTTACATGTAAGCATTGAGGGGCTGGGCGATTCCAAACAGCTAAGCGAAAAAAAACGCGAAATGCTGTTTGAAAAAATCGTGGCGGATTCGCACTACCATATTGTCCGTTTCTCTGCCGCACAGATTGACAAACTCGGCATTTCCGAATGCCTGCGTTCAGGCCTCAAAGAGATCATGCACACGCTTGAAGCACAGCGCTACCTTTTTGACGGCAACTCCACCTTTGGTGTCAAAAATCTTGAGACGATGATTAAAGCCGATGCCAAAATCGCAGAGGTCAGCGCCGCCTCCATTTTAGCCAAAGTGACGCGTGATCGTGAAATGATTGCAGAATCCGAAAACTATCCGCAATACGGTTTTGAGGCTCATAAAGGCTACGGCACCGCCTTACATGTAGAGGCGATAAAAAAACACGGTTACTGCAATATTCATCGCCGAAGTTTCAAGCTTAAAGCGCTGGAACCTACGCTTTTTTAGTCTGGTGTCCGCCGCCGCGTCGGGGTATAAGTTCTTCGCAATACTCCCCGCCAAGCGTATACGCCTCGCCAAAACCAAAAGTCGCTTCGCCGCTTTTGGGGAGACACTCGTAGAGGTTAAAATCCTGCATGTTGCGCAACATCTCCATCATACCGGTATCAAATTTCTCTTCAAAACGCACCATCACACGTTGAAATAGCGCATCATCTCTTGAGATTTTATGCACCTCACACTGCATACTAATACGTTTGCGCGCAAATATATTGGCTGCGCTTTTTTCATCTTCGATAAACAGCAGGCCCGCTTTGGGCATGTGCATAATATTTTGCGCATGGGTCGCAATATCGCTAATAAAAACATAATAGCGATGCTGATCGTACACAAAGGGGGCGTATGAGCCAAACGGTGTAGTGTCATTTGAGAGCGTCGAGAGAATAACGCTCTTAAGGGTATGAATAAAGTCTCGCATAAAACTCCTCAGCTATAATTTCGCCATGAAACCGATAGAACACATCCAAAACGCACTGCATGATCTTGATAAAGAGGTTGAAGTCATATTATGTGATGTTTCACTTTCGTTAAATGAGAAAGATAACGCGATGTTGCCGCTATTGCAACAACAAAAGGTTCTAAAACAGACTCTTGAAGATCTTCAATATCTCGAAGCACATCCGCCAACACCCAATCAGCCCTGCGGAATTTCAAAATACCGCGACGATTAATTTAAAAAGTCGGTGTCGTTAAGTACCACGGCCTCTTCAAATCCATCGCTTTCGCCTTTTGGGGCAGTTGAAAAGCCAAGATTGGAACCGCATGAGGGACATGCGCCCTCATCGAGTTTGCCTAGCTGATCAATGCTAATGGCAGCATTGCAGTTTTGACAATAAAAACAGGTCTCTTCTTGCATCGTTACTCCTTTTTAGAGCAACCGATGCAATAACTGTTCGATCAGCCGCAGCGTCCCGCACCACACTTCATTGCAGGAGCTTTCTTCTCGCCACCGCATTTCATTGTAGCATTATGGTCACAATCACATGCCGCGCCCTCTTTGAGTTTTGCTGCGCAGTTAGGGTTATCACAACCCTCATCACAATGGCACCCTTTGGCTTTTGCCATTTCTGAAGCTCCACCACACTTGCTTGCCGCCACTACCGAAGAAGTGGTAAGTGTCATAAGAAGTGCCGCACCTAAGGCTATGTTCACTATTTTTTGTAGTTGCATTATATATCCTTATAATAAGATTGTGCGCATTGTAGCACAATGTAGGCAACCGTGTATAATTACAATAAAGGATACTCATGATTGATCAGCTCTATATCGATGTACAAGAGACACCGCTGATACAACATACGCTACCACGCGAAGCCAAAACCCTTGCAGAAGCTTTTGAGTATGCCACGGTAGACGGGCTACTACGCCTTGCATGGATCGACGTTGATACACCTCATGGCGACACCACTGCTACGGCATTGGGGGGAATACTGGGCTTTAACACTGCTTCGCTTGGGGGCTTTAAACTCCATGTAGCGGCATATACATCGCAAAAACTCGCTTATCTTAATCCCTCCGATATGCATCTCAATCCCGATTTTTTTAATAGCGAAGGCGAGTCGTTTACCTATATGGCCGAAGCCGGTATCGATTATGCCGACGATATGCTACATCTTAGCGCAGGGCGTATTCGCATCGATACCCCTTATGCCGACAGCGACGATCTACGTATGGCTCCCAACACGTTTGAGGGCGCATGGACAGACATTGCATTTACCGATACGCTCTCAACGCAACTCTATTACCTTTCGCGCTGGGCGGGGTTTGATTCTGAAACCGAGCAACACCGTTTTAAGCCGCTATATGATGAGAAGAGCTGGGGTGGTGTCGGCGGAGCACTAAACTATACCTTTTTAGAGGCACATGAATGGAGTTTATGGTATTACCATGCTGATTGTTTTAGCGACATTATCTATAGCGAACTTAGCGGTAAAATCGACTTTGGCGATGCCTTTTACGCTGAATATGGCCTGCAAGGTGCCGTGCTTAGCGAACTCGAGGGTTCAGGAGTTGAGGGCACCGTTATCGGCGCGCTAGCTCTTTTGGATTATCACGGCCTTTTTGGAGGCGCGGCGTTTAACGGCGCTTATGTCACCAAAGCCCACACTATTACCGATGGTTTTGGCGGCGGCCCCTATTTTACTTCGCTTGACGAGAGTACTATCGGCTTTATCTCCGAACAAGCACCTGGAGAAGATATCCTTGCTATCCGTTTGGGTCTAGGATATGAATTTGACGCATTGGGAGCAGAAGGGCTGAGCATTGAGCTGGTTCGTGGAATTTTTGACGCCCAATACCATAAAGAGCGCTACTACGAAGACGATGTGATGCTCACGTATGATAGCGATGCCATTGCGTTTTCGGCTATTATGATGCATCTGGATATTGATAAAACGTTACATAAAAGTGAAACAATCGATTTTACCCGTTGGGTGGTTAGGGCAGATTATAGATTTTAAGGACTCCCCTCCAGATACCTGCGGCACATAACACAAAGAGGTGGGCTGCTATGTTCCCATCCTGACCCGGTGGCTCCCTGCACTATTGCACAGGTCTAAAGGGAAGCGCTCAATACATCATTAATTTAAACGCCAGACGGGCAGAGCCCGTTTGGCTACGCTTGGGCCGCTTTGGCCACTGAAGCTTGCCTCTTGCGAGGCAGATGGCTTCGCGCGATTATGTACTCAGCGCTTTTGAGGGTGTAATTATAGCACTTTTCTTCTTAATGCGCTAGAATGTGAGGATGAAATATCTAATTACCGCCCTGCATCCCGAGGCCAAAGCCTTTATTGATACTATGCATTTGACGCGTATTGATGATCTGCCTTTTGCCACCTATCGCAATGATGACACGCTACTTGTGATATGCGGATGCGGATACACCAATGCCCTTATGGCTACCGCCGCGCTTTTGGGGCATCAGCCACCGAATAAAGGGGATCTGCTGATCAATGTCGGCATTTGCGCGGCTCCTGAACATTTTGCGATTGATGAGCTACTTTTGGCTCATAAACTCACCTATCAAAAGCGTAGTGCGTATCCCGATATGGTTGTAAAGCACCCCTATAACGAGTGTGAACTCACTACCGTCGATACCGCGCAAGAAGCCTTACATGTAACGCCTGTCGATATGGAAGCCCATGCTGTTTTTAGTGCCGCTTCGCGTTTTATGCAGTTGCATCAGATGCTTTTTGTGAAAGTCGTCTCCGATCATTTTGAGCCGGCAAGTGTTACCAAAACCACAGCGCATTCACTCATAGCCTCACACATTGAGGCCATTGAATCGCTGATAGAGCAGCAGATGCGGCTTATTGCAGACGAACCCCTTTTTAGCACCGAAGAGTATGCTCTTATTGAGACGGTCAAGTCGCGTTTTAGTGTTTCGCAGCAGCAACGTCTTGATGATGCGCTCTGTTATTTTAAACTCCACACAAACAGCCCGTTGCCGCAAGGTTTTGCGATACCCGAGGCGTGGACGCACAAAAAAGAGCAAGGAGCCGCGCTTGAGAGCCTTATCGCCGCACTCCATCACTGAGCGTTTCTCGCATCTGTATGTCGAGCGCCGCGCGCTTGAGCATCCTAGCACACAGCGCATCATGCAAAAGTTTGAACGTTCGCATGTGATTGTCATTGAGCACTACAAAGATATCTTCAACCGACCGAATCAAAACTTTCGCATCCAGTCACGCAGTAAAAATCTTATACTTGCGCACAAAGAGGCACCCTATCTTTATGAGGGCTCTTTTTACTCCGACGGTTTTGAATTTGAGCACTTTTTTTATACCCAGTCGCTTTTGGGCTGTCTGTATGATTGTGATTACTGCTACCTTCAAGGTCTGTACGATTCGGCCCATACCGTGCTTTTTGTCAATATTGAGGATTTTTTCGATGCCGTTACACCCTATCTTAATAAACCGACACTCATTGCCATCTCGTACGATACCGATACACTCGCCGTCGAAAACCTTACCGGCCAGAGCGCCGCATGGATAAAACACGCTAACACCCAGCCAAACCTGCATCTTGAAATTCGTACCAAAAGTGCCAATTTTAGGGCAATAGAAGCACTAACACCCTCCAAACAGGTTGTTTTGGCATGGACGCTTTCGCCCCAGAGCGTGATTGAGCGCTACGAACACCACACGCCTTCGCTAGAGGCACGACTCCGTGCGATTAGTGCTGCCATTGCAGCGGGCTGGCAGATACGCATCTGCATCGATCCCATGATCTATACCGATGATTTTGAAACAATCTATCCCGATTTGATCGAGACGATTTTCTTACATGTAAAGCCTCAAACGCTCTACTCGCTCACACTCGGAAGTTTTCGTATGAGCGCGCAGCATCTTAAAAAGATTAAAAAGATGCGCCATAGCGATCTAGCGTTTTACCCTTATGACGTGAAAGAGGGGATTGTCGCCTATCCTAAAGCACTGGAGCAAAAAATGTTATATGTAATGCTTGAAAAGGCGCTACACTATATTCCCAAAGAGAGGATTCGCACATGGCAACTGTAGTAGTTACGGGTGCGCGTTCGGGCATCGGAAAGGCGATTGCTTCGCGTTTGATTGCACTCGGTTTTGACGTGATCGGCATTAGCCGCCATATTCAAAAAGAGGCAATAGCCTCGGAGCGTTTTAGTGTAATACAGGCCGATTTGAGCGATTATGACGATACGATGCACGTTTGTGATACGCTTAAACGTGAGCATGATGATATCACTGTGCTAATCAACGCTGCCGGTTTCGGGCGCTTTGAGCCGTATGAAGAGCTTAGTTCCACAATCATCCATGAGATGGTAGCCGTTAACCTTACCGCCCCCATGCTCCTCTCCAATACACTCTTGCGCCAGCTCAAAGCCAATAGCGGTACGATTATTAATATCACCTCCATCGAAGCCGTACGTTCATCAAAATTTTCCGCCCTTTACAGCGCCACAAAAGCGGGGCTTCGGGCGTTTGGAGCCAGCCTGTTTGAAGAGGTGCGAAAAAGCGGCCTAAACGTCGTAACCATCAATCCCGACATGACCAACACCGCTTTTTTCGACGCGTTGCGCTTTGAGCCCTCAAAAGATGAAACCAGCAGACTAGCGGGCGAAGATATTGCCGATGCGATCGAACATATTTTGGGTATGCGCACAGGCGTTGCGGTAACAGAATACACTATCAGGCCGCAACGCTTTGGGATTATAAAAAAATAATTATTTTAGACGATATTACATGTAAGTATTCGGGCATAGCCCGTTAATTAAGGATCCGACATGGCCGGAACAATTAATTCACTCGGTATCGGTTCAGGTGTACTGACTGCCGATATTATTGAAAAGCTTAAAGCTAACGATGAAGCACTCACGCTTAATCCCATTAAGAGCAAAATTGAGCTGAACGCGCAAAAAAGCGATGCGCTTGATCTGCTTGCGAGTCTGGTAAGCTCTTTTAAGAGTAGCGCTAGTGCTTTAGCCGATGATACAATTTTTGCTAACCGCACCGTCAGTGGCAATAGTGACGGCATTACCGTCACGGCAGATGCCGGTGTTGCCGTGCAGTCGTTTAGTATTAGCGATACCTCGCTTGCCAAACAAAACGTACTTGAAGCAGCAGGATTTAGCGCATCGGACGAGACTATTGCCACGGGTTCAGGAACGCTCAATATCAATATCGGCGATACCGACTATCAGATTGCTTATGACAACTCTACGACACTTGAAGGTTTGCGCGACGCTATCAACACTCAAGCCGGGGACGCAGTACGTGCTTCAATTTTGCAAACCGATAATGAAGCCTACAGCCTTGTGCTTACCTCTCAAGAAACCGGACTCGAACAGAGTATTGTACTTTCTGATTTTGACGGCAATCTCAAAGCAGACTCTTCGCTTACCAGTAGCGGTTTCACATCGGGCACGTTTTCAAGTAGTTCAGCTAAAATTGCTTCAAGCGGCGGTAGCGGAACACTCGATCTTAGCATCGGCGGCACGACCTATCAGTTTGATTATGGCGATACGACTACCTTATCAGAAATGGCCGATCTTATCAACAGCGACGATACGCTAGGAGGAAAAGTTCACGCCGCCGTTATTCAATACGGCGAAGATGACTACCGCCTAAGTCTCACGTCGAACTCTGAACTTGCAAGCGAAGCGATTGTACTTACTGAAAACGGTAGCGGTCTGAATGATGCGCTTAAATCCGATGCGCTTATCTCATCGGCATCATTTAGTTCTGCCGACGATGCCATCGCCATAGACGGTTCGGGAAGTTTTCGTGTGAGTATTGATAGTGTCGATTACGATTTTGCTTACGATGACACTACCACACTCCAAGAGCTTGCCGATGCGATTAATGCCGATACAACATTAGACGACAAACTCAATGCTTCCATTGTGCAGTACGGTGAGAATGATTACCGTCTGGTACTCTCCAATCTTGCGGACACGCAAGACAGTACCATAACAACCTCAGACGTTGGAGCCACGGGAAGCGGTCTGGTTGCCAATTTGGTTGGCGGCACTTATGTTGACGGTTCGGCCGATCTCAATGAAAGCACACTCAGCGTGGTGCAAGATGCCAAAGATGCCACGTTTAAATTCAACGGCATCACCGTAACGCGAAGCTCCAATGAGATTAGCGATATTATTACAGGCGTTACGATCAATTTAATTCAAGAAGATGAAAGCTCAAATTTTTCCATCACCCAAGATAGCGGTGCGGTTTCAGATGAGCTGAGTAGCTTTGCCACTGCTTACAACACGCTGATTAGCCAGCTTAATTCGATGACTACATCCGATATTGATGCCGGAACGATAGGTGTCTTTAATGGCGACAACTCGATTAATGCCATCCGTCGTGAGATTAACAAATATATCTCTTATATCAACACTGACGGCCTCTCTATTGCTCAATATGGGATTAGCCTTAATCAAGACGGTACCATGAGTTATAAAGAGATTGATTTTTACGAGAAATTCAATGAAGATCCTGATGCAGCAGAAAAGTTCTTTAGTGGAGAGAGTATCGTTGATGATAACGATAACTACACTTACGTCAACGGAGTGTTTGATGATCTCAACGAATTGCTTAATGGTTACACCAAATCGGGTGGCTATCTCGCCAACCTTTCAGACGGATTCAGCGCAGAAGCCGATTCGCTCGAAGAGAACTATGACCGTAGTGCAGCACTGCTTGAAGCACGCTATAACGCTATGACCGCGCAGTTTATTGAATACGATTCCATTATCAGCAAACTCAACAACCAGTTTTCGGTGCTTCAAAGCATGATTGATGCGGAGTTGAAGAACTAAAGCCGAGTAAGTTATAATAGTCGATTATCAAATCAGAAGGCCTTAATTTCGTGTTTAACAACAAAAGTATTCTTATCACCGGAGGCACCGGAAGTTTTGGCAAGCAGTTTGTCAAAATGCTGTTGCAAGACTATACTCCGAGTCGGGTCATTGTCTATTCGCGTGATGAGCTTAAACAGTATGAGATGGCTCAGCGCTTCAACCATAAATGTATGCGTTATTTCATCGGCGACGTGCGCGATCTTAAACGCCTTGAAAAAGCAATGAACGGTGTGGACTATGTGGTTCATGCCGCCGCGCTAAAGCATGTTCCTATTGCCGAATACAATCCCATGGAGTGCATCAAAACCAATGTCATGGGAGCGCAAAACGTCATTGATGCGTCGATGTCCAATCACGTCAAAAAGGTGATCGCGCTCTCGACCGACAAAGCCGCTTCGCCGCTGAATCTTTATGGCGCTTCCAAACTCGCTTCGGACAAACTCTTTGTTGCCGCCAACAATATCGTGGGAGAAAACGATATTGCCTTTAGCGTCGTACGATACGGTAACGTTTTGGGGTCACGCGGTTCCGTGGTACCGTTTTTTGAACGCCTGATTGCCGAAGATGCGACAGAGCTACCCATTACGCATGAAGAGATGACCCGCTTTTGGATTACACTGCAAGAGGGTGTGGATTTCGTGCTTAAAAGTTTTGAACGTATGCACGGCGGCGAAACGTTTGTTCCCAAGATTCCTTCGATGAAAATTACCGATATGGCAAACGCTTTGGCGCCGCATTTGACGCAGACAATCGTAGGGATTCGTCCCGGTGAGAAGATGCATGAGATCATGTGTCCCGAAGACGATTCACACCTGACACTGGAGTTTCACGACCATTATGTCATCCGTCCGACTATCCAGTTTAGCAATAAACGCGACTTTACATGTAACGCGATCAACGAAACCGGAAAACCCGTATCACAGGGCTTTGAATATAACTCCAAAAACAATACCCAGTGGCTAACGCCTGAAGCTTTTTTGCAAAAAGTACGCCAAAGCCATAGTGACGAGTCGTGATTCCTTACTCGACCCAAAGCATCTCCCAAGAAGATATTGACGCCGTTGTCAACGCCTTGCAAAGCTCACATTTGACGCAAGGGCCTCAGGTCGAAGCGTTTGAGCGCGCGCTTGCCGAATACGTCGGCGTCAAACATGCCGTAGTCTTTAATGCCGCCACTTCGGCACTCTTTGCGGCTTATCATGCCGCGGGCATCGGTGAGGGCGATGAGATCATTACGACACCCATTAGCTTTGTCGCTACAAGTAATATGGCCGTTGTACTTGGTGCAACTCCGGTATTTTGCGATGTCAAGCTTGACGGCAATATTGACGAACACTATATTGAGCGCCTTATTACTCCTAACACCAAAGCCATCGTACCGGTCGATTTTGGGGGAAAACCGGTTGAAATCGAAGCCATCAAAGCCATTGCGGCACGTCACAATTTACTGCTCATTGATGATGCCTCACATGCGCTTGGCAGCATGATCGGCAACGCCAAAGTCGGCACCCACGCCGATATGAGCATTTTCAGTTTTCACGCTATCAAGCCCATCACCACGACTGAAGGCGGTGCCATTGTCACCGACAACGACAATTTCGCTGCCGCACTGCGTCTCTTTCGCTCGCACGGTATCGAGAAACGACAACACTGGAACTCCGACATGGTGCAGATGGGCTACAATTTTCGCTTAAGCGACATTGCCGCCGCACTCGGACACAGTCAGCTTAAAAGAGTTGATGACTTTATTGAAAAGCGCAATGAAATTGCCGCTTACTATGATAAGCGCTTTGCAGATACACGGCTTTTTTCTACTCAAAAAATAGATCCCGACACCCGAAGTTCACGCCATCTCTACCCGCTGATTCTTTCCCCTGAACTGCATTGCCCCAAAGAGGATATTTTTACTGCCCTGCACAAAAAAGGTCTGGGCGTGCAAGTCCATTACAAACCGATCTATCAAAATAGTTATTACAAAGAAAAATTCGGTGAGCAGCGCTTACATGTAGCCGAGGATTTTTACCGCTCCGAACTCTCGATTCCTTGCCATCAGGGCATGAGCATGGAAGATGCCGCGTTTGTGGCCGATACGGTTTTAGAGGTAATGGGAGCTTACGCTTACCGAACGTGTAGTTTCTAAAGCGAACAGCGTAGCGTTATGTAGCTCAATCACCAAAGTGGCGTCACCTTCAAAAGCGGGTTGCACGTAGTAGTCGGTCGCATCAATGTTCTTGATGCGTTGCCGCGCTACTTCATGACCCGATATCAGATAGCGCAGCGTCACAAATCCCGCTTTACATGTAAGGTTTAAGCGTAATGCTTTTGCATAAAAACTCATAGGCCGAAATTCAATTAGCCCGCGGTTTGAAAAGGCTCCCACCAGCCGCTCTTTTTCGATGATAGCGCAACGTGTCACCCATGTAGGTTTGTCAATCACCTTGGTAAAATCTTTCTCATGCAAGCCGTGTTCAAAATTACTATCGGAGTAATAGAGTTTGATATGATCCATTTCAAAAATCGGTGCACTAGGCGTGGTGACCATGCCGCCCTCGGCACCAAAATTCAGATCCCACGGAATCAGCGGCTCGTCACTGATGCGCTTCCACGCAACCCCATCACAACTGTATGCCAAAAACACCTCCATTTTTCCCTGATTGGTGCCGCGCGGTAGCTCTTTTTCAATCTCAAAAAGCCATAAAAAGCCCAGATATCCCGCGCCATACCTAAACGGGCAGAGTCCGTAAAAATCGGCCCACTCAAAACCGCGGCGACAGGCAATGGCATCTTCGCCTTCTCCTGGAATCCACAGCGTTCTCACTCCGCTCCAATACATAAAATCGCGACTTTCGCTCATCCCTACACAGCGGCGCGTACGGCCGGATTCATCAATCGTATAAGTTTTCACCATCGCTTTGTACACTGCACCGTCTTTAAATGCGGGAGCCACATCGCTGTACCATGTTTTTTTGCTCTGTTTGTTGGGATACTCAAGCAAAGCTATTGCGGGATTTTGCGGATATTCATGAAATTGCTTGCCGTTGCGTGAGTATGCGATGCGGTATCCCTTTTCGCCGTAAGCAAAAAGCTTGTAAGGCTTTTCATCTTCGGCTTCATAGATAATACTGGGCATATGGTAGCCTGCGGCAAGGTTTGTCATTTCCAATCCTTCGCCAAGCTCCGCTACTTTAGAAAGATCAACGGCATCGTTTGCCTGTACCACCTGATGTACCGAAGCGTTGAAATCAGCCGCATTGATCAGCGGTTTTTCCCACTGCAATCCATCGTTGCTTATGGCGTAACCCACACGTAGCGCATTGCCGCACTGATAATACATTTCGTAGCCGTCGGCACTTTTAAGCACGGTGCCGTACATGTGGGTGCGATTGCCTTCCCATCGATGTTCAGGGCGCAAAATTGGAGCGGAGGGCTTGATATTTGCCTGTTTATAGACGATATTAGCAGAAGTGACAACGTTATGTGCATCAGGAAACAGCACCCGCATATCAAACCTTTTGGATAAAATGACATCAATGGTAACCAACAACACCTTTATTATCATCCAAGCACGTATGACCTCCACCCGTCTGGCGGGAAAAGTGATGCTCCCACTGTGTGGCAAAAGCGTGCTTGAGATCATGCTTGATCGACTTGAACGTTTTAAAGACAATCTCATCATCGCCACCACAAACGACGGCAGTGAGGCACCCATCGTCGCACTGTGCAAAGACTTACATGTAAAGTACTATCGCGGCGATATGGACAATGTACTAGAGCGCTATTACGAAGCCGCTACGCATTTTAGCGCCAAAGCAGGCGATACGATCGTGCGTTGTACCAGCGACTGCCCCATGATCGATCCCGACATCATCAAGGCGACTATTGCCCGCCAGCGCGAAATGCCACACGCTTATGTCAGTGTTGACGTTACACATTCGTATCCGCGCGGTATGGACGCCGAAGCATTTGATTTCGCGCTACTTCAATCGGCATATGAACATGCCAACGACCCCTATGAGCTTGAACACGTCACCCCCTATATCCGGAGTCTCGATATTTCAAAAATTGTTCTTAACGCTACGCACAACGACAGCGCCTTTCGCCTTACGCTTGATACGCCGGAAGATTACGAAGTTATTAGCAAACTCTACGAAATATTGGGATGCGACACCCGTTTTGACTACGATGTGCTGCGCGCCGCACTTTACGCCCATCCCGACATTACGGCGCTCAACGCACATATAGAGCAGAAAAAACGATGAATGTGCTGATTCGCGCCGATGCTTCGGCTGGCATCGGTCTGGGGCATATTATGCGTGATCTGGTACTGGCAAAACAGTATAAAAGCGACGAGGTTCATTTTGCCTGCTACGAAAACCCTATTATGCTTCCCTATCCTACCCATCGGCTCAAAAGTCTGGCCGTTAACGAGCTGATTGCACTGATTAATGCTTTACATGTAAAGTTATTGATTATTGATCACTACGGTATCGGCTATGCAGAGGAGCGTGCCATAAAGGAGCAAACCGGTGTCAAGATCATGGTGCTTGACGACACCTATGAACGCCATGAATGCGACATACTGCTCAATCACAATATCTGCGCTGATGCGACGCGTTATGCGGGGTTAGTGCCTACGCATTGCGAACTGCGTTGCGGCAGTGAGTACACGCTCTTGCGCGAAGAGTTTCAGACCGAGCGCCATCTCCAAAGAGAACGTAGCGGTATTCTTGTGGCACTCGGCGGTAGCGATGTGCAAAACCTCACGCCGCAGATACTTACCCTGCTACCAGAAACGCTACATGTAACGCTTGTCACCTCCAGCGCCAATGCCAATCTAAATGCCTTGCAAGCTGCCGCCAAAACGCGCGAAGCCACCGAACTAATCATTGATGCCTCCGATATGGCCATACGCCTTAACTCCTGCGCATTAGCGATAGTATCAGCCAGTACACTCTCTCAAGAAGCGCTCTTTTTAAATACGCCGCTACTGGCCATTGTCACGGCACAAAATCAAAACGAGATGGCCGATTATCTTCAAAAACATCACTACCGCGTGCTACGCGAATTTGACGCGGCACGTTTCCAAAAGGCTTTACATGTTTAACGCCCCGATCCCTTTTAAACAGTGGAGCATCATCCCCTTTTCACTGTTGTCGCATACGCAACTGCTAGAGGTCTTGCATATCCGAAACCATAAAGCCGTGCGCGCCATGATGTACACCCAACATATCATCAGAGAAGCCGAACACTTTGCTTTTGTAAAAAGCCTTAAAACCCGTAATGACCGACTCCATTTTGCGCTGATGCAAGATGCTGACATCCTTGCCGTTTTTAACCTTTATGATATTTCACACGAACACCGCCGTGCCATGTTCGGCATGTTCGCCAACCCCGAAGCCAAAGTGCCGGGACTGGGCTTCGCCATCGATGAGGCGGCTTTACATGTAAGCTTTGAGCTGCTGAAGCTGAATGCCTTGCGGCTGGAGGTCTTTGCCGATAATACGGGGGTGATTGCCCTGCACAAACGGATGGGATTTGAAACCGAGGGAACTTTGCGCCGCTTCATCTGCGATGCGCAGGGAGCATGGCATGATGTGGTGGTGATGAGCCGATTGTCGTGAAGTTTGCTATAATTTTTTAACAAAAAAAGGATTTACGATGCACGTCACTTACGATCTCACCGCCAATGAGCTGAATCAAACGCTGCTCGAATCAATTAAAAAACTTTTTGGAAGCAAGCCGCTACATATCGTAATAAGCGATAGTGATCCCGAAGAGATTGCCCTCAACAGCGCTATTAATGAAGGAATGCAAAGCGAAAGCATTTCAAAACAACACCTCATCGAAGCACTCAATGCAGATCGAGATTAAACGCAGTTTTTTAAAAGATCTCAAAAAGTTGCCTATCACAGTACAGCAAAGTGCTTTAGAACTTCTTGATGCACTTGAACAGGTTACGCATCCCTGTGAACTGACACACTGCAAAAAAATCCAAGGAACCCCAGAACACTACCGCATTCGCATAGGCGATTATCGTGTAGGCTTAAGAGTTGAAAACGACATACTTTTTATTGTCAGATGTCTGCATCGTAAAAGCATCTATCGATTTTTTCCGTAAATGGAGCTATCATTGCAGAGCATCGCCGCCATCGTCGTCACTTATAACCGCAAAGCCCTGCTAATCGAATGCCTTGAGGCACTCTTAAATCAGACACGTCCGCTTGATGCCGTCTATGTCATCGACAACGCTTCTACCGACGGTACAGCGGAACTTTTAGAACAGCACGGACTTATGAAGCGTATTCATTACGAACGTCTGGAGCATAACGGCGGGGGTGCGGGCGGTTTTTCGCATGGTCTTAAAAAGGCATACGAGACGGGGTATGAGGGCTACTGGATTATGGATGACGACGCCGAACCGGCACTTGACGCGCTGGAGCGGTTACTGGCCGAACCGCTGCCGAAACGTTGCAGCGCGCTTGCCGGTGTGGTATACCGCGGTACGCGTGAAGATCATGAACTTCAAATCATCGGTCATCGGGGACGATTTGACAAAGACGACCTGTTTCCCGTTCCGACCAAACCTTTACATGTAAGCGAATATGATGCCGATGAGGTGCGTATCGACATGGCCTCTTTTGTGGGATTGCTTATTCCCCATAGCACTATTGAAACCGTAGGTTTTCCCGATGCCAAATACTTCATTCATCATGACGATACCGAGTATGCCTTGCGGCTAGGGACAATCGGGCCTATCTGTATGCGTACTCAGAGCCGTATCTACCACAAAGAACTGCGCACGCAAAACCGACACATCAAACGCTTTTTAGGAATGCAAAAGCCGCGTATCGCTTATGAAAAGCTCTGGATTATGTACTACTCTGCGCGCAACACGGTGGAACTCGCTCGGCGTTACGGCACGATACCGCGCTATAAACTGCTATGGCGCATTCTAAAATCCGGCATACTTTTGAGTAAAGATATTGTGCTCTTTGACGATAATAAGCTCAAACGATTGCGTTTTGCATGGGGCGCGTACAAAGACGGGCTTCGCGATGTTTTTGACAACGAAAAGCCGCGCCGTATTCTTTATGGCAAAGGAGCGTAATGACCATCGGCTCATTTGATCTTGATAAGCAACTCTTTATTATTGCCGAACTCTCCGCCAACCATAATCACGATCTCGCGCTGTGCAAAGACGCCGTACGTCTGGCCAAAGAAGCGGATGCCGATGCCATCAAGCTGCAAACCTACACCCCCGACACTATCACGCTTGATGTCAAAAACGAGTACTTTAAGGCGGGGGATATCTGGAGCAATGAATACCTCTATGACCTCTACGCGCGCGCCTATATGCCGTGGGAATGGCAACGCGAACTCAAGGCCTATGCGGACGAATTGGATATTATGCTCTTCTCCAGCCCTTTTGACGCCACTTCGGTCGATTTTCTGGAAACCTTACATGTAAAGGCTTACAAAATCGCCAGTTTCGAGATTACCGATATTCCCCTGATTCAAAAAGTGGCCGCGCTGGGCAAACCCGTGATTATCTCCACGGGTATTGCCGATATCGAGGACATTGAACTGGCACTGCTTACATGTAAAGAAGCCGGAAATGAGCAGATTGTACTGCTTAAATGCACCAGCGCCTACCCCGCTAAAGATGACAATATGAACCTTGCTACCATTACCGATATGGCGGCGCGTTTTGGCGTGAGCGTGGGACTTTCAGATCACTCGCTGGGCATCGAAGCACCTGTGACTGCCGTGGCACTAGGCGCACGGGTGATCGAGAAACACTTTACCCCCGACAAAAATCTTGACACGCCCGATCGTGAATTTTCGCTCGACCCGACAGAGTTTAAAACCATGGTCGATGCCCTACGCCGCGCGGATACCATGCGTGGCGGCGTGCATTACGGCGGCTCCAAACGTTATGCAAGATCGCTCTTTGTCACGGCGGATATTGCGCAGGGCGAAGCCTTTACATGTAAGAATATCCGCAGCGTACGCCCGGGGCACGGGCTGCATCCGAAATATTATGAGAAATTGCTTATATGTAAAGCGCCTAAAGCTTACAAAGCAGGCGAACCGCTGGAGCTTGATGCGGAGTTTTTAAATGCCCTATGACCTCATTGTAGTCGGTGCCGGATTTAGCGGTGCGACCTTTGCGCGCAAAGCCGCCGATGCGGGAGAAAAAGTGCTCGTACTCGAACAGCGCGATCATATTGGCGGCAACTGCTTTGACCGCAAAGAGGAAAACGGCATTATTATTCACCCCTACGGGCCGCACCTATTTCATACCGACAACACCGAAGTTACCGACTTTCTAAGTCAATTTACCGAGTGGAGACCGTATCACCACAAAGTACGCGTGCATATCGGCGATACCAAGGTGCCGCTACCTATTAATTTCACGTCGCTTGAAACGCTTTTTACTGACAATGAGCATCTAAAAAACGTACTCGCTACAACATTTAGCACGCCGACTATCTCCATTTTTGAACTGCTTGAATCGCACCATGAAACGCTGCAAAAACTGGGTGATTATATTTATGAAAATGTTTTTGTGAACTACACGATAAAGCAGTGGGGCACTACACCGGAGCAGATTGATCGTAGCGTACTAAAGCGCGTACCCCTGCGTCTAAGCTATGAAAACGGCTACTTTGATGATGATTTTCAACAGATGCCCTCTTATGGTTTTACACCTCTTTTTGAACGTATGCTCTCTCATGAAAACATCACTCTCAATCTCGGTGTCGATGCGCTGAAGCGTTTACATGTAAGCGCTGATGGCATCACCTTTGACGCTACAACCTTCGATAAACCCGTAGTGTATACCGGAATGCTTGATGCGCTTTTTACGTACCGTTACGGCCACCTCCCCTACCGCTCGTTACGTTTTGAGTTTAAAACACTACAGCAAAAACAGTTTCAAGAGGTCACTACCGTGAACTACCCTGCCGCGCCCGATATGACACGCATTACGGAATTTAAACATATCTATAACACCCAAAGTGCTAACACCGTCATTGCCAAAGAGTATCCACAGGCCTACGAACCCCACCAAAACATACCGTACTACCCGCTTTTTACCGATGCTTCTAAAAATACTTATGAGCGTTACGCCGATCTTGCACGCGCTACCAAAAACCTCATTGTGATCGGACGACTGGCCGAATACCGCTACTACGATATGGATGATGCCGTTGCCAACGCGCTGGAGCGCTTCAACGCTTATGCGCTAAAATCAAATTCTAAAGGAGATGTATGAATACTCAAGAGCAAAAACTGCTAGACACCTTCGCTGCGGCGCTTGGGGTTACTTCGGTCACAATGGAGCTACAATATAACACGATCCCCGAATGGGACTCGGTGGCTCACATGATTCTCGTTGCCCAGATTGAAGAGGCCTTTGACGTGATGCTTGACACCGACGATATCATCGACATGAGCTCACCCGCCAAAGCCACCGAAATCCTTGGCAAGCACGGGGTTGATTTTTCGTAATGCTACAGGGTAAAACCGCTCTCATTAGCGGAGCATCGCGGGGTATCGGCGCAGCCATTGCCAAGGTATTTGCCGCCAACGGTGCCAATCTAATACTGTGCGCACGTAATATCGAAGCACTACAAGCTGTACGCTCCAAGATCCTTTCGCGTTATCACGTATCGATAGAAACCTATGCGCTTGATCTTACCGATGCCGATGCCGTTAAAACCCTCTTTCAGACCCTTCATAAAGCGAAAATTACACCCGATATTCTTGTCAACAATGCCGGTGTTATGCCTGTCTCACCGCTTGGAATGATGACGCAAGAGGCCATGCTACACACCTTTAGCCTCAACTCCTTTGCACCACTACTGATGTCGCAATACGCTGCCAGAGCCATGATGCGCACACAAAGAACCGGCGCAATCATCAATCTTACCTCAATTATTGCTCAAGAGGGCTATGAAAATCAGAGCCTTTACGCGGCGTCAAAAGCGGCCATTGAAGGCATGAATAAAAGCCTCGCCAAAGAGCTGGGATCCTCCATCCGCGTCAACGCCATTGCGCCGGGCTTTATTGAAACCGACCTTACTTCGGACATCAACGAAACGCAACGCGATATTTTTACGAAAAATAGCGCTTTAAAGCGCCTCGGTACGCCCGAAGACGTAGCCAACGCCGCACTTTTTCTCGCCTCGGACATGAGTGCTTTTATTACCGGAGAGACGCTAAACGTCAACGGGGGCCTCCGGTTGTGAGCTTTTTTGAAGACCTCGCACGATTCGGCAATGCCACGGCACTGATCGAAAACGATCAGCCTATCAGCTATACATCCTTACAAAAAGCCTGCGATGCCATAGCCGAGCAGGTAACACAGCCACGTGCCTTGATACTCATCTGCGCCAAAAACGATGCGGCGACCGTCACCGCCTATCTGACTGCCCTGCAATATGGACATGTCGCCATAATGCTGTCAGCAGATATGTCCGATGCACTGCTTGAACCGTTGATAGCAACGTATACGCCAAACTATATTTTTAAAAACGGTGCGCTTGAGACCTTACATGTAACGCCGATGGCACTGCATAACGATCTGGCTCTACTGATCCCGACTTCGGGTACGACAGGTAGCGAAAAGATGGTACGTCTTAGCTATAAAAACCTGCGCGCCAATACCGCATCAATTTTAAAATATCTTCGCATTACATGTAACGATACGGTCATCACCACATTGCCTCTGTTTTACGTTTTTGGCCTCTCGATCCTCCATACCCACCTTGATGTCGGAGCTCGCATCGTGCTTTGCAATGACACTTTAATGAGCCGAGAATTTTGGCACCTCTGCGACACCTACGGCGCTACCTCGTTTTCGGGTGTTCCTTATCACTATGAAATGCTCAAACGACTCGGGTTTGAAAAACTTCCAGATAGCATCCATACCCTCACGCAAGCCGGAGGAAAGATGCATGAGAGCCTCGTGCATGAACTGGGACAATGGTGCAAAGCGCAAAATAGATCGCTTTATGTCATGTACGGTCAGAGCGAAGCAACCGCGCGCATCAGCTATCTTGAGCCTTCGCGCGTGCTACAAAAGCCGACAAGCATCGGCCGCGCCATTTCCGGCGGCAGCCTTGAGATAGTGGATGGCGAACTTATATATCGCGGCGACAATGTGATGATGGGCTATGCGCAAAATGTCGCCGATCTGGCCAAAGGCGACACGCTTGGCGGCGTACTGCATACAGGTGATCTCGGCTATGCAGATAATGATGGCGATTATTATATCACCGGACGCATCAAGCGCTTTGTAAAACTCGGCGGCCTTCGTATCTCGCTTGACGCGATAGAGCAATTTTTAAAAAACCGCGGCATTGAAGCGATGTGTGCGGGTGACGACAACGGCTTGATCATTGCTACATGTAACGATGAAAAAAGCGCCAAAACAGTAGTGTCACAAACGTTTAAACTGCATCATAGTTTGATTCAGACCCGTACGTTTGCGTCTTTGCCCACAACCGCATCGGGAAAATACGATTACAAGGCGCTCTTATGAGATTCGGTGCGCTTTTTGAACAACCGGTATATGGCCTTGAAAATAAACAGGCTATTTTGCTTGAGATGCTACGTGATCTGACACGCCATCACCAACAACACTGCCACGCTTATGCCAATATTCTACACGCCATCGGGTATGACGAGGCCCATACCCTCGAAACACTTCCCTATCTCCCCGTGCGGCTCTTTAAGATGCATGAACTCAAAAGCGTGGACGATGCGCAGGTGATTCGCACCATGGTCTCATCGGGCACCACGTCGCAGCAGCTCTCCAAAATCTTTCTTGATCGTGAAACGGCGGCCTACCAGACCAAAGCACTGGTAAAAATTTTGCAGAATTTTCTGGGCAAAGCGCGGCTACCGATGCTCATTATCGACAGCCAAAGCACTCTGAGAAATCCCGAACGCTCCGCCCGCGCCGCAGGTATTTTGGGACTATCGAATTTCGGGCGCGACCACACCTATCTGCTTGACGATACCATGGCGTTGCAGCGTGACATTCTTGAGAACTTTTTACAAAAGTATCAAGATACACCGATCCTGATTTTCGGTTTTACCTTTATGGTGTGGGAGTACTTCCTCAAACCGTTGCAAGATTTGAACATCAATCTTTCTAACGCCATTTTACTGCATAGCGGCGGCTGGAAAAAGCTACAAGATCAAGCTGTGGACAATGCTACGTTTAAAGCGCTATTACGCGAACACACCCGCATCGAACGTGTTCACAATTTTTACGGCATGGTCGAACAGGTCGGATCTATTTTCATGGAGTGCGAGGCGGGGCACCTGCACACCCCTTCGTTTGCCGATGTCATTATCCGCGATCCCATGACGCTAAAACCCTTACATGTAAAGCAAAAGGGGCTTATTGAAGTGCTCTCCGTGCTTCCGCACAGCTACCCCGGGCATATCCTACTAACAGAAGATTTAGGTACCATACTGGGAGAAGACGACTGCGCGTGCGGGCGCAAAGGGCGCTATTTTAGCGTGAGTGGGCGTCTCGCCAAAGCAGAGATAAGAGGATGCAGCGATACTCATGAACGAACTTAAAATCACCCCTATCCACCCCTTAACGCTACCCAAAGAACTTTTTTCGTATGTCACTGTTTTAAGCCCTTTTGAAGCGGAAATTTTAAACTTTGTCGATGCGTTTTCAAAAAAACTGATCGAAGATTTTCGTGCGTATCCCGAAATGGTATCGCTGGGATTTTGGATGCGCAACGCCCACATTGAACAGTTACAGCAACGTTTTGAAGCATATGAAGGCTTACATGTAGCTCGCGGAACGGTGCTGCACTTTGCCCCTTCCAATGTCGATACGATCTTTATCTATTCTTGGTTTTTATCGCTGCTTACGGGTAATCGTAATATTATCAGGCTCTCGACGCGCCAGAGCAAACAGAGTGCTGCATTGATCGCTCTGCTTCAGGAACTGTTTGAAAACGAAGCCCATAAACACATTGCCAAGCGCACCGTTATCTTGCAATACGATCATGACGAAACCATCACCGCATGGCTTAGCGCGCAATGCGACACCCGTGTGATCTGGGGCGGTGACAAAACCATCACAGACATCCGCGCCGTTCCCATTCCCCCTACGGCAACAGAACTTACCTTTGCCGATAAATTCTCTTTTGCCGTTATCAACGCTTCGGCATTTTTGCAACTCGAAGATCCCTCAACGCTAATACACAATTTTTACAATGACGCTTTTTGGTTCGGCCAGCAGGCTTGCTCCTCTATACGCATGATCGTCTGGGTCGGCGAAGCGTTTACATGTAAAGCGGCATCAGAGCGTTTTATGCCAATGCTAAGTGAATATGAACGCCAAAAACCGCTGGAACTCTCTGTGGCCGATGTGATGAATAAAGAAGTTGCTCTTTATTCGATGGCCACCTCAAACCGTGGCACAATACACGCTTACAATGACAACCGTATTCAAACGATACGACTCGGTTCGCCTGAAAACTTTTATGAGACACTGCATTGCGGCAATGGATTACTATATGAATATCATGCCACGACACTTGATGAGATATTCTTACATGTAAGCAAAAAACATCAGAGTCTTCTCTATTTCGGTTTTGAAAAAGCGCAGTTTGCCGATATGATACGCAAACACCGTCCGCATGGCATTGACCGGATTGTTCCTATTGGCAAAGCGCTTGAGTTTTCAGATATTTGGGATGGGTATGATTTGATGCGGAGTTTTACAAAACATATTGATCTTTAGGGATGGGAAAGCGTTTTGCGTATTTTATTAACTTACGATTTTATAACAACGCAAAAGCAGACTGGGGAACTCGCTTTAAAACGACTTGATTTCATCACACAGATTTTGAGCCGACTCGATGTACCGATCACCGTATCGCAACTACAGAATTTTTCCCGAGAGCATCTTTTACATCTTTGTGGGTTTACTTCTAACGGTACGCCCTACCAACCCATAACACCTAAAATGCTCGGCAAAGATGCTAAAACTTACATTCAGGCGCACCTAAAGGGTTATGATCTGGTGATTGGTTTTGAACTCGCTCCCGATACACGAACGATTTTCGATCACTTACAGATACGCTATATTGACATCTGGTTGTCACCATACCGTTTTTACCATGACCTGCTACTCTCTTTTTCATCCAACGACGCCGCAATCAATAGTAAATTCAAACAATACCGACTCGATCTCAACACACTGACCCTCAGGGCGCAGGAGCTTTCTCAATATTTCACGGCATTTTGGCCAACACCGAACATTACACTTTTTGATGACTCCGCTTTGATTATCGCACAGCTACATGTAGACAAGGCGGTATGGCATAATGGCGCCTTTATCAACCTGACCGACTGTATGCACGAACTGTCACAACTAAGCCGATCACACCAACACCTCTACCTCTTACGCCATCCCCGAATGAACGCAGAGGAGTTCAACTCCGTCGCACGTACGCTGGAGACGATTGAGAATCTAACTTATATCGACAACATGAACGTTTATGATTTACTGAGCCGAAAAGAGATCACGACCGTTGCTGCAATCTCCTCTTCCGTGCTTGCCGAAGCGGAATGTTTTGGTAAAAAAACCGTGGCATTTTACCCTCCCGTTATTGATGTCAAAGAGCAAAGCCAGATTTATACGCACTTTTTTGGTACGGACTTCTGGGCAGATGTTTTATCGTTGTCCTCAAACACCTCTTTGCGCTACTTTACCTATGATAACTTTCTACGCCACAGATTCGAAGCCTATTACGCCTACCGCCCTCTGCTTGAAGAGCTCCACCATCTGCAACCGCCTTCACAAACCATCGAACACGTAAGCCATGTCTGCCAGAGCATCGATCCAACTGGAAAATATGTTCTATACGGGTATGGAACGCTAGGTACGTTGATCTTTCCTCATATTAAAAACCATCTTGTCGCGATTATTGATGAAACACTGTCGCGAAACGGCACACACTCTGTGGATGCAATTCCCGTGATTCCACTAAACGCGCTTCGCGCATATCTACCTGCAACCGTGATTATTACGCCGTGGCATCACGTCACGTCGATTATAGAAGCATTGACGATATATGATTGTGATGTCATTCACTTTCAAAACCATCAACAAAAGGTACCAACATGATGACATCACAATCAATTTTTATCGGGTGTGGCACAGCGTTTAAAGAGGGGTTTCTCCACGTCGATCGCATCCCCATGCAACATATTGATTTGATGTGCGAACCGTGGCAGCTCTCACACCATGTTCTCGAAGCAGACCATATCCATGCAGAAAATCTGCTACAACGCCTTTCCAATTTTGAAGCGGACAGGGCACTACACGACTGGTTCAAAGCACTCAAATCAGGAGGATTGCTCCGCATTATTGTGCCCGACATGGATTTTTATGCCAAGCAATGGCTGAATGCGGCATGGAGTAATGACGCGCTCAGAGATCCCTCCTCCGATGCGAAGCAGAGTTTTAGCGCATTGTGGGGAACGCAGGAGCAGTGCGATCCGTGGGATGATGACTACAATCAGGAGTACCGCTTTGTCCATAAGTCAGGTTACAATCAGGCGAGGTTGTCACTGTTGCTTTCAAGAGTCGGATTTATCGATATTACTATTACAAATATAGATGAACGCTCTTTGGAAGCAACAGCCACAAAGCCAAAATACAGTGGCGAGAGGCAAGTGGGAACAACTCTCGATACTATTAGAATGGATCACAGAAAAAGATACGAGTTTGCCTCAAAATATATAACCAAAAAAGATGCCGTTGTTGTAGATGCAGCATGTGGCGTAGGCTACGGCTCTTACATATTGGCACAAAATGAACATACAAAAATGATTCAAGGTCTTGATATATCACATGAGGCGCTTGAACACGCACGCCAATATTTCAATCATGAAAAAATTGATTTTCGTATTGTTAATCTGGCAGATGATGCGCTTGAGATACAACCGGCCGACTACTTCATTTCGTTTGAAACCATTGAGCATCTGCCCTGCGCAGACACTTTTTTTGAAAAAATATCCCATGCTCTTAAACCAGAGGGACTATTTATCGGCTCAACTCCCAATGAGGAAATTATGCCGTTTGTTCAACAAAACTTCTTATTTCATACAAAACATTTTACGCTTAAAGAGCTCAAAACTCTGTTGCAAAATCATGGATTTACTCCCATTGCATTTTTTCAGCAAAAAAGAGACGCGCCGTCTGAGGTATCTCATAGTAATGATGGACAATACATCATCTTTATTGCCCAAAAAACCGGTTAAAGTTAGTCAAAAATATCGAGAGAAACCAAACGTTCTATGGGAATTGAATAGTTTTGCGATAAAAATTCTGTTATCTCTTTTGAGCGCCCAAACGGCGTTATAATAATTTTAATATCCGATTCATTTTCAAGATGTTGGATTCCGTAAACAGGAATATTTAAAATACGTTTCCCCTCTTTCTCAGGATCGGTATCGACAATATATGTAATAACTTCCGGAATAAAAGCCGCAACCAGATGTGCACCCGTTCCGGCACCGTACAAAATACACGCTTCTCTCTTTTTTCTTAGTTGTTCTAAAAAAGCATAGACTCTATTAAGATTTTTTGAAAAAACCATATTTTGGTTTTCACGTTCCCGATAAAAGAGCTTGATCCTATTGAGTGCCGTTTCATTTTCCGCAAAATCGATTGTCAAATGCGGATTTTCGTTTTGGTTTAGTGAAATAGAAAATCCTTCCCGATACCCCGTATGGACACCCGAACCGTCAAAACCGATATTTTCTATATAGCTTTGCGACGGACTAATACAGACTCCATTACGTTCAAAGATTGTTGCATACCAGAAAACCGCCCAGCTGTTCATTTTTCCGTTATTGTTGGCCAATACCTGATTCCAGTAAATATCAATGCCATCCAGATCAAAACGATGGATATCCTCTTTGCTAAAAGTTGCTATGAGACGTTTGGGATCTTTTTTAAAATGGTTCCAGCGATCACGCCACGTGCCCCACCCCCAACACTGCATTGAGCGCCATGCAAAAGTATCGTCAAGACCGCTTGCAGAGACGGGATGGTTCCATCCCGCTATATGCCAAATCTGTGAGTATTTCTCATAAAAATCAAGTGCCCGATTCATATAGCTTAGAAAATACGGACTGGTAATCAAATCGTCTTCCAATACGATAATCCGACCAAAACGTTCGACAATCTCACTGACGCCCTCAATGATGTTCAACGCCAAGCCCGCATTACGCTCTCGCTCAAAAATATGCACCGATTTGAAACCGCCCACATCTCTCAGGTAGACCCGTACCGCTTCAACAGCTTCGGCATCCTCCTCACCTTTGGCACCATCACTAAAAATATAAAGCTCACTCTCTGAAGCCAGCAGATTTTTCTGCAACGCTTCAATGGTTTTTTGAGTATGTTCTAATCGCCTGTAAACAAACAGCGCAATTGGGGTCAAAAGTGTAGTCGGCATATTCATTTTTCTATTGCATCCAGAATCTGTGTTACATGTACATCCCAAGAGTTGATCTTGAGCCACGAATCATTTGAGAGCATAGCTGTTTGATGTGACAACCTTGTATTCAGCCTCTGCAATGCTTCTATAGCCGATGCTACGTTGCCGGCCTCATAGCACTCAAACCATTCCCACCCTTTTACTTGCTCTGCAAAATTTCCGATGTCCGGAAAAACAAGCGGCTTGGCATAGGTAAGCGCCAATGCGATCAGACCCGAATTCAGCCCGGAACTGTGTCCAAGAAAAAACATATCGGTTGCGGCAATCACATTTACGACCTCATCTTCCGGCACTCTTTTGTACATCTGTTTTTGACAATAAGTTCCTGAAGTTTTAAGCGGCTTTGCATCTCCGACAAGGTCGCCGATGTTAAACAGACAGACACCCTGACGCTGCCAGCGCGTAAAAACATGATCAATAAATTCCATTCCTTTATAACTTCGTTGCATACCGAAATTGGTTATGATTGTTGCATCTTCACGCAGATCATAGTTTTTTCTTGATTGAGATTTATCAGGCAATACGCATACATCGTAAGGTCCATGCGGCGCAACAACATGTCGTGCATTAATGCTTTGCGAATACATCTTCTTTACGAGTGCAATCGATGCATTACCATGATGCACGATGATATCCGCGTTGAAAAGTATAAGATCGTATATTTTTCTATCGATACTGCCTGTCGTCTCATGAGGGAGTAAATTATGCGCCGTATAGATGATTGTGGTGCCATTATCTTTGAAAAACATCAAACGTTTTTCAAACATTTTGATACCTGCATCATCCATGGGGAAAATTTTACGCCATTTGTAAATGGCTTCGGGCCACTGAATATGCACAACATCGGGAATAAAGTTTGAATACGCGAAATTCTGCTCTTCAAAAATAACCTGCACCTCTCTTTTCATGTAAGCGTCAGCCAGATGCCTCAGATAATCGTTTGAATTAATCCTTTTGTAGGGGCCACTTAGCAACAAGGTCATTATTGAAGCTCCTTAGCGGCTCGTTTTTGCGCATACCCCCATTGATTTTCCACTTTGAAATTATGATAATTTGGATGGGTTTTTACAAGCAGGTCATAAACCTTTTTTACTTGGGGAGTTATGCGCTCCTCTTCAGGCATTTGTCTGACTTTCTCAGTATTTCTGTTAGTCGGCGATCCAGCATATGTCCAATTCATATCATCAAAAACAATCCATCCACCCGGTCTCAATAAGCGATCGACCAGAAAAAAGGCAAATCCATCAACATACCAATTATGTGCACCGTCCAGATAGCACAAATCAAATCTTGGTTCAGGATCTTCTTCTAACATTTTCATGAGTTTCCACGTATATGAGGTTGGCTCAAAAAATACATTGACTCTTTCAACCTGTCCAACTTTTTGCAACAATGTCTCAACATTCGGCGTGCGCACTTTGGAATGAAGTAGATCGATACTGGTCATACCGCCCTTGCTGTTTTTTCGTCCCAAAGCGGATGCCATGTAAGCCGTAGAAACACCATGAGCAAATCCAAGCTCCAATATATCATTAATATCATAGGTTTCAATCAGTTCACTCATTGCCGTTGCCTGATGTAACGTCATATGTGGCGTATTCCCCACTATTTTCTGTACTTCTTCATTTGTCATTGTTACTCCTTAGTCTCACTCCACGACACCATACTTTCGAACTTTGGCAAATGAGCGTTCAAGCAAGCTAAGCAACACGGAAAACTCCTTGCTTTTGAGCCTTGAATTGACCAATACGTTCTTGAGCCACTCCAATCCATGCTTGAATACGCT
>JBNKLA010000092.1:0-20865 GCA_050292115.1 Sulfurimonadaceae bacterium | reverse complement strand
CGAAGGGAGCCAAGAGACGCAGCAATCTTGAACTTTTTTCTTTGCGTCCGTAGCTACGGCTACGCACTTAAAGAAGAAAAGCCCAATCTCACTACGTCTCTTGGCTCTGAGACTATTTGGGAGTTTTGCAAGAAGTCTAATCAAAGCGGTATCAATGAAAGAGCTCCCAAAAGCGCTCTATGATATCGGAGCCGTGTGACGTATCGCGTGGTGTTGTGTTGTGCAGGGTGCGTTTAGGGGTTTCGTTTTGAGTGGGTTGCGATGAGGTTTGTCCCGTAACGGCAGACCATTCCAAAATTTGCGTAAGTTCGCTGGGATCAAGCCAGATACCGTGCTCTTTGCAGACATCCATAATCACGCCGCTACGTTTGGCATAATTGGTACGGTTCATGACCGTATCGCAAACCGGACAGTGACGGTAGGTGACGATATCGACATAGCGTGGGTTGTCGTTGAGTTCGCGAAGCTTTTTATAGTTGACATTGCTGTGAGGTTGCACTTTGGCTTTGATAAGCGTTTCAAGCTCTTCGTTGTCAAAAAAGAGGCCAAAACAGCTCTCGCAGTGATCGACATAAAGCGGAAGCTTAACCCCAATGTCTACGGTAATCAGTGCAATATCACACACCGGACAAGTGCGTTTTTCGTGTGGGCGAAGATCAAGGCGTTTTTTTCCGCCACCAAGGTCAATGTCGTTGCGTGCGCCGCAATAGGCGCAGATGATGCTATCTTTGGGGAGTGGGGCGTTGCAGTGAGTGCATGTGGGCATGAGTTACATGTAACCTAACTTACATCTGTGTACGCGTAATCTCTTTATAAGCGTTCAGGGCTTTATTGCGCACTTCAAGCATTAGTTTCATACTGGTTTCGGCTTTGCCGATGGCAATGGCGGCTTGATGCAGGTCTTTTACCTGTCCGGTCGCCAGATCGCTAAGCGCTTTTTCGCCTTTGACCTGCTCGGTATTGACCTCTTCCATAGCCGATTTGAGCTGATTGGCAAACGCTTCGCCCCCTTTTTTGGTGGCATCAGCGCCTTTTTGCTCCAGCAGTTCGGCAGTGGAGAGCGCGTTAATTTTATCAACAGCCATGATAATACTTCTCCTTACGCCTGTAGTAGCGAGATGGCGCTATTGACCATCTGTTTGGCACTTTCAAATGCCGCTACGTTGGCTTGATATGAGCGGGTCGCTTCTACTAAATCGGCCATTTCGATCACCGGATTAATATTGGGATACGCCACGTATCCGTTTGCATCGGCATCGGGATGCGCCGGATCGTATTTGAGTTTCGGATCGCTGTCGTCACGCACGATCTTATCTACAACTACACTCATTATAGCAGGATTCACTTTTAGCCCCTCTTCGTTTTCGCGGAGTGGGTCGGAGTAGCCAAGTTGGTTTGTGTTTTCATTGAGGGCTTGATTGTAGACTTCGTTAAAATCAATCGCTTTAAAAACCACTTCGCGGCGGCGGTAGGGGCCGCCTTCGTCGGTGCGTGTGGTTTGTGCGTTAGCGATGTTGGAGCTAATCGCATTCACGCGTGCGCGTTGGGCGGAGAGGCCGTAACCGCTGATATCAAAACTGTTTAAAAAACTCATATCCTAACCTTTACGAGGTTTTGCCCGAAGCTTCAAGCACGGCTCTAAAAATGCCGGCGCTTTTTTTGCGTGCGGCAATGAGCGCGTTGAACATCATCTGATTTTTACTCAGCTCGGTGCTCTCCACATCGATATCGACACTGTTGCCGTCATTGCGTGCGGTGTGGCCGTCACGGAAAAAGAGGGTGGGTTTTTGAGGATCAGATTCCGTATAAGCGCTCATATGACCCTCTTGTGTGGTAGCCATCTCAAGCTGATTGCTGTTTTTGGTGCCAAAAGCTTCATTGCATTTTTGCAAGAGCACCTGATTAAAATCAACATCGCGCGGACGGTAAAACGGCGTATCGGCATTGGCGATATTACCGGCAATCAGATCCTGGCGCATTGCCCGATAATCAAGGGCCGCGTCAATGATGCCGTGTGCGCGTGATGTTGAGATCATGGTTTCTCCTTTTTGGGTTATTAACAGACAAGCAATAAACGTACCATGTTGTTATCATGGGCTTTTTAGATCGAAACCGATAAAATAGCAATCAAAATTCAGACGCGCAAGAGCAAAAATAATGGCCGATCGTACTCTTTTTTTTATTGTGACGTCGCTGATTACTATTGGGATCATGATGGCGTATTCGCTATCAACCTATACCGTCGTCTTTTTTGGATACGACGAGTTTCATTTTGCGATTCGTCAAGCTATTTTTGGTGCAGGTTCGATTATCGTTATGTGGAGTCTTGCGCAACTTGATCCCGATGTTTGGCTACATCGTATCGGCTTTACGCTCTTTTTTACGGGGCTTACGCTCATGATTGCGATGCCGTTTTTACCTTCATCGCTGGTTACCGAAATTGGGGGCGCTTCGCGCTGGATTAAGCTTTTTGGCTTTTCACTTGCACCCGTAGAGTTTTTTAAAGTGGGATTCGTTTACTTTTTGGCGTGGAGTTTTGCACGTAAAATCGGTAATGACGAGCAGGTGAGTTTAAAAGAGGAGATGATTCGGTTTCTTCCTTACGCCGTGGTGTTTGTCATCGTGATGTTCTTGATTGCCGTGATTCAAAAAGATCTGGGTCAGGTTGTAGTTTTGGGGCTTACCATGGCTTTTTTACTCTTTTTTGCCGGAAGCAGTTTTCGCTTCTTTCTTACGTTGTTATTGGGGGCATTTGGTTTTTTTGTTTTTTTTATTATGATGGCCGAACACCGTATTGAGCGGATTAAATCGTGGTGGGCTTTGGCACAGCAAAATGTGTTGCAACTGTTTCCCGAGTCGATTGCACAGCATCTGCGCATTGCCAATACCGAAGAGCCTTATCAGATTGGCCACTCGCTTAACGCCATTAATAACGGCGGACTCTTTGGCACGTCACTGGGATCGGGCACGTTCAAACTCGGTTTTTTGAGCGAAGTGCACACCGACTTTGTGCTTGCCGGCATTGCCGAAGAGTTTGGATTTATGGGGGTTTTGGGAATTACGCTACTTTTTGTATGGGTATTGCACCGCATTTTTCGCATTGCCAACCGTTCGCCCAACAATATCTATTTTCTTTTTACTTTAGGAAGCGGATTACTGGTGGTGTTTGCATTTTTGATAAACGCTTACGGTATTAGCGGACTCACACCGATCAAAGGGATTTCGGTACCGTTTTTGAGTTACGGCGGTTCAGCAATGATGGGCGCTTCTATCGGTATTGGAATGGTGTTGATGGTCTCAAAAAAAGTACAAAGAAAGCGCACATGAATATCTTAATCACCGGCGGCGGTACGGGCGGTCATTTGGCGATTGCGCGCGCGCTTAAAGAAGCGGCGCTGGAAGCGGGGCACGATTGCCTGTATGTCGGGTCGCGCTCGGGACAAGATCGCAGTTGGTTTGAAGATGACAAAGGGTTTCATCAACGCTATTTTTTGAGTACGACAGGGGTAGTCAACAAAAAAGGTTTTGGAAAGTTAAAAGCGCTTTTTGGGGTGCTTAAAGCGATGAGGGATGTCTTTAAAATTATGCGCCGCGAAAAGGTTGATGCGGTAATCAGCGTGGGGGGGTATTCGGCGGCGCCGGCATCGTTTGCGGCCATGATGGTGCGTGTGCCGTTTTTTATTCATGAGCAAAACGCCGTGGCGGGAAAACTCAATACCCTTCTGCGTCCGCGTGCCCGCGCTTTTTTTAGCTCTTATGATGATGCGTCACCTTTAAAAGATTATCCGGTTTCACACCGCTTTTTTAAAGTGGCACGTGTGCGTAAAGCGGTACAAAGCATCATTTTTTTAGGCGGTTCGCAAGGCGCGCGCTTTATTAATGATCTGGCGCTTGAACTGGCGCCGATTTTACACTCCAAAGGGATTCATATTATTCACCAGTGTGGCGAGAGTGATTATGAACGGGTTAAAAAAGTGTATGGCGATCAAGGGCTGGAAATCGAACTTTATGGATTTAGCTCGGAGATTCCCGTACTGCTAGAGCGTAGCGATCTGGCCGTGGCAAGAGCAGGCGCAAGCAGCGTGTGGGAGTTTTGCGCGGCAGGCATTCCCGCATTTTTTATTCCCTATCCTTATGCGGCGGGCGATCATCAATACCACAACGCCGAGTTTTTGCGTAAGCAGAATCTGGCATGGTGCGAACGCCAAAGCGTCACACTATCACGTTCGATCATTGCGCTCTTACATGAAGATCTTGAAGCAAAAAGTCGTGGGGTGCAAGCGCTCATTGCACCTGATGGAGCCAAAAATATTATTAACTACATACAGGAACATCTATGATTCATGAAATGGCACAGTGGCTGGTGGATACGATTTTTGATCTGGGATATCCGGGAATTTTTTTGCTCATGAGCATTGAGAGCTCGTTTATTCCCTTTCCGAGTGAAATCGTACTGATTCCCGCAGGATATCTGGCCAGTAAGGGTGAGATGGATATGTTTTTTACGCTACTCGCAGCCATTGCGGGTTCGCTGACAGGCGCGTTTATCAACTATTTTGGAGCGCTGTTTATCGGGCGCAAGCTACTTGAGCGCTACGGTAAATATGTATTGATTCAGCCCGAAATGCTGGATAAACTGGATGATTTTTTTAATAAACACGGTCATATCTCCACCTTTACCGGACGGCTTATTCCGGGAATCAGGCAGCTTATCTCCATTCCCGCCGGACTCTCCAAAATGGATCTACGTGTTTTTAGTATCTACACGGCACTCGGTGCAGGAATATGGAGTGCAATTTTGATTGTGCTTGGGTATATTCTTGGGGAAAATGAGGCACTTGTTAAGACCTATCTATCACAGATTACTATCATTGCAATAGTGGGATCAATAGTACTTTTCGGCGCTTATTTTTACCTGCAAAAGCGTAAATCGCGTCAAAACGGCAAATAGTAGCGGAATTTTTAGGTTATCATTTTAAAAAAAGGATTGAAATGCGTCTTATAATAATGTCACTGCTTTTTACTATGGGTCTGTGGGCCAACGAATCCCTTGTGTTTTTCAATGAAAACCCCGATAATAAGGTACTGTGTAAAATCAGCCAGTATGCCTATAAAGTGATTTCGCAAAAAAATGCAGAGGTCGTGCATCTGCACGGACACGACTTTTTTAAAATCAAAGATGAAAACTATTACATTGCGAAAACGGGATGCTATCCGCTTGACGGCAAACGCGAACTGCTTATTTTTTAAAACCCTTTAATATCCCGAAACTGCGCAATCTCGGATTCGACCATCTCCTCGATCATCAGCTCGTAAATACGCGATACCAGATGCGGATTAAGTCCAAGGGTGAGCGCTTTGTGGCGAACGCGTTCCAGCACATAATCGATGCGATCAGGTGCTTTGACCTCTTCGACGCTCTCTTTAAAATGCGCGGCTTGCTTGATAAAGCCGTTGCGATCGGCCATGAGTTCAATAATTTCATCATCGATAGCATCAATTTCACTACGGACTTCATCAAGGGTGGTGCACTGTTTTTGAACCATAATACGATCCTTTTAAAGCTTGCTTTCACGCCATTATAACACTTCGTTCGCTATAATCTCGTAATTTTACATGTAAGAAGTGAGAATGGACGTTAGAGAAGCCTATTTGAAATTTTTTGAATCCAAACAGCATGAGCGCATACAGAGTGCCCCGCTTGTACCTGATGATGCATCGTTGCTGTTTAACAACGCCGGAATGGTACCGTTTAAGTCGATCTTTACAGGCGAAGTTCCCGCCCCGCAAAACCCGCGTGCCACGTCATGTCAGACGTGCGTGCGCGCCGGCGGTAAGCACAACGACCTTGAAAACGTCGGCCATACCGCGCGCCACCATACCTTTTTTGAGATGCTGGGCAACTTTAGTTTTGGCGACTATTTTAAAGAAGAGGCGATTGCGTATGCGTGGGAGTTTGTCACCGAGGTGCTGGAGCTTCCGGTGGAAAAACTCTGGGTAACGGTGCACGAGAGCGATGATGAAGCCGAAGCGATTTGGCAAAAGTACATTGCCGCAGATCGCATTATGCGTTTGGGTGACAAAGATAATTTCTGGCAAATGGGCGATACTGGGCCATGCGGGCCGTGTTCGGAAATTTTTGTCGATCAGGGCGCGGAGCACTTTAACGGTCCCGAGGATTACATGGGCGGTGACGGTGATCGCTTTTTAGAGATTTGGAATCTGGTCTTTATGCAGTATGAGCGCAATAAAAAAGGCGAACTGCATCCGCTTCCCAAGCCCTCCATCGACACTGGAATGGGGTTGGAGCGCGTTGTCGCGGTAAAAGAGGGTGCGCGTAGCAACTACGACTCGTCGCTCTTTATGCCAATCATCCGTAAAGTCGAAACGCTTATCGAAAAGCCTTACATGTACGAAAGCGGTGCGTCGTACCGCGTGATTGCCGATCATATCCGTACCGTGACCTTTATGCTTGCTCAGGGCATTAACTTCTCCAACGAAGGGCGCGGCTACGTGCTTCGTCGTATCTTGCGCCGTGCGGTGCGTCATGGGTATCTGCTAGGATTTAAAGCGCCGTTTATGTACCAAATTGTAGATACGGTTGTAGAGCTGATGAAAAGCGCCTATCCTTATCTTGAAGAGAAGGCGGGCGTTGTGAAAGAGCTGATTGAACTGGAAGAGCAAAGCTTTTACCGCACTATCGCCTCGGGCATTGAGATGTTTAATGCAGAACTTGCCAATACCACCGAGGTCTTTAGCGGTGAAGTGGCGTTTAAGCTTTATGATTCATGCGGTTTTCCACTCGATCTCACCGAAGATATGCTACGTGAAAAAAATCTCAAACTCGATACGGAGACTTTTGAGCGTCTGATGCAAGCGCAACGTGAACGCTCCAAAGCCTCATGGAAAGGGAGCGGCGATGCCAGTGTAAGCGGCGATTTTAAAGCCCTCTTGGAGCGTTTTGGCGAAAATAGCTTTGTGGGCTACAACGCACTGGAATCCAATGGCAAAGTGTTGGCGCTACTTAGCGAAGATTTTGGCATTGTCGAGGCCTTACATGTAGAGCAAAAAGGGTGGGTGCTTTTAGATCAAACCCCCTTTTACGCCGAAAGCGGCGGGCAAGTTGGCGATAAAGGCGAAATTGTCGGCCGCGCCGAAGTGCTGAATACCAAAAAATTTCATGGTCTAAACCTTTCGCATATTTATGCCACACACACTATTGTGAGCGGTGAGCAGATTCACTCAAAAGTGGATATCGAGCGCCTTGAGGTGGTCAAACACCACTCGGCAACCCATCTGCTACACGCCGCCTTGTATGATGTTTTAGGCGAGCATATCACGCAAGCGGGCTCACTCGTTGAAGCGCACCGTCTGCGTTTTGACTTTTCGCATCCCAAAGCGATGAGCGAAGCGGAGATTGCCGAGGTGGAAGAGCAGGTTAATGTTGAGATCGCGCGCGGTATCGCAAACATGACACGCGAGATGAGCATTGACGACGCCAAACACAGCGGCGCTAAAGCGCAGTTTGGCGAGAAATACGGCGACACGGTGCGCGTGGTGCAGTTTGGCGAAGCAAGCATTGAGTTTTGCGGGGGGTGTCATGTGGAAAATACCGCAAATATCGGTACTTTTATCATTACCAAAGAGAGCGGGGTGAGTGCGGGAGTGCGCCGCATTGAAGCGGTGTGCGGCAGTGCGGCGTATAACTACTTTAAAGCACAGCGCCATACGCTACAAAGCGCCGAAGAGGCGGTTAAAAACCGCGATCTTCTTGCCGGAATCGAGCGTTTAAAAGAGCAGGCAAAAGTGCTCAAAGAGGAGCTTGTTGCGGCACAAAACGCCTCTAAAGAGGAGTTACATGTAAACCGAATCGGCGGAGTTGACGTAATTGTCGAGGAGATTGGCGCGGGCGATATTAAAGAGCGTATTGATGAGATTAAAAATCAGCACGAACAGATTGCAGTGATGCTCTTTCAGGTTAAAGGTGACAAAGTGCTGATTGCCGCAGGCGTTAAAAACGCGTCACTCAAAGCGGGTGATTGGATTAAAAACGTTGCACCCGTACTTGGCGGCGGCGGCGGTGGACGGCCCGACTTTGCGCAGGCCGGCGGTAAGGATGTTACTAAGGTGAACGAAGCGAAAGCGAAAGCGCTTGGGTATGTGAACGGGGAACTTACGTCATGACGGAGCTATTTGCCGAGTACCGCACGATTATTATCTTTTTACATGTAATCTCCGCCGTTATCTGGGTAGGCGGTATGATTGCAATACGTTTTGCGGCGCACGACACACTCGCAACGCTAGAGCCGTCGCAGCGTGCGCATACGCTAAAAAATCTTTTTATGCTGGTAGCACCGTTTGTCATTATATTGCTATTTACGGCGCTGATTATGGCGATTGCACTGGATTTGCACCATAGCGATATGAAAATGCTTGTGATTATTAAAGAGGCAATTTGGATGGTGATGGCGCTTAATCTTGGGGCAATGATACTGCGTCGCAACAAAGCACGACACGCTATTGATGCGGGTGATAATGCTAAGGCCAAAGCGCTACTTGGGCTTATTGCCAAAGTGATGGTACCGGTGAATATCGCACTGGGAATTGCGGCGATTTTTCTAGGTGTCATGCTGAATCATTAGATGTTACGTCTGTGCTCTTCATCTCAAACCCGCGCCGAGCTTTTACGTGCAAGTGGGATCGATTTTATACAATCGGGTGTTAATTTTGACGAAGAGCAGATTGTCACTGCATCGCCTAAAAATTTTGTATATCAGGCAACTTTGGGAAAATATAAAGCGGCATTAGCGCAGTTTGATTATAAGCAGATGCCGCTTTTGGTAGCCGATACCGTAGTCACGTCACAGGGGCATATTTTGCGCAAAGCACGCAGTGTTGAGGATGCGCGCAATATTTTGATGACGCAAAGCGGTTCACAAACGTCTATTATTACATGTATGATTTACCGTTCGGCCGCTTTGGAGCTTGTGGACATTTCATCAACCGATTATCGGTTTGATACGTTTGATGCGGATGCGATTGCGCGCTATCTGGATTCGGGCGAGTGGCAGGGCAAAGCGGGGGCGTGCATGGTCGAGGGCTTTTGCAAACCCTACATCCGCGAGGTTAAAGGCTTTGAGAGTTGTGCCATGGGCTTAAGCGTTGAAGTCTTAAAACCGTTTTTGGAGGCAGTATGAGATATTGGATTGTAGTATTGGCGGCATTGCTATTTTTGGGTGGATGTGCCAAAACGCCGGTAACCAACCGCTCCCAGCTTATTTTTCTTTCGCATAATGAGGAGATGGCACTAGGGCTTAGCGAATCGCAAAAACTGCTGAAAAGTGCGAAGATCAGTACCGATAAAAGCGTTACTGCACGTATTCGCCGTATTGGACAAAAAATCGCCGCGGTGTCAGGGCATGAGGAGTATCAGTGGGAGTTTCATCTGATTGATGAGCCGGTACTCAACGCGTTTTGTCTGCCTGGGGGCAAAGTCTTTTTCTATCAAGGCATTGTCGATCTGGCACAAAATGATGATCAGGTTGCGACCGTAATGGGGCATGAAATCGCTCATGCACTGGCGCGTCACGGTGCGGAACGCATGTCACATCAGATGCTTAACAATGTGGGGATGCAGGCGCTGGCGATTGCGCTTAACGTGCCGCCGGAGTATCAAAACCTCTATTCGCAAGCGTATGGCATGACGGCTCAGCTTGGCGTGATGCTGCCTTTTAGCCGTTCGCATGAGAGTGAAGCGGATCAGATTGGTTTGTATCTGATGTATCAGGCGGGGTATAATCCGTATGAAGCGGTAGCGTTTTGGAAACGCATGAAAGCGATGGGCGGCGAGAAACCACCTGAATTTCTCTCGACCCACCCCAGTGATGAGAGCCGTATAAAAGCAATCGGCGCGTTTATTAAAGAGCTGGAAAAAACGCCACGAAATTAAAGGATAACCAAATGATAAGTATGACACCCTGCCAAGAGTTGTATGAACTGCTTAATAGTGAAATACTCAAAGAGTTTGAATCGGTAATTGCACAAATTGATGCGTTTGCCAAAGAGAACGAGCTAAACGACGATCAGATCGAAGAGCGCCACAATATCCATACGCTCTTTGATCACTTTCATCAAATTGCCAATGGCATTGAGCATGAAGCGATTGACTCTGAACAGTGTAAGCAGATACTCGATGAGTTTCAGATGATGCGGCAGATGGGTGAACAGGCCGGAATTTAGTGTATGAGTGAATACTACGCGGGTGAAGTCGCCGCGCTCAAACGCGCAGGACGCTGGCGCGAACGCCGTATATTTGATGCCAATCTGCTTGATCTAGCCTCTAATGACTATTTGGGGCTTGCTGAAAACCGCGAGCTTTTTGAGCTTACATGTAAAGCATTTGAAGAGCGTTCGAGTTACGGCTCCAAAGCCTCCATGCTGGTTAACGGCTATCATGAAATTCACAACGATTTTGAAAAAGCGCTATGTGCGGCCAACGGCTTTGAAACGGGTGTGGTAGTCGGCAGTGGTTTTAGCGCCAATATCGCCATGATCGAAGCGCTGGTGCGTAGAGGCGATACGCTCTTTATGGATGAAAAATATCACGCATCAGGCCAGCTTGCCGGCGGTAATATTAGCGGCAAACGTGTCACCTTTGCCCATAATGATGCCAACGATCTTGAAGCCAAATTGCTTACATGTAAAGCGGGGCGCAAGATTATTGCCGTAGAGGGTATCTACTCGATGGACGGCGATCTGCTGGATCGGCACATTTTTGAACTTGCGGATCGGTTTGACGCGCTTTTAATTGTTGATGAAGCGCACAGTAGCGGCGTTGTCGGCAGTAAGCTGATGGGAGTGTTTGATTATTACAACATTGCACCTCAGGAAAATCACATTAAAATGGGCACGTTGGGCAAGGCGTATGGCGGTTTTGGCGCGTACATTTTGGCCTCACACTCTATAATCGACTTTCTGCTCAACCGCGCCAAGCCTATCATATACGCCACCGCACCGTCGCTTTTTGAGACCCAAAAAGCGCATATGGCGCTGGAGTATATTGTTGCACACGCCCAAGCCTTGCATGTAACGATTCAGGCGCGTCAGCAACGTGTTCAGGAGATTCTTGGCCTTACATGTAAAGGATTGATTGTGCCTGTAGAGATTGGCGATAACCGTCGTGTAATGCAGATTCAATCGACGATGCTAGAACAAGGCGTGATTGTCGGAGCCATTCGCCAACCTACGGTGGATCGCGCCATTATTCGGCTAATAGCGCGGCTTGGGGTGGATGATGAGCGGTTCGAGTCGGCGCTAAAGCAGCTTGCGGCACTAATTTAGCTAAAATAGTCTATAGACTTCTTGCAAAACTCCCAGATAGACTCAGCACTTAAAAGCTGTGTGTGATCAAGGCAGGTTCTTGTTAGCGTAGCCGTAGCTACGCGCGCAAAGAAAAAAGTTCAAGATTGCTACGTCTCTTGGCTCTGAGTCTATTTGGGAGTTTTGCAAGAAGTCTTATCTTAAAAGGAGGTGCCGATGCGAGTAGAGCGATTGCAGATTGATCTTGATGATAAAACTTTGGTGGATATCGAATTTGAGATCACACGTTCGCTTGCACTGGTAGGGCAGAGCGGTAGCGGCAAGTCGTTGACGCTTAAAGCGCTATTGGGCATGTTGCCTGCAACCATGCGGTTGCACCTTGATTATGATGCCGATTTTGTGCTTAAGCGTGGCGAAACCATTGGCTTTGTGCCGCAAAATCCATTTACCGCACTATCGCCGCTCACCAAGATTAAAGATCAATTTTTTATTGAGGGTGAAAACGTAAAGATGCTGTTTGAGCATGTCGGACTTGATCCGGTATTGCTTGAGCGTTTTGCTCCCGAGCTTTCGGGTGGACAGCTTCAGCGGGTGGTGATTGCCATGGCACTGGGATCATCGCCGCAACTCTTGTTGCTTGACGAACCGACCACCGCACTTGATCCTCAGACGCGCGAAGTGATTATTGCACTCCTTAAGGCGCTTCAAGAGGAGATGGGGTTTAAAATGCTCTTTGTCACACACGATATTGCCAGTGCCGCAGCGCTTTGCGATACCATTTGCGTGATTAAAAACGGTACTATTCAAGAACACGGCACGATGCATCATGTGATGCAGTATCCCGCATCGCCTTATACCCAGACATTGATTGATGCCAGTTTTGTACAACGGGAGTTTCGCGTATGAAAAAAGCGTTATGGATTTTGGCACTGACGCTACTCATAATACCTGTTATCGGCGCACTCTATTTTATTAAAGTATACGGCCATGAGACGCAGCAACTCATTAACTATCGTCCGCCGCTTACTACTAAAATTTATGATCGAAACGGTGAGCTTATTGCCAATATTTTTGATAAAGAGCATCGCATGTATGCCACATTTGATGAGATCCCACCACGCCTTATCGAAGCGCTTTTGGCGATTGAAGATACGATATTTTTTGAACACCCCGGTATTAACATTGATGCCATTTTTAGGGCGATTTTAAAAGATATCAAAGCGGGCGGTATGGTTGAGGGGGCGAGTACCATTACGCAACAGCTGGTGAAAAACCGACTCCTCTCACGTGAGAAGAAGATTGTCAGAAAACTTAAAGAGATGCTTTTTTCGCTTAAAATAGAGACCGAACTGAGTAAAGAGGAGATATTAGAGCGCTATCTTAATGAGATCTATCTCGGTCACGGCTATTTCGGTATCAAAACGGCGGCGGAGGGCTACTTCCGTAAACCGCTGGATCGTTTGAGCCTCAAAGAGATGGCGATTTTAGTCGGACTGCCTAAAGCACCCAGCTACTATTCGCCGACTAAAAATTATGAGCTCTCATTAGGGCGCGCAAATCGGGTGATTTCGCGGATGCATCAATTGGGTTGGATTGATGAAGTAACGTACATTAAGGCAACGCAGGAGCGTCCTGAAGTGTTTGATGACACCCTTACTAAAAACCGCGCACCCTATGTGGTAGATGAAGTGGTGCGTCAGCTAAGTGGCGATTTTGGAGATATAAGAAGCGGTGGTTATGAGGTTTATACGACGATTGATCTTAAGCTTCAAGAGGCCGCCCGCGAAAGTTTGAAGTACGCATACGATCTTGCATGTAAGCGTGCAGAGAACGATCAGGACTTTAATGCGACATTGCTTAACGGTGCATTGGTGAGTATTGATCCCTCTAGCGGCGATGTTGTAGCTATGGTTGGCGGCGTGGATTATGTGAAAAGCTCATATAATCGTGCCACGCAGGGGCTTCGGCAACCCGGTTCGGCATTTAAACCGTTTTTGTTTCAAGTGGCGCTTGATCTTGGCTATAGCGGAGCCACGGAACTCGCAGACGTCGCGCGCACATACGAGTATAAAAAAGGGGATGAAATTCAAAAGTGGCAGCCCAAAAACTATGAGAAAGATTATGAGGGCTTAATGACACTGCGTGAAGCGCTGGTGCATTCGCGCAACCTTGCCACGATCAATTTGGTTACCGATGTCGGATTGTCGATGATGCTAGGCGAAATGAAACGCTTTGGCATCAAAGACCTGCCGCATGACCTTTCGCTCTCACTGGGTTCCATCTCACTTTCACCGCTCTCTTTGGCGGGATATTACACCTCGTTTGCCAATCACGGTATACAAGTTGAGCCGGTATTGGTACGCACTGTTTCGGATAGTTTTGGTCGTACCGCTTCGTATGAGAGTCACGAGCGTTATATTACATCGCCGCAACAGTCGTATCTGATGACGACAATATTGCAAGATGTCGTAAAACGCGGTACCGGCAGGCGCGCAGGCGTACGCGGCATTGATATTGCAGGGAAAACGGGAACATCCAATAATGAGATGGATGGATGGTTTGCAGGCTATTCGCCGAGTATGGAGACCGTTGTCTGGTTCGGTAATGATGACAACACCCCAATGCGCAAAGGCGAGACAGGCGGACGTGTAGCGGGACCCGGATTTCGCCACTATTATGAGCGTCTGATCCGCATCTATCCGCAGACAAAACGCCATTTTGATAAACCTGACGGCGTGATTGAGACAACGTATAAAGGGCGTAAAGAGTACTTTACGGAGATTTCCAAGCCACCGCTTGCCACCGATAGCAGCAGTGAAGAAGAGGGGTTGATTTTTTAACTGACTTTACGCACCAGAAGATACCTTGAGTGAGCAGTTTTTAAGGAGGCATCATGAAATATATCGTTGTCGGTATCTTTTTCGCGGTAGCGCTTTTAGGTGATATCTATTCGCAAGGTCAGAAAAATTTTGGTATCAGCATTAGTGCGGGTAGCGGGTATGGCAGTAACTATACTATTGTAGGGGTGAGTGCCAACTACTTCGTGATTGACAATCTTTTGGCGGGTTTGGAGTATCGCGGTTGGTTTGGCGGAGAGCCGAGTATTAATGAGTTGAGTGTTCCTTTAACCTATGTGATTCCGATTGAGGCTAAAATACGCCCCTATCTCGGCGGTTTTTACCGACGCACATTTTTAGGATCGGCACACGGAATCGATTTTGAAGACTATAATGTTTATGGCGGTCGTATCGGTGTTTCAATGATTAACGGATCGCACGGATACGCAACCATTGGATGGGTGCAAGAGTATTACGACACCGATCAGGACGATACCTCAAACGGCTATCCTGAAATTGCGGTGGGTCTTAGTTTTTAGTGTTACATGTAAGCTTTAGGCAAACGCGCGGTTAAGGGCACTAAAAAGCGCCTGCACCGAAGCGATGGCGATGTCGGTATCACGACCCACGCCAAAGACGCTGCCGCTTTGCGGTGACTCGATCTCAATATAAGCGATCGCCTTGGCCGAAGAGCGCTCCCCGCAGGAGTGTTCGCTGTAAGAGCGTAAAACAAAGGTATGCGGATAGTTTTTTCCAAGCGCTTTACGACAGGCATCGATGGGGCCGTTGCCCACGCCTTCGGCTTTGATCTCTTTGCCCTCATAGTTATAGGTTAAAACGGCCTTGACGGTTTTATCTTTACTGGTTTCGGAGTGAATCGACATATCCATAAACGAAATGTGCTCTTTAGGTTCAAAGTAGCTTTTTTCAAAAATATCAAGAATCTCTTCCGGCTCAAGTTCACGACCCTGCTCATCGGTAACGGCTTGCACGATACGCCCGATTTCGGGATGCATCTTTTTAGGGAGTTGATAACCAAATTTCTCTTCAAGAATATAAGCAACTCCGCCTTTGCCTGATTGCGAGTTAATGCGGATAATGCTCTCGTAACTGCGCCCTACGTCCTCGGGATCGATGGGCAGGTAAGGCACTTCCCAAAAGGCTTCATGTTTGGCGCGCTGATACGCCATTCCTTTGTTGATGGCATCTTGGTGTGAGCCTGAGAACGCGGTGTACACCAGTTCGCCCACATAAGGATGGCGCACATGAGTTTCGATATCGGTGCAGTGCTCTACCACTTTGGTAACGGTGTTAACGTCACTAAAATCAAGCTTTGGATCGACGCCTTGCGTATACATGTTGAGTGCCAGTGTGATAATGTCTACGTTTCCGGTGCGCTCACCGTTGCTAAGCAGCGTTCCCTCAACGCGGTCGGCTCCGGCTAAAAGGGCCAGTTCGGTGGCGGCTACGGAAGTGCCGCGGTCGTTATGCGTATGCGTTGAGATAAGCACATGCTCGCGGTTATCAAGATGGCGGCTCATCCATTCGATTTGATCGGCATAGAGATTGGGCGTGCTCATCTCTACCGTTGCCGGAAGATTAATGATGACTTCACGCCCCTCTTTAATGCCCCAGCGCGCCGTAACGGCGTTGCAGATTCTAGCGGCAAATTCAAGTTCGGTTCCGGTAAAACTCTCAGGCGAATACTCCAGTGTGATTGTGCCCTCGTGAGCGGCTTCGTATTTTTTAACCAGATCGACACCCTCAAGCGCGAGTGTGATGATCTCCTCTTTCTCTTTTTTAAAAACAATCTTTCGTTGTGCGATTGATGTGGAGTTATAAAGGTGCACAATGGCGCTTTTTACTCCTTTAAGCGCTTCAAACGTCCGCGCAATAAGATGCTCGCGCGCTTGCACCAAAACCTGAATGGTAACATCATCGGGAATAAGATCGCGCTCCACCAGTGTGCGCAAAAAATCGAATTCGACTTTGGAAGCGGAGGGAAACCCCACTTCGATTACTTTAAATCCAAGTTGTAGCAGGAGGGTGTAGAGTTCAAGTTTTTGATCGAGATTCATTGGTGTAACCAAGGCTTGATTGCCGTCACGAAGGTCAACACTGCACCAGATCGGCGCTTTGGTAATAGTGTTGTCCGGCCAAGTACGGTTTGGCAAGGTGATTTTCGGATAAGGGCGATATTTCCCCGTATTCACATTCTTCATAATGTGACTCCTTTGTATAACGTGATCTCAGTTACTCCTGCTACGGCAGCAACTGTAGGCGCAATTATAGCGAAAGTCGTGTTGAGGGGTATGTAAGGGGTTATGATGGCTTCAGAGCCTATTATTAGGTTCTGAATTGATTAAGATTGCCGCTAAGTTCGGCCACAATCTCATCAAGGCGTTGTGTAAGTGCACGGATATCTTCGATGCTACGTGTGTTTTTTGCCGATATGGAGTGAATACTTTCAATATTATTGCTCACATCTTCAACACTTTGCATCACTTCGGTATTTTGGGTGACGACTTTGCTTGAGATATCTACGGCATCGTGCATACTATAAGTAGTGTTTTCAATCGTATTCTTGACCGATTCGGAGTTATCAAGAAGCTCTTGTACGGTAGCGGTACTCTCACTCATTTCTGAGCTAATATCCATAATTGACTGTACGATAACGTTAACGGTAGCGGTAATCTCAGCGAGCGATTTTTGCGTACGTTCTGCCAGTTTGCGCACCTCATCGGCAACCACGGCAAAGCCACGGCCATGCTCACCCGCACGTGCCGCTTCGATAGCCGCATTTAGTGCTAGCAAGTTGGTCTGATCGGCAATGTCGGAGATTACCTCAAGAATCTGTTTGGTCTGCTCAACCTCGCCGGTAAGCGTTTGGAGTTTATTGGCCATTTCGATTTCGCTTTGGGCATTGGTTTGTAGTGTATCAACGAGTTTGATAAACGCATCGGTGGCATCGCGCAGTTTACTATCGGCATCGAGAATCTTCTCTTCGGAGGCCTTGGTAAAGGTCACAGTCTGTGTAATACTCGTTTTGACATGGCTGTTTTTTTTCACCGTATCGGCAACAAAACGCTCCTGCTCTTCGATACCGGCTGAAATAGAGGCCATCTGTTTACGCAGTTCGCTAGCGGTTTCGCTATTGGTGGATGAGGAGTCTTTGGCTTTGGACATGATGTGATGTGCACGTTCGATAAAGGTGTTGATATAGCCGGCAACAACACCGATCTCATCTTTGTTTTTAATGCTAAGGCGTTGTGTCAAATCGCCTTCGCCCTCAGCGATGTTGCTCATCTTCTGCTCAAGCTCTACCATGGGACGGCTGACGGCATAGCGTAAAATCAGGATTAAAATAACAATAATCGTAATATCGATAATCGCCATAATAGCGATCTGGGTGATCAAGCCGCTTTTAGCCTGATCGACGGCTTTGTTAACGACATTGAGCGGTTTGGCAATCACAACATTACCGATACGCTCTCCGCTATAATCATTAATAGCCTCTTTTACCACAAAAAAGTGCTCGGTTTTAAAGGCGCGTTTTTGCTCATTGATATTGAGTGGCTTGAGCTCTTCTAAAAGCGCTTTATTGGTGATCTCCTCTTTTTGAGATAAGACGCAGTATTTAGATTTGAGTGCATTGTTAAGTAGTGAAGCGATATCAAGCAGTTTAGAATCCATGAGCACTAAAACGCTAGCATCCATCTCTGCTTTAGCGGCTTTGACCACCGAATTAAAGCCTTGAATGAACTCTACAGAGCCTACATACTCGTCGCCGTTAAATACCGGAGCGAGTCCGCGCAACGTCATGCCGGCACGCCCGACTTCTACGGCTACCAAAGGCTCTTTGGTCTTTTTAACGTGTGTAATGGTATGTCTAAACCCACTAAGGTCATCACCGTTTTTATTGGGTTTCCATTGGCGTAAAAAACTTTTGACATCTTTCGTGTGTAGATGAATCTTGACGTTTTTATAGCCGGTACTCTTTTTGTAGTTTGTAACCAAACGATCCAGTCCCTGTTGCGCCAGCACTCTATTGTTAGTAGCGAGTGATTCGATAATAGCACTGTTTTGCGCAAGGTTAATGGCGTTGGTAAGCCCAATGCCGTTTTTGGCCGCCATCTGGTTTTCAATATAAACGAGAAGGTTCTTCTCTTCGTTTTCATAAATATCATGTTCAATCTTCTCAAGTGAAAAATATGAAGTAATTAATATCAGAGTTATGCCTAAAATGATCGAGCCGATTAACGGAATATGGATTTTACTTCCTATGGAAAGATTGTCATACATTTTAATGCTCCAACGTAATGTGTAATGAAATCATAAAATATTTTGGGTCACGTATCGGTCATATGCAGATATTGACGAACCGACTACACAGTGTTATTAAACAAGAAAAGAGGTAAATTCACACTAAAAATTTGTAGATAATAAGGCGGCTTTTAAATTTACGTGTAAAACCGTTCTATGCTTGACAATGTATTAGACTTCTTGCAAAACTCCCAGATAGACTCAGCACTTAAAAGCATAGTGTGATCAAGGCAGGTTCTTTTTAGCGTAGCCGTAGCTACGGCTACGCACTTAAAGAAGAAAAGCCCAATCTCACTACGTCTCTTGGCTCTGAGACTATTTGGGAGTTTTGCAAGAAGTCTAGTATAGGATTATAGATAAAAGAGTATTACAAAAGTGTTAATTGCTCGGATGGCTACTTAATATTGTTCAAGTTTTAAATCATTCCACGTTTGCGCACAGTTCTCTTTTTCGCCTTCAAGATAGCCTTTTTGGACATACTGTTTTGCCTCTTTAAATCTACCGACTTCAACTAAAGGGTAGGCGATAAAACATTTTGAGAATATATCCCCCCGCGAAATCGCTTCTTGAAAAAGTGAAAGAGACTTATTGATATCTTTTGCGACACCCGTACCGTTCAAATAGATAAGCCCTAAAGCTCCTAAAGCCACCTCATCCTTTTGCGTAGCAGCTTGTTGATACCATTTTATGGCTTCTTGAAAATCTTGAGGCGTGCCTTGACCGTAATTATACATCATGCCCAAATTGGCTTGAGCACTCACATTACCCTGCTCGGCGGCTTTTAAAAACCATATTTTGGCTTTTTTGTATGCTTCGGGTGTAGCATAAACGTTGTAGTAGATGGTTCCCAAATTGGTTTGTGCCATATCAAAGCCCTGCTTGGCAGCTTTGGTATACCATGTTATGGCTTCGTCGTAATTTTCGGCGTAATCGTATATGAGCCCTAAGTTATATTGGGCGGGAGCATCACCTTGGTTTGCGGCTTTTGTGTACCATTTTATCGCTTTTTCGTTATTTTGCGGCACACCTTGGCCGTTGTCATACATGAGTGCTAAATTATATTGGGCTGCGACATTGCCCCGCTCAGCAGATTTCGTATACCACTTGAGCGCTTCATTATCACTTTGAGGTACACCTTGGCCATTGTCGTACATGACTGCCAGAGTGTATTGGCTGATAGCATCACCTTGTTCGGCGGCTTTTTTGAACCACTTTAGGGCGTGTTCATAATCTTGATTATCATAAGCTTTTCTGCCGTTTTCATAATCTGAATTTGCGTATAAACTCAACCCTAACCCTAAAGCGATAATAACTCGTTTCATTTAGACTGCACTACTCGTGTTCAGCTGTTTCAACGATAGGTTCACTCTCAAAAGCATCAGCGGTTTGTGGCTTTTCTTCGTCAAAAATACGGTGATAAAGCAGTCCGTAAGCGACATAGATCATAGGAATCGTCCAGATCAAACCGATACCAAGCGGTATAGCGCTAATGATCACAATAAGCATAGCCGCCAAAGCAAAAAAGAAGAACTTAAACCAGCGTTTGCTCACCGCTTTGCGTGAAAGCTCCATCGCTTCCCAAAAGCCTAAACCTTTATCGGCTACCAGTGGAAGCGTAAAGGTATAGGCAATGCTCAGATAAATTCCCGGGATGATAAGCAAGACAAAGCCAAGAAGAATCATAATATCCATGACAATTAAGGCCAACATCAGCGGCCAAACTATGACAAAATAGCTAAAAAGGTCGTTGAGTTGAAGCTCTTCGCCGCGTGCGCGTTTGACGCCAAACATGAAAATACCCACTATAAGAGGTGTGGTTATCGGCAAGCTCAGTATGGCAACAATAAAATCATTCACCCCAGGATTCGCCGGATCCGTTGGAAAAACAAGTCCTAAAACTACCGAAGCAATGGTTGAAATTACAGCATAAGCCAAAACAGCTACCATAAAAATCCACTTAACTCCTTTGATCTGCTCAAACGCCGCTTTGATAACACCGCTGATAGAAAAATCGTAATCCTCTACATGTAATGGTGTAGTATCCATGAAAACCCTCCCAAATAAAATGGTGGTACTATAACATAAGAGAACTTTGCAACACAATGATTTAACGTCTAATTTTTATATTTTTCATATGCTAAAATAATAAAGGGCACCACCAAAAACCCTAAAGTGTGTAATTAAGGAATAAAAATGTCAGAAGAATTTTATCTACATAAAAAAACTAAAAAAGGCAACTATATGTCCGTCATTGCGCACCCCTTTCAAACAATTTTAAATTAGGCTGATAGAATCTCCAGTAATTGCTACCGAGTAGATCAAGGATAATACGATTGCGCTCCAGTAGATTGGCGATCATGCACTGTTTTAGCGCAATGATATAAAC
>JBNKLA010000091.1:0-3848 GCA_050292115.1 Sulfurimonadaceae bacterium | reverse complement strand
CCCAGATAGTCTCAGCACTTAAAAGCACAGTGTGATCAAGGCAGGTTCTTTTTAGCGTAGCCGTAGCTACGGTAAAAAGGTTCTAACGTAGAGCACGCTTTGCTTTTAAGTGCCCGAAGGGAGCCAAGAGACTATTTGGGAATTTTGCAAGAAGTCTATAGATAAACGGCAGATATCTATCATTCAGAGGCAATAAAAAGATACAATAATACAAGGAGCACAAAATGAAAAATCTGCATCGAATCATTGCGTTAAGTTTTGCAGCTATAAGTACCTTATATGCTACTGATACGCTTAGCGCCGCTTTTAGTAAAGGAAAAGCAAGCGCTCAAATACGTGCTTATTATATGGTTGAAGACAATCACGATGATTTGCAAGATTATTTCGGTTTTGCGCTCGGGGGCAAACTCAAGTATGAAACGGCCGCATTTTACGGTTTGAAAACCGGTGCTGCGTTTTATACGACCCACTTTATAAACGATAACGTCAGTACCGCAAACGGTGAGCCGACGGCAAACAACAAAGGTTCAAGATATGTCGCCGGACTTGTAGATGCTGAGAATCATGATAATGGTCACGTTACGGGACTCGGGGAGCTTTATCTTAGCTACACACTTTCAAAAACAAGCGCGACATACGGAAGAATGAAACTCAACACTCCTTTCATCAATCCCGAAGACGGCAGGATGATTCCTACGCTTGAGCAAGGCGTGTGGCTGTTTTCAAAAGATATTCCTGGCGTTGTGCTACAAGGTGGATTTTTAAGTGCGTTTTGGAACCGTAGCACGGCAGAGTGGAAAAGCGCCGAGTCATCTCTTGGGTACGGTTATGCACAAGGTAAAGCACCGCTTGAAGGAAACACAAACGGCGCATACAAAGGCAACACAACGACTGACGGCGTTTATGTAGGCTCTGCAACCTACGCAGGCGTTGAAGGAGTTACGCTACAAGTGTGGGACTACTATGTTGAAAATATCTTCAATACCTTCTATTTACAAGGTGATTATGTCTACAAAAGCGGCGAATTTAAACTACTAGCGGCACTACAGTATATCGGCCAGAAAGAAGTAGGCGATGGCGGCAATGGCGATGATAACGTTGTCAATCCTACAGCCGAAGAGCAAGCACGCTCTTACATGCTTAAAGATGAGAAAAGCAACACTTACGGCGGAAAAATCGGAGTGGGCTACGCAGGTACAATGCTAGCATTCGCCGCGACGCAAACAACAGACGAGGGGCGTTTTCTTTTCCCAAGAGAGTGGGGAAAAGAGCCGCTTTTTACCTTTCAAAAACGTGAAAGAAGTGATGGTAGCGGCGACACTACCGCATGGCTGTTAACACTAGAACAAGACTTTGAAATGTTTGGTATCAAAGGGCTTTCAACAAAAATTGGAGCGGGAAAATACTACAAACCCGATGCTAAAAATTTTGTGCTCAACAAATACGGCATTCCCAGTTACGCGCAGATGAATATCGACACCTTTTATAAATGTTACGGCGCACTTAAAGGTTTGAAGTTTGAGTACCTTTTTGCCAGAAAATATGCGCTTGGTGAAACCTATGAAACGGCGACAAACTCAAACTTTGTCTTTGCAAAAAACGCTATAAACATTCATAACTTTGTTTTAAACTATAGCTTTTAGAGGCACGATAATCGTAAACTCAACGCCCTCTTGTGGGGCGCTTTTACATGTAATGTTACCCTCAAGTTTTTGCGTGACGATGTTATAAACAATATGCATTCCAAGACCCGAACCGCCTTTAAATCGGTTGGTTGTAAAAAAGGGTTCAAACACTTTTTCAAGATGTTCTTTAGACATCCCTTTTCCATTGTCCTTATACACAATTTTCAAATCCTCATCCTCTTGGGCAATGGTAATGTCAATCACGTTATCTCGCGTATCATCAAACCCGTGAATGAAAGAGTTGAGAATCATATTGGTAAACATCTGCGAAAAAGCACCGGGATAGCTGGTAATGCTAAGCGCTTCGTCAATATGAAGTTCAATACGATGTGGTGTCTGTTTGATTTGGCTATGTATGCTTTGAAGGATCTCATCAACATACTCTTTGAGAAAAAACTCCCGAATCTCTTCACTGCTCTGATCAACCGCCACCTGTTTAAAACTGCGCACCAAATCAACAGCGTGTTCTAAATTAATCTCAATCGAGTGCCCAAGCTGTTGAGAGAGCGCAATAAAATCGGTAAAGTCCTCTTCGCTCATCTCCTGCGCACTGTATTTCTTTAAAAGCGCATCAAGTTCACCAAGCAGATAGGTAATACCGGTAAGAGCACTGCCAACAGGCGTGTTGATTTCATGCGAAACGCCTGCAACAAGCCCACCGAGCGAAGCCATTTTTTCGTGTTCTACCAACTGTTTTTGCATCTCTTTGAGCTTTGCATAGCTTTTGCGTACGGTCTCTTCACTTTTTGAAAGTTCTCTGTTGGATTGCTCAAGCATTTGTGTACGTTCATGCACCATATTTTCCAGCTTTAACATGGATTCTCTGGCATATTTTTCTCTTATGACACTGGAGTACGTCAAAAAGATAGAGACAACAATAAAAATAAAGACAAGTATTGCCATGGCAAGATTGCGATCGGATTTAATGGCTGATAGGTCAATATCGTTTAGCGGTTTGCTCAAAATAAAATAGCCCTGATTCTCGCCGTGAATATCTTTTTGACGGTAGATTGTCACATAAAGCGACTCCGTATCAAAAATTTTGTATCCCTCAATGTTGATAATTTTTTCGATTCCTTTCGCTTCAACAAATTTTAAAAGCGTCTCATTGGTATTTATATTAACGAGATAGTAATCATCGATAAAACGCTTTGAAAACGGCTTTTTGATCTGTTTTTTGTACTTTTTATCGGCAACAATCATCGCTTCCATCCCAACTTCACGGAGATTTAAGACGACGGAATTAAATTTAGCAATGGTTTCAAATACCCCTAAAAAGCTTCCATTATCATCGTAAATGGGCACTTGGGACTTGTAGGTCATATCGTATTTTCCGACGCTAATAAGATCTTTTGGCACAGGTTTTTTGATCATGGCACGAATATCAGGTCGAAATTTAGCCACATTATCGCCACTGCGATTATCCCAAGTGCGGTAAAAACTTATACCCCTATTATCGACAACATGAAACCATACGTATTTATAATCCGGTAGATGTTCATACTCTGATGAGAGTTTACGAAGATACTCTACCGCGTTGCGACGATGAATAAGCGACTCTTTAATGTAACGATCCCCCGCAAGTGCCGTAGAGATGAGTTTAAGGTGTTTTTGCTTCTCTATTATTATCGCTTTGGCCTCTTTTTGCATCTGGATTTGCGTATCGCGGTATTTGGAGACAACTTCTTGTTTGCTTCTATATTCAAAATAGTACAGCAACAAAAGAAGACCTAAAAAGAGGGGAAACAACTGAAAAGAGAGTGACCAAAGTCTTTTTTGAAGCATTTGCATAATGTATCACTTTGTAATCATTTACATGTAAATCTTAACGCATATTCTTAAAAAAAACAATTTATTACTTGTGAATTGTTTTGGCTCTTGACTTTCCAAAAAGTGAATTTTCACTCACAGGGGTGTAAACCGCGTTGCCACAACATTGATTTGTAATGTTTCATCGGCATGATCTGCTAAAGAACCGTTGGTAAGAATGGTGTTACTGTTGGACACAACTTTTAGGATATGTCTCACGTTCAAGAGCACGAATGCTTTTTTGCAACTCTCGTATGACATGGGCACTGCCGTTTTTACTGCTGATCGCTTCGAGATGATTGGAAGTCTTGACCCGCTGTTTGACGGTGAACTTGTAATAGCTCATCAGCTCCT
>JBNKLA010000090.1:0-47103 GCA_050292115.1 Sulfurimonadaceae bacterium | reverse complement strand
ATACGAAAAAGCCAAAGCTGTTTCAATATTTTCAAAGACCTGCTTTGTAGAAATGCAATAATACCAGACAAAATATTTGATAAGTACCCTCTTTTATTTTAGCAGTTATTCAAATATTTTGTTAACGGTACGAAAAGTGCTAAAAGTAACATATCGTTCGCATGAAGCGAATATTACGATAGAACCGCAAACGGGATATGTTATAATCAACTATTGAAGATAGTATCTTTGGGGAATGAATGGCTGGCGAAAAAATTCTTATCATTACGGGTGCGCAGGAGTTCAGGCTTTTTGATGGTGAGCGTCTGAGTGATGCGCCTCCTAAACTACTCAAAGATTCGTATAGTGCAGCGGCGCTAAATGCTTCTTTGGTGCTCACGCACGGTATGCGTGTGGCACAAAATATTTCGCCTGAAAAGCTTGAAATTCAGGCCGAAATGAGCATGTACGAAGAGGCCGGTCTTGATCCTGAAGTTGATTTTACAATTGCTTCGGTCGGTGTTGATCTGGAGCGTGAAAACGAGCGTTATGTCGAGTCGTATGCGATCGAGACCAAAGCGCTTGAAGAGCAGTACGCCAAAGCGGCCTCAAAACTTGGACAAATTGATTATATTATTCCCTCATTTTTGCGCTACGGCGCGCTTTATAGCTATGAAAAACTTGAGCCCAAAAACGACGTATTTATCTATTTTGGCGACGATGAAGCCTATGCGGCTACCTACAAAGAAGGCGAATACATTGCGACGCGCTCCATTATGACACTTGGGGAGATGGCTCAAAAGCTTGAAATCGATGTGGCAACACTCAAGGAGCTACTGAAAAATCGAGGGGTTGTTAATGAGAACTACACTCCCGAGATGTTTTTACAGATGCATACCATTCAAGAGGAGTTTTCCAAAATTTTAGAGCGTATTGCTCATGCCATAAGCCACAAACGCGGCGTATTTGGGCTAGAGAGTATTGACCGCTTTTTTTTAGATTTTGAAGGTAACGACATCCCCGGATTTTTGGAGAATTTTGCCAATTACGGTTTTGAAGGTGCCGAATGTTTGACGCTTAATGCATTTGAATCGCTTGAAGGAAGCGATCAAAAAGATGCGCTCTTTGGCTTGTATGTTTTGGGTGCCGTTACGGGTCGGTATGAGGTTGCGAACCTTAGTGTTTTTGAGCGGCAACCTCCATTTTACAAAACGCATTCGGGCATCTTCTTTGCAATGCTAAGCATCGCGGTCGTAGCAGGATTGGCGTATCCGCTTTATGCGCAGTACCGTCTTGATGCGCTTGAAGCTTACAAAGCAGAGTTACAGAACCGTTTTGATGCTATGACGGCGTTAAACAAAAAACTTCAGAGTAAACTTAAAGAGACGCGTACCGAGCGCGACGTGCAACGTCAAATGTTGCAGGCACATGAAGCGCGGATTGCCGGTTATGATCTACTCGTAGATGCATTGCAAGAGCAACGCAAGATGAAACTGTCGCGGCAGCAGATGATGCAAGATGTGAATGAAGCGATGCGAACCTACAAGCTCTCGTCGCGTAATTTGGAGCAAAACGGTACCGATGTCATGAAGATTCATCTCATTAGCGAATTTGACAAGCGCGATGATATTGCAAAGTTTATGAAACAACTGCTTACTAAAGGGTATCGCGGGGTAAGTACCGAGGCGATCAGCTTAGAAGAGAACTTGTATGAAAGCATTGTGGAGATTCGGCCATGAACGAGCAGATCGAACAGCTTGAAACACAACTCTCAGAGATGAACCGCACGAAGCGCATAGGTATTTATGCAGTCATTTTGATTTCGGCTATTTATATGAGTTGGGTACTTTTCGGTGAAGCACTCAATGATGAGATACTTAGTAGTGAAGAGCAGATTGTATCGCTTGAGAGTAAGTTGCAACGTAACTCCAGCCGTTCGCTAGAGGCGGCGATTGTAAAGACTAAAAAAGATATTCTTGAACTCCAAGACGCCATCAATCACCTCTATTTCAAGCAGCAGTTTGTCGAGACAAAGTTACAAGGAATCGATTTTATCTTTTATGATGAGAAGGGCTCGGCACAGGTGCTTGATGATATCTTAAAACGCTCGGTTGATAGCTCAATCACCATTGACAAGATTCAAAAAATTGCAGTGAATGATCATAACGCCACAATGCTCAAGGTGAAATCGCGTCTGCAAATATCGGGAACGGGCACGTTTGATGCAATTACATCGCTGATGTATTACGTTGAAAGTCTCAATGCACTCCTTGTAAGCGACGCTTTACATGTAAGCATTGATGATGACAATGCCACCTATTTTGAGTTGGGACTTTTGCATTATGGGGTGGAATTATGAAGGTAACACTATGTTGGCTGATGAGCGTTTCCGTACTTTTGGCGGCAAGCGATGTGCAGATGATTGCCCAAAAAATTGATGCACTGGCCACGCAAAACCGTCTTGACGAACATGTACCGTATCGGGTGTATGATCCTTTTAATCGGGCTAAGCCGCTGTTGGCAAAAGTGAATGAAAAGCCTCAAATTAAGCGTTTGGAGCCGATTCGGGTTGAAACCATTTTGAATGGCCGTGCCTTGGTTGATGGAAAATGGGTTAGTAAAGGCGATACCGTTCATGAAGCTAAGGTTCTTGCTATACGGGAAAATGCTATGATTATACGTTATGAAAACAGAGAGGTTATGATTCCGCTACATCGCGGCTACGATAAGCTTAAAACTCGGGAGGTGCAGGAGTGAAAACGGTATTTGTGCTCATATGTGCGCTTGTTTTGGGTTTACAGCTCGATGCCAGAGAGTGCGACGATACGCTCTTTTCGTTTGATGTGAGTGAAGGTCAGGGGAGTGTGCGTATTGTCGATATTTTAGAAAATGTGGCGCATGAGTGCCATTTTTCGGTTGTCATTACGGACAATGAAGCCCATAAAGTGTTGAATAAAAAACTTTTCTTGGTGCATATCAAAGATTATACGCTAGAGAATCTCTTTGAGTTTCTATTTTCACAAAATAACATGTTTTACCGCTATGACGAAGAGAAACATCTTTTAAACCTTTCGTATTTGGAAACCCGCTCCTTTGTGATTGATTATGTCAATCTTTACGAACAGACAACCGAATCCACCAAAACCATTACCGTAGGAACCGCTTCAAATACACAAAACGGCATGAATGGCGGTACGAGCGGGTATGGCGGCGGTAGCATGAGCTATGGTTCCGGTGATAGCGCAAATACCCAGCAAGGGGGGTCGAATACTGATTACACAACAGTGAAATCGAATACGAAGTTTGAGTTTTGGGATAAACTGACCAGTGAAGTTGACGCGATTTTATCACGTGATGAAGACCGAATGCAGATCAAAAGCAAGTCGATTATCAACCGTGAAGCAGGCATTGTAACGATTACCGGTACCAAAGCGCAGATTGAACGTGTGAGCAGTTATCTTAACAGACTTAGAGAACGCTTACACAAACAGGTGCTTCTTGAGACCAAAATCTTTGAATTACGCTACAAAGACAGTAACTCCACCGGTGTAGATTGGTCGAAATTTGATTTAAGCATTGGCGGGAAGGTCAGTAATTCGGTTTCAGGGGATAAATACGGTTTTATCAGTGCGCCGAGTTTTGCGTTTAACTACAACTTTGCCATGGATGGACTGATCGATTTTTTAGACCGTTACGGCGATGTCAATGTGCTCTCAACGCCCAAAATCTTAACACTCAACAATCAGCCCGCCGTCATAAATGTGGGTAATCAGATCAACTACCGTTATGAGAGCGGTAGCGTGAGTGCCACCAATGTAGGAGCCTCTACGACGAACACCTATATTATGAGTTCGGTGTTTGTGGGGCTTACGCTTAATATCGTACCGGAAATTACCGATGACGGTTTTGTGATTTTACGGGTGAACCCTGTGGTAAGTGAGGAGTTGGATCAGGATAACGGACTGATTTCAAGCACGACAACGACAACGAGTAGTGACAGTGTACGTACCATGCCACCCGATATTAAGATTAAGCAACTCTCTTCGATTGTAAAGGCTAAAGACGGTGCGCGCGTACTGATTGGCGGGTTGGTTTCAACACGAAATTATCAGGAAAATTCGTCGGTACCGCTACTTGGTGATATTCCACTTTTGGGAAGGCTGTTCCGTCATAGCGGTATGGAGACGGATAAGGTGGAGCTGATTATTGTGATTACGCCTAAGATTATTAAACATCATGATTTTCCTTCAATAGATGTTGCTGAACAGCAACTATTTGGGAGCTTTTATGAGCAGTTTTAATAGAGCTGCCGCGGTTTTTGAAGCGAGCTTTCTCAAAGATGACTATTTTGAATCCATGAGTGCGGAGTTTGCTAAAAATACGCTACTGGGTATTATTGATGCCGATAACGTAGGGTTACTTTTTTTACTAGGTGAACCGGGAGTGGGTAAAACCTATATGTTGCATCTGCTCAATGCAGAGCTGGCTTCAAAGCAACGTATTATTATGAGTGAAGAGCCTTTTAGCACGCCAGAGAGTTTTTTACAGTTTTTACTTAGCGGGAGTGCGCACGATAGGTCGCTTTCGCTTTCAGAACTTAAAGCTCAAGCCATAGCGCGTTACCAAGAGATGCCGCATCTGATTATGATTGATGAAGCGCAACTGCTTCATGAGAGTGTGCTGGAGTATATCCGCATCCTTGCCGATACGCGGGTATTTCGTTTTGTGCTTTCGATGCACCGACATGAAGGTGAAGCGATCTTGAAAAAACCGCATTTTGCTTCGCGTGATCATAGGGTGGTGATGCTAGGGCTTTTAGAGCCTTCGGAGATCAAAAATTATCTTGAATCGCAACTACTGCGCCATGAGCTTGGGACTCTTGCCGAGCTGTTTCACAATAAAGAGCTACAGATGATTGCCACACACGCATCGGGAAATTTTCGTATGGTCAAGCAGATGCTCAAACGCATCTTTTCACTAATGGATTATGCTAAAAAAAATGCTCAAAATGAGTATGTCACGCCGAACCGCTGTGTGGTAACGATGGCTGCGATTGATTTAGGATGCATTGATGCATGACAATTTTGAGTCTTTAAAAGCGCGTTGCCGTCGGTATCACAACAGACGACGCACGGCAATAGCACTTAAAAGCGTATCGGCACTTGCTTTAGTGGTTGTAGTCATTTGGGCGGTGCTTTTTAGCGGTATCATGGATCCACAATCTACGGCAGTTGCCCATAATGATATACCTGCTCCAAAAGTAGAAGTTGCGACAGAGCAAGAAAGTGTGGCAGTTGTATCGGCACCGCCAAAGTCACCACAAAAACCGCATCAAGATGTGGCGTATAATGTGCTTGTTGACGAAAACTACCTTGTAGCATACTCCAAAAAAACAGCTGAAACGACACCGCAAAAAAAGGCTACCGATGTGGCAACGAAGCCGGTTCAAAAGTTTACTACCAAAAGCTTACATGTAGCTCACAAACCTTCTCAGAACGAAGTGCAAATTAATACACGTAAAATGGATAGCATCAAAGCGATGCAAGAGCAGTACGATAAAGAACCCAATTATGAGCTGGCACTCAAAATTGCCCAGATGTATTACGATAAAGGCAACTATACCAAAGCGTCGTTATGGTCGAAAAAAGCCAATATGATGGACAAAATGAGTGATAAAGCGTGGATCATGTATGCCAAATCCGAATATGCAAGAGGACATCAAGATCGCGCCAAAGAGATATTGCAACTCTATTTGGCTAACAAAAACTCTGAAGATGCCGAAGTGCTTTTGATGACATGGAGAGAGGGGGAGTAAATGCGCAATAGCTTACTCGTAATGCTCTTTACATGTAGCGCGCTTTTAGCCAATGATTACGAGACCTTTCAAAAGGCGTATGCACAAAATGAGTATGAGTCTTATAAGGTGGCGTGTGAAAGCGGCAAACGTATCTTTTTTAACGGCGAAAACGACGAAAAGTTGATTTCGTTGATCGGCTTGGCATGTTTAAGAGCCGATTATATCGATATGCTGGGGTTGATGCAGAGCCGGCTTTACCTGTCGTCACAAGGTCGTGCGAATGCGTCACTGTTTGCATCGGTACTACTGCAAAAGCGTCTGATTATCCAATTTATGCATGATACTGCCGATATCTCCACATTTGCATTGCCGGTGACGGATCATCCACTTTCAGTGGTCTTTTCGGCCATTCGAGACGGTCGTTATGAGTTACTCTCCGAGGTTCCCAAACGTATTCGAATCAAACAAGGCGAGATGATATACACCGTCTATAGCGATAGTACCAAAAAGGGAAAATTGGCCGTAGATATTCGCTTTAAAGATGGCACAATAGAGGAGCATAGGTACCGATAATGATTAAACAAAACGTACGTCTTGGTGACCTTCTTGTTGAAAAAGGACTACTTACCAACGATCAGCTGATGCATGCGCTTTCACTGCAAAAAGAGTCCAACTTTACCAAAAAACTGGGTGAAGTGCTTATTGCGGAGGGGTATGTTACGTACAAAGAGATTGCCCGAGAACTCTCTGCCCAGCTTAATATCGAGTTTATCGATATTTATGGTGAAGAGCTTGATTTTAAACTGATCGGGCGCTATCCGCATCATCTATTAGAGAGTGCCGAAGCGATTCCGCTTAAAGAGGATGAAGAGTACGTCTATATTGCCACGTCAAATCCACTGAATTACGATGCACTCGAAGCGTTAGAGCGTATTGTCATCTCCAAACCGGTGAAGCTCTATCTGGCACTCGATGAAGATGTACGCAATATTTTTCAGCGCATCAATATCATTCAAAATACCAAAACGATTGCCGAGGAGGTAAAGCGTGAAATCTCTGAAGAGGGGTATAAAAGCGAGAGTGACGAGAGTGCGGTAATGAAGCTTATTCGCTTGATTATTCAAGATGCAATTGTGCGCAACGCCAGTGATATCCATATCGAACCCGATGCGCATGAGGTTTCGGTGCGATGTCGGGTAGATGGTATTTTGCATGAAATTTTTGTGTTTGAACTGATGATCTATAACGCCCTAGCATCGCGTATTAAAATTTTGGGCAATCTCGATATTTCCGAACGCCGTAAAGCACAAGACGGTCGCTTTGGCATGGAGATTAACAGAGGGGCGTACGATTTTCGTCTCTCCACAACCCCTACGCTTTTTGGCGAATCGATTGTCATGCGTATTCTCGATCAGCAGAAAATTCTGCTCAAATTGGGGGATTTAGGGCTTGAAGATGAGAATCTTAGCGTGTTTGAATCCATTATTCGCTCACCCTTTGGCATAGTGCTTATTACGGGACCTACCGGAAGCGGTAAGACGACAACGCTCTATGCTGCGCTTAACGAGATTAAAAGTTTAGAAAATAAAGTACTTACGGTTGAAGATCCGATTGAGTATCAACTGCCGCTGGTGCAGCAGGTGCAAACCAATGAGAAGGTCGGTTTTGGATTTTTTGAGGCGCTCAAATCGTTTTTGCGTCAAGACCCCGATGTCATCATGGTGGGTGAGATTCGCGATAAAGAGACGCTTAGTGCGGCGGCACAGGCATCACTCACCGGACACTTGGTGTTTTCAACATTGCATACCAACGATGCCCCCAGCGCGATTAGCCGTATGGTGCAAATGGGGCTTGAACCCTATCTGATTGCCGATGCTTTGCTGGCCGTGGTGGCTCAACGTCTGGTGCGCAAAAACTGTGAGTACTGCAAAGGCGAGTATAAACCGCATCAAAATATACTTAAACAGATTGAGGAGCATCTACCTGAATATCCTATCTTTATGAAAGGAAAAGGGTGCCCAAAATGTAATATGAGCGGCTATTCGGGTCGAATTATGATTGTGGAGATTTTACAGATTAATGAGAAAATATCGCAAATGATCTCCAATAACGCTAATAAGTTCGAGATTGCCACGGCGGCAAAAGAGCTTGGTGTCTTTAGCCCGATGGTGAGTGACGGTATTAAAAAAGCGCTTGACGGCACCATTACTCTTGAAGAGGTGCTGCGCGTGACGCGCGGGTAGGCGTATGAAGTTTTTTGAGGTTCTTTACCGCACAAGAGGGCAGAAAAAACGTGTTGTTGTGGAAGCAGACAACAAACTCGATGCGATGAAGCTTTTTAATAAAATGGAACTTGGTATCGCTGTGCGCTTTCAAGAGGTCTCAGAACCGACCAATTTAAAAGTTCAAAAGATGGTGGCGCGTTATAACGACCCCATCAAGCAAAAAAAGGCCAATATCGAAAATTATGTCTCGCTGTTGCGCCAGCTTGCCGTAATGCTCGATGCGGGTATGCCCATTAACGTCTGTCTCGAAGAGGCGGTGCGCGCCACCGAAGATAGTATGCTAAAAGCGATTGTTGCGGATGTGTTAGAGGGGGTAGAGGGCGGACAGAGCTTGACCGATGCGATTCGACCGTACCGCTATCAACTCGGTAATCTCTCTATTTCACTGATATTTTTAGGAGAGCAGACCGGTACACTCTCTGATGCGATTACCAAGCTTGCCGATATCCTTCAAGCCATTCACGATAACCGCATTAAGCTCAAAAAGGCTACGCGCTATCCGCTTTTTACGATTTTTGCTATGGCTATAGCTTTTGGTGTTGTCATTACTTTTGTAGTGCCGCAGTTTAAAGAGATTTTTGCTCAAAGCGGCACCGAGCTCCCTTTTCCTACGAAAATGCTGTTGTGGATCGAGTATGCCATGACCTATTACGGCCCCTATATTCTTGCAGGTGCCATTGTGCTGGTGGGGATTTACATTTACATGTATAAAAGAAACCCCAAATTGGCATTTTTATCGGACAAGTGGTTGCTTAAAGTCTATATTGTCGGTGCTGTGACCCGCTATGCGATGATGGGGCGTTTTGTCTATATCTTTGACGTTCTCATCCATGCCGGTATACCGATTGTCGATTCGCTCAAAGCGGCGGTAGGCGTGGTGGATAACCTCTATATGAAAGAGCGCTTTAACGAAATCGTGTCGGCGATTGAGGGTGGGCAGTCGCTACACAGCGGTTTTGAAGAGTCGCAGATGTTTGAGAGCATGGTGCTACAGATGCTCAAAGCCGGAGAAGACGCGGGAGCGCTCAATCAGATGCTGGAGAAGATCACCAAGTATTATAATGACAAATATGATAATATTATCGATAATGTGGCCTCAATGATTGAGCCGATTCTCATTGCCGCCATTGCCGGATTTGTACTGGTACTGGCACTGGGAATCTTTTTGCCGATGTGGTCGATGGCCGATGCCATGGGACTTTAGGAGAATATAATGGAACATGAAGCCGGAACCATTACCGTTGCCGTTATTTCGACGATTATTCTCGGTTTTGGCCTATGGGTCATTCATAAAATAAACGAGATATGATGCAACGACGTAGTTTTTTACTTATCGCGAGTATATTTTTGTTAGGCGGTTGTGACAGTGGAGAGGAGCGTCCTGATGGCTATGTATCACGCCCTTCAATGCTTTTGAGTACTTACAATCTATCGCATTCGCGCATTCATATCAGCAGTTCCAGTAGCGGGGTATTGACGTTTTCATCTGATGCCACCTTTACCTATGAGTCTCCCGCAGCAACACTACAAGGCACGTGGAGCACCGGTGAGAGCGTGGTGAGTATCAACGAAGAAGTGCGAAGCTTAGTAAGTAGTATCGATTATAGCACGGACGATGGCTATTCCTTAACAACGACATTTATACTGTCTGATTCGTACGAATTGAGTGTGGGCGACACGTTTATTTTGAGTGGTGATCAGTATCTAAGCGGCGAAGTAACACAGATCGAAGTGAATAATCTAAATTAATTATTGGCGAGCAAAAAGGTGCCTTCGGTCGCATCGTAGTGCCAGTGTTTTGAGGTGCAGGGTTTTCCGGTTTTACAATTGCCGGCACCATGACTGCCCGATGCGGGCCCGGTGTAGTTATTGCTACCCGATACGCTCCAGTCGCTAGGAGTCTGTTTTAAGATACCTGCAAGCGCACTGCCGCCGCTATCAAGCGATGCGGGATAACCGTTGGCATTGAGTGAGGCCGAATCGATATCTTTGCCGCAGGTAAAGGTACCTTCGTTAATAATCCACTCGCCGTGACAGGCATCGAGAGCGACTTGAACCGAAGCGGCAGTGGAGAGTTCGGCAGAGATTTTAGCATTGTCGCTAAGCCCCGCAAATTTGGGGATAGCAACCGAAGCCAACACACCTATGATCACGATGACAAATAGAAGTTCGAGGAGTGTGAAGGCTTTTTTTAGCATTAAAAAGTGGCTACTTCGTTAAGTGTACTACCACCGACTGTATTAGTACATTTTGATTGTGTTTCACTATCGCCAAAGTTTGTACATGTAATCACCAATGTGATGTTGCGATCAGCGGCATTTAAAGTCAGTAGTGCAATAGCGCCTGAGCCTTCATTGTAGGTTAGTGTTTGACCGTTTCCTGATGCATTACCACCAACAGCCCAGTTTTTACCGGATACATTCACAAGATCAGATATTACTACGGTTGAACCGGTTTCATCCTCTTCTAAATCTACAATATTGACATAACTCGAAGGAATCGTTGCAAAAGCATCTTTCGCAACTTTAACAACATTATTAGCCTCGGCATTTTGCTTAAGGTTTTTAAACTTCGGAATCGCCGATGCCGCCAATACGCCAATAATAACTATTACGAAAATTAATTCGATTAGTGTGAAACCGCTTCTACGCATGAGGTATCCTTTTGATACAAATTTGATATCTTTAGTATAGTTAAAATTTTCTTACATGTAAAGGATATCACGATTTTTAGCGTATAAACAGTATCTTTTCGTATTTTGCAAGAACTCTAGTACAATTTGAGTTATGAAAGACAATGTTTTTAATCAGCCCATTTCTAAGCAGTTTGAGTTTGATGCCGACGTGGCCGCCGTATTTGATGATATGTTGGAGCGTTCGGTCCCGTTTTATAAAACATCGTTGCAGTTGAGTAAAGCACTTATTTTAAACTATTTACCGCAATCGGGACGCTTGTATGATCTTGGCTGTTCTACCGCCACGACCTTACTCGATATCGAACGTGATTTGCCATATGATGCTGATCTGATCGGGGTGGACAATGCTGTGGCGATGTTGGAGCAGGCACAAAAAAAAGCTGAGGCATTTGGGTCAAAAATCACGCTTTTACATGATGATATTTTAAAACTTGATCTGCAAAGGTGCAATGTTGTCATCTCTAATTATACCCTTCAGTTTATCCGCCCGCTGATGCGTGAAGAGCTTGTACAAAAGATTGCCGATGCACTTCATGATGGAGGCGTATTTATTTTTAGTGAAAAGGTGATCAGCGACGATAAATCCCTGAATAAAAAGCTGATTGATATTTACCACGATTTTAAAAAAGAGCAGGGCTACAGTGCATATGAGATTATGCAAAAACGTGAAGCACTCGAAAATGTTTTGGTGCCTTACAGTGAGGCAGAGAACATCAAAATGGCTAAGCGTAACGGTTTTACGCACTGCGAAGCCGTATTTCGCTGGGCCAATTTTGCCACGTTTATTGCGATAAAGTAATTACCACACTTTCTGTTCGGGAGTTTCCTCTATTTCAGGTTCACTCTGAAAATCGACAATATTTTTATCGCAATCTTTGTGGTAATAGCCCTGAGCGTCGTAATACTCTTTGCAGTCGTTGTAGTAGGTGGCGGAGATGCCGCGGCGGTTGATGCAACCGCTCAAAAAAAGCCCTGTGATCAATACTATAATGCTTACATGTAAGACTTTCATCATCTTTCCTTATCGTGCCTTGAAGCTCTCTTTGCTTTTACAATAGGGTTGCAAAAAGCACTCACTGTCGCATTTGGGATTTTTGGCAGTGCAGATGTAACGGCCAAAGAGTACCATACCTTGATGAAGCTGATGCAGGTCGGTTTTAAATTTCTTCACCAGTGTCGCTTCGGTTTTGAGTGCCGTTTCATCATCGCTAAGTCCTAGTCGATGGGCTACGCGAAAAACGTGGGTATCGACTGCCATGAGATTAGCACCCGTATACTCAATCATCACCACATGTGCCGTTTTTTGACCGACGCCGGGCAGGGTAATGAGCTCTTTTTCATTTTGTGGAATCTCGCCGCCGTACGCCTCAACGACCCGTTTGGCCATGGCGATAATATTTTTGGCTTTATTGTTGAAAAACGAACAGCTCTGAATTAAGGCTTTAACTTCTTCAATATCGGCATCGGCCAGTGTTTGGGGATCGGGATATTTCTTAAAAAGTTCAGGCGTAATGATATTGACGCGTTTGTCGGTACACTGAGCCGAAAGGGCTACGGCAATGACCAGTTCAAACAGATTTTTATAGTGCAGTTCGGTAACGGCTTTGTCATAACGTTCAACCAATGCACATTTGATAATTTCGATCTCTTTTTTGGTGGCTTTTTTCATTCCCTGACTCTGATTCAAATATCCGCATTCTATCATTAAAGGTGTTATGCTACAATAACTGCACATAAGGAGTGGCCATGGCACTAACGGAGTGGGTTGAAAAATTTTTGGGTAATACACAAGAAGAGGTGCGCGAGTGTATTGACAAATCGCTCTATTTTCGCCTGCTAGATCTTAGTCCCGACGCGATCATCTTTTATACCGACGAGGCAGGTTGCATTGGGGCTAATGAGAAGTTTCTTAAATTTTTCGGATTCACATCGTTAGACGATTTCATAAGCCGTTCCAACTCGTTACAACAACTTTTTAGTGACGAAGATGATAGTGTTATCTCTGAAAGCGACACCATCTGGCTGGGATATATTAGCAGAGTACACCGTAAAGGTTACGGTGTGCGATATGTTGATGCAAATGAAAATGTAAAACATATGTTGCTTTATGTAGAAACGATAGAGCACAATGATAATACACTCTTTTATGTGACCATGAAATCGGCCGAGGATATTTATGATCTTCAGTCGCGTCTTATTGAAAGTGATACGAAAAAACGCGAATTTTTATCTGAGATCGGTTTGCAGTTTCGTACACCGATGCAGAGTATTTTGGGCTTTGTAAATCTGCTTCAAAAATCGCATCTCGATACGATGCAAGAGACTTATCTTAAACAGGTATCACTTTCGGCACGTGATCTCATTGCCAATATGGAAAATTTGCTTGATACCCAAAATGCTTCTACCAATACGATCAAACCCAGCCAGATGTATTTTGAAATCGAGCTTAGAACATTAGTAGCCTCGTTTGAACAAAAAACACTGGAGAAAAAGCTCACTCTCGCTTTTGAATCCGATGAGGCGATTCCCGAAGTGATCGAAGGCGATGTACGCAAACTCAAACAGCTACTTTTTCAGATGCTTACCTACGCAATTGAGATTGCGGCACCTTCATCGACGCTCACACTCTCATGTACTTCGCAAAGCGATGATAGGGTATTGATAGCTTTTGATACTATTATTTCTGCTACGGTAAATGAACCAAGAGACGATAAACTCATACTGATTCGCAAACTGGCATCACTGCTTAAAGGCGAGCTAGAAGTGGATTACGGCGATGCAACGCAAATTACCTTACATGTAACGTTGCCGTTTGGCGATGTCGCGTATGAAGCGCCACTTGCTGAAGCGCATCGAGAGGAGCGTGTCAGGGTGCTGGTTGTTGAGGATAATGTGATAAACCAAAATCTGATGCGTCTGTTACTTGAAGGATACGGCATCGATGTTGCTGTAGCATCTAATGGACAAGAAGCGATTGATATAGAGCAAAACGACAGTTTTGATTTGATCTTTATGGATATCGATATGCCATTGGTAAATGGGATTGAAGCGACACAGCAGATTAAAAAACATCGCCGCGATGCGCCCCTGTTTATGCCGATTATTGCCGTGACGGCATTGGCACTCGAAGGCGACCGTGAGCGGCTTCTTTCTGAAGGGCTGGATGATTACCTTTCTAAACCGTTAAGCCGTGAAATGCTTGAGTTGATTTTGAAAAAATACCTGAATATAGGGGTGTAACATGCACTATACGACTGAATTTCAGCAGAAGACAAAAACGCATTTTTCCGTATTACTATCGTTTTCTCACCTTGAAAAGAACCCTCTCTTCTTTATAAATGAGAATGAAAAAATTGTCGCCTGTAACGAGGCGGCTTTACAGCTATATGAGGTCAAAAACCTTGAGGAACTGACTAAAAAAACCTGGGGTTTGAATGACAATTTCATTGATGAAAAACCCTATTTTAAAGGTAAATACGAAGGATGGACCGAGCGTGTTGCCGGAGGTGACGAGGTTAAAGTAAAGCTCAATATCCCACATGCATCACTTAAAATCTATACCATGGAAGCGCAGCACAATAGGATTGAGGGATACTCCTATTTCATAGTCATGCTACGTGATACCACCGTAATTGATAGAGCTAAACAGGCACAGCAGTATTTTGAGTCGTTTAAACAGAAATTTTTGCATAGTATCTCTCATGAATTCCGCACGCCGATGAACGCCATTATCGGTTATGCCGATCTGTTGGAACATACCACGCTCAACCATGAACAAAACGAATATCTTGACATGATCGAGAAGAGTACCTCTTCGATGATGCAAAAAATTGCCAATCTCTTACAGCTTATGGAGCTTGAGAGTGGTGAGATGAAGCTCAATACGGGTGTTTACAGTCCGCTTCGCGAATTTGAAGAGCTGGCTGAAGCCTTTGAAGAGATGGCTGAGAGTAAAAAAGTGCAGTTGATGTTTATGATTGATCCGCATCTACCTAAAACGCTTAATGGGGATCATCTGAAAATCAAAACGGTTCTTACCAGTTTAGTGGACAATGCAATTAAGTTTACGCCAAGCGGCGGCAACGTATATGTCGAGATCAAGCTCAAAGGCCATAAAGAGAAGTTTGTAGATATCGAATTTACGGTAACCGATAGTGGTCCGGGGATTCCCGAAGAGCGTCGCATTACACTTTTACGCCCCTTTGCCGCAGCATGGGAGAATAGAGAACGTGGCATCAACGGTCTTGGAATCGGCCTTACCCTCTCGCATCGCCTTTTGAGCTTAATGCAATCTAAATTGATGCTTTACAGCGAACCCAATAAAGGAAGCCGTTTCTCCTTTACAATCAAAGCGCCGGTAAATGAAAAAGGCGGCTTTGAGATGGTGCGTGATTCTAAAGCAGCCATCTGGGTAGAAGATCACCGCTTGGCATCGCAGTTTAAACTGTTGAAAACGTATCTAGATCAGTTTGATGTGATTGGCTTGGAAATTACAGGTTTGGCCACACCGTTGCTTGGCGAAGTCGATTTTCTATTTTTGCTCACGGATCATATTACCGAAAAGCGTATCAGTGCGATTCGAAATTCGTATCCTTCGTTAAAGCTGATTCCGATTGTGCCTACGACAAGTGCAACGCTTTTTGATACCTATGTTAAAGCGTTTGATGCTTTTATGACACTGCCGATACTGCCGCGTAAACTGTATCAGGTATTGCAGACGCTCTGGGATAAACTGCCGATTGATGAGCAGCATCGCACCATTATGGACCATGAAGCTAAGGGATATGATGATGTTAAGATACTGGTTGCCGAAGACAATCCGATTAACCTCAAGCTAATCGAAACGATTTTAACGCAAGAGGGCTATCGTGTCGTTCAAGCCGAAAATGGTCAGGTCGCAGTCGATCACTATATCAAAGAGCCGTTTGATATTGTATTGATGGATATCGACATGCCGGTGATGGACGGGGTTACGGCCAATCGGCTTATCAAAGAGATCAATACGCATGAAAAACGTCCATTTACGCCGGTTATCGCCTTGACGGCACATGCATTGTCCGGTGATAGGGAGCGTATTATGAACGCAGGACTTGATGCGCACCTTGCGAAACCGATAGATAAAGAGATGCTACTACAAACTATCTATCGCTTCTTGCAAAAGAAGCGTGAAAAAATGAGTGCCTAGGGCACTATTTATCTTCCATTATTCTTTGAAACTTATAATTTTGCGAAATAACTTAAGGGCACCTCTAAAAACCCCAGATGGTCTCAGAGGTGCCATCATGAAGGAACTTAATGAAATTTGCATTTAAATCATTTGCATTTGCAGCGCTTGTAAGCACTATGGCGTCTGCTGCTACCGTAGCTACCGTGAACGGTGTTAACATCGACTCTGAAGAGGTGAATCGCGTACTTATGGAAGGAACGCAAGGACGTTTTTCTTCGCTTCCGGCCGACAAACAAGAAGAGCTTCGTACCCGTATTATTGATGGTATGATTACGCAAGAGCTGATTTTTGAGGATGCAAAGAAAAACGGCATTATGAATACGCCAAGTTATAAAGACGAAATGAAAAGTGTGATGGATCGTCTTGAAAAGCAGCTTGCAGGCAAAGTATGGCAAGAGCAAGAGCTGGGGAAAATTAGCGTTACAGACAAAGAGAAAAAAGCTTATTTCGACTCTAACAAAGATGAATTTGTTGAAAAAGAGAAAGCCCACGCACGCCATATCTTAGTGAAAACCGAAGATGAAGCCAAAGCGATCATTAATCGTATGAAAACACTGAAAGGTGATGCACTTAAAGAGAAATTTATTGAGATCGCCAAAGCGGAATCGACAGGCCCAAGCGCACCAAAAGGGGGCGATCTTGGATTTTTCTCACCGGGACAGATGGTACCCTCGTTTAATGATGCGGCGTTTGGTATGAAAGTGGGAACGATTACTACCGAACCGGTCAAAAGCCAATTTGGTTATCATGTGATCTATCTCGAAGAGAAGCAAGAGGGCAAAACGCTTAGTTACGATGAGGTGAGCAACTTTATCGAGCAGCGTCTGAAATCGCAAAAGTTTGAAACGCATCTGAAAGAGAAGGTTGAAAAACTCAAAAAAAGCGCAAAGATCAGCTACGCAAAATAGTACGCCACACTCTGCCGTTACCTCGCTACGTTTTCGTGGCAAGGATTATTTCGTCAAACGTGACGACACCCTCCACCTTTTTTTAAGCGGCAATAAATATCGTAAACTTTACACCCTATTACAAACTCCACGAGATCAGTATAAAAAGCTTATCAGTTATGGTGGAAGCCAATCCAATGCCATGCTCTCCATGGCTTATCTGGCATCTGAGAAAGGGTGGAAGTTTGAGTATATCACCAAACGTATCGCTTTACATGTAAAGCAAAATCCTCTAGGCAATCTTGCCGAGGCACTTAAACTCGGTATGACATTAATTGAAGTCGCCCCCGAAGTTTTCGAGCAGAGGGTTTCTGCGGAGTTTATCAATCTTAATGCGCATGAACTGCTTGTACCCCAAGGTGGAGCCGATCCATTGGCTGAAGAGGGAGTAGCGCTTCTGGCTAGAGAGATTGAAGCATTCCGTTGTGCACAGGGGCTTGATTATTTGAGTGTTGCCACACCATCGGGAACGGGTACGACTGCTTTTTATCTTGCCAAACATTATCAAAAAGGCAAGATTTATACAACGCCCTGTGTGGGGGATAGCCACTACTTAAATACACAAATGCAGGCTCTTGGAGCGGTTAGTGAGCATTTAAAGATACTCCTTACATGTAAACATTACCATTTTGCAAAACCGCATCAAGAACTCTTACATGTATACCAAGAGCTTAAAGCGGCAGGAGTCGAGTTTGATCTGGTTTATGCACCGAAAATGTGGATGGCATTAGTCCAGCAACAGATCAAAGAGCCGTTACTGTATGTGCATAGCGGCGGTCTTTTCGGCAATGCAAGTATGCTAGAGCGTTACCGTTATAAAGGATGGTATTAGCTGGCAAGCATATGCGGGCTGGTACGTCTGAGCGAAGCCTCAAAGTCTTCAAGGGTTGTAATCAGTTCATCCGATACCTCTTGCAGTACTTTAAAATAGGCTTCGGCTTGTTCGCGTTTTTGCGGTGATACCTCTTTGAGCTGTTTGGTCACAAGACTGCGAAACCACGAAGGCTTGGTATCGACAAAATAGATTTTATAGATACTCAAGTAAACGTCGTGCAACTCATTGTGCTTTTTTTCAATGCTGTTGAGATAGGCTGAGAGTTCGGGGCGGGTTTTATATCTCATACCTTCATCATAGAGCCACACTCCAAATGCGCAGGCAGTGGAGTCGATAGGTATAAGGTCTTCACTCACGGGAAGGCCTTCAATCAGATGTTTCGCACGGCGTACCCATCGTGCATGTGATGCTCTTGCATCTCGTATTTTTGCGTATGCGGTTTTGTTGAACACTTTGAAATCCTTGCATAATATAATAGACTTCTTGCAAAACTCCCAAGACGTAGTGAGATTGGGCTTTTCTTCTTTAAGTGCGTAGCCGTAGCTACGTTAACAAGAATCTAACGCCGAGCACGCGCAGCTTTAAGTGCTGAGTCTATCTGGGAGTTTTGCAAGAAGTCTAATAGGGAAAGTATAGAAAAACATTATACTGGGACTCTATCAGCAGTTGTCACGAAAAACAAAAACAAACGACAAAATAATAGGAGATTATACTTCACATTCTAGGCGGTTGCGGCCGTTTTGTTTGGCACGATAGAGCAGGGCATCGGCCTCTTTGATAAAGGCATTCATATCTTTATCAAGATCACTAAATGAGACTTTAGGGTATATTTCGATTGCACCCATACTTTAAAAAGCGTTGCACAAGAACATCAAATGCATACCGTTTGAAAAAGGAGTCTTATGTCACACCATGTAGTTGTAGAAAAAATGTGCGGATGCGCCAAACGTAAAGATATGCCCCAAATCAAAACCTTTGATGATAAAGAGAGTGCGCGTATGGTTGCCCGTGCGTGGGCGCAGGAACTGAATGAAACGTTTTGCGGAAAGCATGAATTTGATGTGGTCGAAGTGGACGATCACTATGTGATCGCCATGGAAGAAGGCGGTTATTAATTGCGGTCGATAGCGTTAAGATCTTTAAACGCTTCGATGACACGATCCACCATCGACTCTTGTCCGGCACGGAGCCATTTGCGCGGGTCGTAATATTTTTTGTTGGGTTTCTCTTCGCCTTCGGGGTTGCCGATTTGTCCTTGAAGGTAGTCGTGATATTTCTCAACATACTCTTTCACGCCTTCCCATATGGCCCACTGGGTGTCGGTATCGATATTCATTTTAATCACACCGTAACCTATGGCTTCACTAATCTCTTCGTGAGTAGAACCTGAACCGCCGTGAAATACAAAATTGACCGGCTTTACCTGCGTCTGATACTGCTCTTGAATATAGGTTTGAGAGTTATTCAAAATTTTTGGCGTTAAGACCACATTGCCCGGTTTGTAAACGCCGTGAACGTTGCCAAACGACGCGGCAATGGTAAAGTTAGGACTCACTTTGAGTAGTTCTTCATACGCGTAGGCGACATCTTCGGGTTGGGTATAAAGCAGGGCATTGTCGATATTGGTATTGTCCACGCCGTCCTCTTCACCGCCGGTAACGCCCAGTTCAATCTCAATACTCATGCCGATTTTGCTCATGCGCTCAAGGTAGGCTTTACATGTAGCGATATTCTCTTCCAGACTCTCTTCGGAAAGATCAAGCATGTGAGAGCTAAACAGCGGTTTGCCGTACGCTTCATAAAACTCTTCGCCCGCTTCTAAAAGACCGTCAATCCACGGCAAAAGTTTGCGCGCGGCATGGTCGGTATGAAGTACGACCGGAACACCGTAAAGTTCTGCCATTTGGTGCACATGCATGGCACCGGCAATCGTTCCTGCGATTGCCGCCTGTTCGTCGCTGTTGTCCAGACTTTTACCGGCAAAAAAACTGCCGCCGCCATTGCTAAATTGAATAATAACCGGAGAGTTGATTTTTGAAGCCGCTTCTAAAACAGCGTTGACCGAGTCGCTGTTGACCACATTAATTGCAGGTAGTGCAAACCCTTCCTCTTTTGCGATGCCGTAAAGTTTTTCAAGATCATCGCCCCAGACGACTCCCGGTTCCATAATATCCAAAATTTTTTGTGCCATAGTTTTTCCTCAGTGAGTAATGAGCTAATTATAGAAGCTTTGTTATTATGTGTCAATTAGAATTTAGGGGTTTGCGATCAAATCGTTTTTTATAATCGTTTTATTACATGTAACACTCTTTTGTAAAGCAACACCGGTAATTTTTGAGACACTCGCGCATATGATAGATCAGTATGCCGATCACTCTTTTGAATCGCTTGAAAACGTTGTCGTATTACCTTATGAGCAATTACGAGAGTGTCGTGACAAGGCTTTTGAATTTGGATACGATCTTGAAGACGCCATTATTGCAAAACGGGTGGATCGCTCCTCTTTAAAACAGACCTATTTGAAACAGTTGCGTACATGCGAACGTTTGCAAAAAAAGATTCAGTTGCTTCATGCACAAGCACTTCAAGAGAGTATGAAACGTGATGAAAATAGCACATTTGAAGCACTCGTGCAACTTCCCCTTCCGCCACGTCCCTCACTCAAACGCGATGTTTTGGCATTTTATGAAGGGATACGCGCAAAGCATACCGTGCCCGTACTGGAATCGTTGCGCCGCGAAGCAGAGCTGGAGGCAGAGAGTCGTGAACAGATGGCAGAGGAGTATGCGGCTTATGAGAAGCACTTGAAGGTTTTGGCTAAAGCCGAAGCCGAACGTCTGCGCCGTTTAATGGAACCTTCAAAACGCCGCAATGTTGTGGTCTATACCGAAGAAGTGGATGGCGGCTATAAGTTCCATGCTCAAAATTTTAATCTCTATCATGTCACCGTGACGCTTGGGTTTAAAACATTAAAAAATCTGGTAGCAGACCGTAACGTGCCTTATACGTTTGAACTTGCACCAAAAAGCGAACGTGACGTACTCTATCTTCATAAAAAAGAGGCAGTGAAAAGTGTGACCTTCGAGCCCTATGTCGGAGTGACAATGGGCTCTGTAAGTGCCAAACATGCCGATGTTTTTTACCGCTTTCCCTTTAAAAAAGGGAGTACCGTTAATGTGTCGCAAGGATTTAACGGTAAGACGTCGCATAAAAACAAATACGCGGTTGATTTTGCGGTTCCTGTCGGCACTCCGATTTTGGCGGCGCGAAGCGGTATAGTAGTGGCGGCACAAGAAGCCAACACTAAAGGCAGAAACGATAAAAAGTATAGAGTATATGCAAACTACATCATTATTGAACATAACGATAAAACATTAGGAAAATACTATCATCTTAAACATAATGGGGTGAGTGTTACAATAGGTGATCAGGTGCAGAGCGGGCAACTTATCGGGTATTCCGGCAACACCGGTTATACCAGTGGTCCGCATCTGCATTTTAGTGTCTCAAAAGTAGACCCCAATAACCCTATTCGGCCGTTAACTGTGCCTTTTTGTTTTAAAAATGGAGCACAAATTGTTGAAAATCCTAAAAAAGGGAACCGATTTACGGTAGAATAAATAAATATAATCTGTTTGAGGATTGATTACATGTTAAAAACCGTCAAATCAAGAATCATTGTTTCAACATTAATGTTAAGTATTATCGGTGTGATTGCGATCAATCTCTATCTTTCGACAACCCTTAACGAGCTTTCAAACAAAACGGCTAAAGAGTCTTTGCAAATGCTTTCTAATTCGATATTTCAGACACTGCGCCAAAGTATGTTTGCCGGAGATTCTGAGGTTGTAGAGCGAACCATTCATGAAGCGAGTGAAATTGAAGGGATTGAGTCGTTGACGGTAAAAAAATCACAAGCGGTTATTGACCTGTTTGCCCCGCAAGAGCCTTTTACTCAAGATGTTTTGATTCAAGAAGTGTTTAAAAAGCACAAAGACAAAATGATCGAATTGGAAACGAAAGGGCATCACACTATTCGTTTACTCAAACCTTTAATGGCCGGCGAGGAGTGTTTGGTATGTCACGCTAATGTGGCTGAAGGCGAAACATTAGGTGTAATGGATATGGTAATCTCACTTGATGAGAATGATAAAGAGATATCCCAGACACGCAGTACGCTATTGATTATGCTTGTACTTTCGGCGGTGTCGTTTATTGCTGCGGCAAGTCTCTTCTTCTCCAAAGAGATTCTGACACCGCTAAGTGAACTGCGTGACCGTATTGCCGATTTAGTGAATGGCGACAAAGACTTAACGCGCCGACTTGATGTCGGTAAAGGCAACGAATTCTCCAGCGCGGCAAAGGCGGTTAACGATTTTGTCAGTATGGTGCAAGAGACGGTTAATGAAGTTAAAACGCTTGGAAGCGAAAATGAGAAGATTGCATCGGATATCACCAAGGCTAGTCAGCGTATCAGTCAGAGTGTCGAGACCGAGCGTGCTATCGTTTCAGAGACGACACAGCGTACCTATTCGATTACCGAAATATTGAATCAAACCTTACATGTAACGCAACGTACACAACAAAATGTACTTGATGCCAGTAGCGGTCTGGATGAGGCGCGCAACTCGATGAGTGTGCTTTTTGGAGAGGTGCAAAATTATCTTGAGACCGAAAATGAACTCTCAAACGAACTACTGCATCTTCGTGAAGATGCCGATCAGGTCAAAAATGTTCTTGGAGTGATTAAAGATATCGCCGACCAGACGAACCTTTTGGCACTCAATGCGGCGATTGAGGCGGCACGTGCCGGAGAGCATGGTCGAGGTTTTGCCGTGGTAGCCGATGAGGTACGCAAACTGGCCGAACGCACACAAAAAAGTCTAAATGAGATTGAGATCAGCGTCTCTACCATTGTGCAGTCAATTAATGACGTGAGCGATAAAATGGTTGAAAATGCTCAAAATATGGAAAAATTGAGTGAAGTCTCTAACGATGTAGAAGAGAAGATTACGGCAACATCTAGTGCAATGAATGAATCCAGTGAGGTAGCGCAAAGTTCATACAGCGATACTAAAGAGGTTGTGGAACATATCGAATGGATTGTTGCGAAAATTTCTCAAATAGACGAACACTCCGGTTCCAATCAAAAAAGCGTTGAACATATCGAGAGGGATCTGGAGCGTTTGCTTAACGTGGCGCAATCACTTCAGGCACGTATTAACGAATTTAAGAGTTAGTAGCATAAATTTTACGTTACATGTAAAGATTGGTTTCGTGCTATTATGAATTAAATGTTAATATGCGGCATGAAAAATATTATTTTAATCGGTTTCATGGGCGTGGGCAAGGGATCTACCGCTAGAGAAATCATCAAACAATCTTCGATAGTCGCGGTTGATACCGACGATATCATTGAGAGTATGGAAAATCGCAAAATTAAAAAAATTTTTGAAGAAGAGGGCGAAGCCTATTTTCGTGGGCGGGAACAGTCTGTTGCCAAATGGCTGGAGAAGAGCGTTTCGAACACACTGATCTCTACCGGAGGCGGCTTTTATAAAGTAAGCAACCTCAAAAAAATCGGTACGGTGGTATGGCTTCATGCATCGTTTGACGCGATTTACAAACGCATTACGACGCATCCCCAAGCGGAGCGAAAAATCAAAAAGCGACCGCTGTTTCAAGAGTATGATAAAGCAAAAGCACTATACGATGCACGTTTGGCCGAATATGAGAAGGTTGCAAACATCGTGATCAATGTTGAAAACAAGAGCGTTGAAGCGATTGCAAAAGAGATTATTAAAAAGGCAAAAATATGAGATATCTATTATGGTTAATCCCTCTACTGTTTTTAGGTTGCGGTTCGCATCAAAAATCCGAAGAACAAACGCAAACAAAACAGGTACAGACTCCTACCGCTGTGAAGCCTGCTACCCTTGAGTGGGAAAAGAGTATCGCCGATGCGATAGCCAAGGGTAAAAAGATGCGTAAGCCGGTAATGATACTGGTGAGTAAAGATGGATGCCATTGGTGCGATCATTTGCGTGAAACAACACTCTCAAATTCAAAGGTGATTGCAAAATTGTCGCAAGACTTCATTATTGCCGAGGGCTATGTTAACCGTGGCGAAGTTCCCCGAGAACTCTATACAAGCGGTACGCCGGTAACGTGGTTTCTTAAAAACGGCGAGCCGATGTTTCAGCCAATGATGGGCTCTGTGCCGGTATCGCAGTATCTTGAGGCATTGGATATCGTGCTTAAAGAGTTTAAAAAGATCAAATAAGACTTACATGTAAAGGAGTAACATGACTGTTATTCATACCGTTAACGAGAATTTTAATACGAATTTTGATGAGCTTCTTGAGCGTGGTAAAATGGATATTGCACATGTCTCAGGCATTGTCGGTGGAATCATTGATGAGATCAAAAGCGACAAAAACGGGGCGCTAAAGCGCCATATTGCCAAATTTGATGGCTGGGAGCCTCAAAATGACGAAGAGCTAAAAATTGATGCGGCACTTATGCAAGCAGCGTATGAGAATCTCGATAGCGAGCTAAAATCGGCACTTCATCTTGCGTATGATCGTATTAAAGCGTATCATGAAAAGCAACTCCCTAAAAGCTGGTTTAATACCGAAGCAAACGGCACGATTCTAGGCCAGAAGGTAACACCGGTTGATCGGGCAGGGCTCTATATTCCCGGCGGTAAAGCGGCGTATCCCAGCTCACTGCTGATGAATGTGATACCGGCTCAGGTTGCGGGTGTTGAAGAGATTATTGTCACGACGCCAACTCCTGAAAATAATCCCAATGCACTTTTGCTTGCCGCGTGTCATCTGTGCGGTGTTACCGAAGTGTTTAAGGTGGGCGGAGCCAGTGCCATTGCCGCCATGGCATACGGCACCGAAACGATTCCCAAAGTCGATGTGATTACGGGACCGGGCAATATTTTTGTGGCAACGGCCAAAAAGATGGTCTTTGGCGATGTCCATATCGATATGATCGCCGGTCCGAGTGAGATTGGGATTTTGGCCGATGCGAGTGCCAACGCTTCGCATACGGCTATTGACATGCTCTCGCAGGCCGAACACGATGAGATGGCCAGCTCTATTTTGATTACTCCCTCGACTGAACTTGCCAAAGCGGTTGAGATAGAGATTGAGTCATGGCTGCAAAAATTGCCGCGCGAAGCGATTGCCCGCAAATCAATCGAAGAGCGGGGCGCTATTATTGTAAGCGAAACGATGGATGAGGCTGTAAAACTGATGAATGCCATTGCACCGGAACACCTCGAAGTCGTTACCCAAAATCCGTGGGAACTGCTTCCTTCGATTAAACATGCCGGAGCGATCTTTTTAGGTCCAAACACGCCTGAAGCCGTAGGCGATTACGTTGCTGGCCCGAACCACACCTTGCCAACGGGTGGAACCGCCAAATTTTACTCTCCGCTCGGTGTTGAGAATTTTATGAAAAAATCTTCGATTATCGCGTTCTCACAGCAAGGAATAAATGAGATTGGCGAAGCGTGCGCACTGATTGCTCATACCGAAAGCTTAAGCGCGCATGAACAGTCCGTACGAGTTCGCATTAAATCGTAATTACTTATATGATTTATTAGCAGTAAATATAATTACTGCTATATAAGAAAATCTTTTTTTTCTTTTCTACACACCTTTAAAATTTTGTGACAAAAATATAATTTTTTTTAGTTTCAGTTAAAACAGTTTTGGCTACCATCTACGCTGACCAATATGTCGTCAAAGCACGCAAATAGCGGTAACTTTTGATAATTATAATGTCCAGTTATATCTATTAGATTAAGGAGAGTTTATGCAATTGGGTTTTCTAGTGGATCTGCATCTCTGTATGGGTTGCAAGGGATGCGAGATCGCTTGTAAAGTGGAAAACGAAGTGCCACTGAGTACGTGGAGGCTTCGTGTGAAATATGTCGATGTAGGAACCTTTCCTGAAACGACACGAACATTTACGCCGTTGCGCTGTAATCACTGTGAAAATGCACCGTGTGAGCGTATCTGTCCGGTAAGTGCGTTGCACTATATCGAAAATGGCATCGTTAACATCGACAAAGAGCGCTGTATCGGCTGTGCAGGCTGTGTTATGGCGTGTCCATACGGTGCGATCTATATCGATCCCGAAACGCAAACGGCAGATAAGTGTACGTACTGCGCTCACCGTGTTGCAAGCTCTATGATGCCGGCATGTGTCGTTGCGTGTCCGGTAGAGGCTAATATTTTCGGCGATCTTGATGATCCTGAGAGCAATATTAGCAAATATATCCAAGAGAATCAGGGTAATGTACAGGTGCGTAAACCTGAAAAAGGCACCAATCCGCATCACTTCTACGTACATGGCGGTAACACACAGCTTAATCCATTGGCATCACACCGTGTCGAAGGCCACTCGCTGTTTAATAAAATTACGAGCAAAATGCCGGTAGGAGGACACCACTAATGGTACATGAAACGCTTGCAGCAACAAATGCTGTCGTAACATTGGATGTGGGTTTGCCGGGTATTGTCTGGCCTTGGAAAGTTACTATGAACATGTGGGCGAAAAGTATCGGTACCGGTCTGATTTTCATGCTCTTTTATCTATTGCGTACGCACCCTAAAGAGGCGGCTTCACTGCGTTTTTCAACGTCATTGGTAGCGTTTATATTTATCAACCTCTTTTTGCTCTTTACGTTGGCCGACCTGCATCAGCCGTTTCGTATGTGGCATATCTTTTTCTATCCACATCTAACCTCTGCAATTACAGTTGGTGCATGGATGGCTACGCTGTTTGTGACTCTTTTGGTGGGGTTACTTTATCTTTCGTATGTCAAAAAAGATAACGAAGCGTATGATAAGTTGCTACTTTGGGTCACGATTCTTGCGATTCCCGTAACACTCTATACTGCGGGATTGATGTCGGAGTGTACGGCGCGCGAATTGTGGCAGATGCCGACCGAATCGGCGCAGATGATGCTTGCGGCAACGCTTTCGGGTTCAGCGGCGATGATTTTGCTCGGTGGCGACAAACTCTCTTTTGAAGCTAAAAGCAAACTTGCGGCTATTTTAGGTCTGAGTGCACTCTTTGCATTTATCCTTTATATGGCGGAGTATATCTTTGGCCCAATGAAAGCCGAAGAGGTTGCTGCGGTGTTAGAGTTTATCAAAGGCGATGGCGAATACACCACACTGTTCTGGATTGGACAATGGATGGCGTATCTGCTTCCGATGTTGCTGGTTGTGCTAGCACGCAACAGCCGTTCGGATGCAATTTTGAAACTGGCGGCCGTATTGGCAATTGTGGGTCTATGGATTGTCAAACATGTTTGGCTGATGATTCCACAGCTACTACCGATGAGTTAAGGATAAAGGGTATCAATGTATTTAGAAAGTAGAAGATCATTTATGAAAGGCGCGGCGTTTACAGTTGCCGGCGCCGCGATTGCAAAGGGTGTTTTTACTGCTGATGCTATTGCAGAGTCTGTGAGTGAAGGTAAGTTTACGAATACTCCCGACTCACTTTCGTTCTATCCGCCTTTGGAGCAGTGGGACGATTTTCAAGAACTCAGTGGCGAAGATTGGAAACGCGGCGGTATCGCGCGTAAAGGCGTGCAGTCTGATGAAAATCCAGACGGTATTTATGTTAATGATTACATGATTGTCCCTACGGCGTGTTCAAACTGTGAGGCATCATGCGGTTTGACGGCATGGATCGATAAGAAAAGTTTTACCGTTAAAAAGTATATGGGTAATCCACTGCACCCCGGTGCGCGTGGGCGTAACTGTGCCAAAGGGTATGCGACACAGTCACAAATGTATGATCCTGACCGTTTGGCATTTCCTATTAAACGCGCTCCGGGTTCCGCTCGTGGTGAGGGTAAATGGGTGCGTACCACATGGGATGAAGCAATGACGACCATTGGTAAGAAAATGGGTGACACCCTTGCAGTGGGTGATGAACTCTCCAAAAAATCGGTCATGTTTCATGTGGGTCGTCCTAATGAGAACGGTTTTACCGGTAAAGTGTGGCATACATTGGGTTCTGATGCATTTAACTCACACACTAACATCTGTTCATCGGGCGGTCGTACACCGACGATTCAGTGGGCGAATGATGACCGCACCTCACCGGACTGGGCCAATGCGAAACTGGTATTTTTGAACTCCTCTCACGCGGCGGATGCGGGACACTACTTCCAACAATCCGCGGGCTTTATCGCCGATGCACGTAAAAAAGGGGCACGCTTAGTCGTTATGGATCCGCGTCTCTCTAACTCTGCGGGTCTTGCCGACTTGTGGATCGCTGCCTGGCCGGGAACCGAGCCGCTCATCTATCTCTATCTTGTCAACCGTATGTTGCAAGAAGATAAGGTCAATAAAGAGTTCGTACGCAAATGGTTCAACTGGGAAGTGATGATGCGTAATGAGAACTATCTTAACTTTATGGTTGAGAAGGGCTATATCTCTAAAGTTCCTGCGAAAAAAGATTTCGATAGCTTTTTGGGTATGCTTAAAGAGCTCTATGCACCGTATACGCTTGATTATGCGGTTAAAGAGACACACGTTCCGGCGTACAAACTTGAAAAACTTTACGAGATCTTTATCTGGGCGGGTGATGCGATTTCAAGCTACTTCTGGCGTGCAACTGCTGCGGGTAACCGCGGTGGCTGGGTTAGCGGACGTACGGGTTACTTGGCGCTAGCACTTCGTGGCGCTATCGGTACCGTTGGCGGTACCTTCTTTCACCACTGGCATGTTATCTCCGTGGCCGGTAAAGGCGGTCGTGCGACAATGGGTCAGGGTAAACGCGGTTCAGACGTACCTAAAGTCGATGTCTGGAATGAGCTCTGCTGGCCACCGGAATGGCCACTCTCTACGTATGAGATGTCATTCTTGTTACCGCACCTGCTTACCGATACCGAGTGGCAAAATAAGTGGCGCAAACGCGGCTTAAACGTGCCTACCAAACTCTCTGTTTGGATCCCGCGTATGTACAATCCGGTATGGATTAATCCCGATGGATTCCGCTGGCTAGAAGTGCTTAAAGACGAGAGCAAAATGGAGCTTACGTTTAATCTCTCTCCAACGTGGTCTGAGACGAACTGGCATGTTGATTACGTACTTCCGGTTGGTCTTGCGGGCGAGCGTCATGACCAGCACTCCGAAGCTACGATGCCGGCACGCTGGACGTCGTTTCGTCAGCCGGTTATGCGTGTAGCGCTTGAAAAAGCGGGCTGGAAACCAAAAAATCCAAATCGTGCTACTCTCGAAGCGCACATTAAAGCCGGTCTTGGCGAAGTGTGGGAAGAGAATGAGTTCTGGTTTGACATGTGTGTAAACTACATTGACCCAACCGGTAAACTCGGCGTGAAAAAGATGTGGGAATCCAAGCGCAATCCGGGTAAACCGGTCACGATTGCCGAGTGGTATGATGCGGCGTTTGGCGACAACCTGCCTAATCTTTACAAAACCGCTACAAGCGATCCACGTTATAAAAATGCGGAATTCCCAGTATATGAGTATATGCGTGATCACGGTGCATGGATGGAAGAGAATAACATCTATAGTGCTCAAGAGCGCGGTGTAGAGTATGACGGTAGAAATCTGATTGCACATGGTCATAAATACGATAAACGTGATTTGACAATTGATCGTGAAACCGGTGTGGTTTATGCTAAAGATCATCATGGCGGTTGGAAGTATAAAGATCACAAAAAACCGGTTGCCATTGAGATTGACGGTAAAATGATGGAGGGCTTCTCCACGCTGGATAAAAAGCTTGACTTCTTCTCCGAATGGCTTGCTGATGAGTGGAAATGGCCGGAGTATGCGATTCCGTTCTATCCACGTAACGATGAAGAGAAAAAAGCGATGACGCATATTGTCTCTCACGTTAACCATATGTATATGACCGAAGAGAACTCGTATGCACTTAATACGGTTTTCCGTTTGCCATACAATATTCACACCCGTTCAGGAAACTCCAAGCACCTTATGGAGATTTCGCAAAACCATGACCCGGTCTGGATCTCTACAGCCGATGCGTCTCGCCAAGGCTTTAAACGCGGCGATGCGATTCGCGTGAAAATTGTGGATTCACTTTCCGGTCTTGAAAGCGGTTATTTTGTAGCGATGGCAGTTCCGACAGAAGGCATTTTGCCGGGTACACTTGCCTGTTCTCATCACGGTGGACGCTGGAAGCTTAAAAATGCGGTTGATATTCCAAACGGCGTAAGCGACGGTAAAGTCGAAGTACCGTTTGCCAGCGCCAATATGAATGACGAAGCGTGGCTCAAAAGCTCTCCGGACAATGCCGGTAAAGCGGCCGGACAGATCAAAATTGAGGATTACGAGGGTGTAGCAGGGCTTAATAGCTTTGGTATTCCAACGGCCGAAATGACGATGGACGGCAAAAGCGGTACGCTCAAATACGTTGAGGGTCTTAAACCATTTCATTCTAAACGTTTCGCCGCGTATAACCGTGACTCCGACAACATCTGGTGGGACGGCTTGAGCGGTTCATGGCAAAATGCCGTTGCCGCAACGCACCCCGACCCGATTTCAGGTATGCACTGCTGGCACCAAAAAGTAATTTTGGAGCCTGCGCAGCAAGGTGATAAGATCGGTGATATTCAAGTGAACTACGAAAACAACTTCAAAGTGTATCAGGCGTGGAGAGATGAGTTGACACGTGGACTTGATGAAAACTCCGAGTTCCGTCGTCCACCGCAAATCAAACGTCCTTGGGTACCGCTTTCTGAAAAAGCGTACCGCGTTAGTATCAAAGACGCTTAATAATACTTTCTTGCAAGCAGGTTTTTAGCCTGCTTGGCTACAATCTTATCTTTACTTTATACTAAATCAACCGAGACCAATATGCAAAATACACAAGCCCGTTCCAATATCTATGCACTCCTTTCAAGAACACTGCTACAAGAACTCGATTCTGAGATGCTCGACATTATTAAATCGGATACGAATATGCTTGAGCTTATGCCCAATCTTCGTGATTGGGAGCCGCTAAAAACAGAGCAAAACAGTGTGCTGTTAGAGCAGTACTTTAATCCCGATTTTATGAATGTATCGGTTTTGCACCTGATACCGTATGAAACCTTTTATACCCGTAATGACCAGATGGTCGAGACGGGGGGTGCCAACCCAGTTACCGACATTTACAGCACGTACGATTTTATGGTCGATTTTGAAAAAGCGCGGGTAATTTCAAGCGATCATATCGGAGTGGAGCTGGAGTTTATGCACCATCTTTGCGAAGCTCAGGTTAAAGCCGAGTTTGAAAACGATGATGAGGCTGTGAATGAACTCAAAGCGGTAGAACGCGAGTTTTTAAACAAACATCTTGTGCGCTGGGCGCCGCTGTATCTGCTTAATGTTAAATATGAGTCGCGTACGCCACTGTATGCAGATATTGCCGATATGGCGATTGAATTTATCTTATCCGATCACGAGACGCTTAGCGGTGAGCCTGCGGCGGCATAATGGCGGGAATCACTCTTGATACGGGGCGGTGTGTCCGGACACTAAGTAAATTTGGCAGTTGCGAGGCGTGTGTTAATGCGTGTCCGACATCGGCCATTAAGCTTGATGAGCATCTGCCTTCGCTCAATCTTGCCACGTGCGTAGGGTGTGGAGGATGTGTAGGCATCTGCCCGACCGAAGCGCTCCAACTCGATGATTTCAGTCCGTTAGAATTTTTCTTTTCTTTTGTACAAGAGTCGGATAATGTGCTTTCGTGTCGTAAGAATGTGCCCTGTATTAGTGTCTTACATGTAGAGTATGTTATTGCATTGGCCGTATTAAAAAAAGGCATTGTGTTTGATATGGGACACTGTGAAGAGTGCGATATTGCCGCTACATGTAAAGCACAAATTGTGCAGTGTGCCGAAGAAGCCAATTATGTGCTTGAAGCGATGGAGTGTGAGCAGAGTGTACAACTTGAAGCGGTTGCGTACGATCACACCGATAGTAAAACGCCAACGAGTGAACGCCGCGATTTTTTTAAAAATATCAACTTAAAAAATGCGGCGCAGGCTCGCGCGCAGTTTGAGCGCAATGTGGAGATTGCCACGGATGAGTATATCCAAAGCGCGCTCTCAACCGAACAGATTGCTACAATGCGTGAAAAAACCCTAAGCGATAAGCGCAAAATTCTCTTTACGGCGCTCAAACGTCTTGAAAAACCTTTGCAGTACCATGTGGTTGAGGCGCTTAGTTTTACCTCGCAAAAACTACTTGAGCAAGCTACATGTACGGCGTGTCAGATTTGCTATCGTATCTGCCCTACGGGTGCATTAAGCTCTGATGCGCGCAACTCCAAAATCGATTTTGACCCGTTTATGTGTGTAAAGTGCGGCTTGTGCCATGATGTGTGCGAGAGCGATGCGTTGCGTCTTTCGCCTTCGTATAATATTAAAGAGCTGTTTGAGCCTTCGTTGCAACGATTGGTGAATTTCAGTGTTAAAACCTGCAATGAGTGCGCTACGCCTTTCGTGTCGTTGCATGGCGAAACGCTCTGTATGCGCTGTGCCCACGAAGAGGACGCTGCGCATGAACTTTGGGGGATAAGCCATGAATGAATCCAATGTTATCTCTAATAGCACCGCGCTTTACGGTTTTATAGCCGAGTCGGCACAGCAAAATCGCTTTAGTGCGGCGCTCAACCGATTGTTTAAATCCGCAGGCGATGATGCCATGATGATTCCCATGAACATCCGCGAGGACGATCTCTATTTTACGCTAAGTAATATGCCGCGTTCACACCTTAAAGGCGCGTATATCGCTCCTGAGTATCGTGCGCAATTGATTGATGTTCTCGGTAGCGATGCGTTTTACGATATGCTTTTTATTAAAGACGCACAACTTGTCGGTGTGGCGATACTGCCAAAAGCGATTAAAGACGAAGCCAAACGCTTGCATGTAAAGCGTATCGCCATTATCGGTAGCGGTGATTTGGCACACGCATTGGCGCAGGAACTGGAGGGTTTTGAATTAGCGTTTTTTGATCCGTTTATTGAGGATCTTATGGCAATGGCGCAGAAGCTTGGTTGTGAGATCGACATTAACCGCATGGTCGAGGGAATGCAGGTGGATTGCTCAGGTTTTGATCTGTTGATCGATACGGGAGATATAAGCGATGTGTCGATGATTTGTGCGCTACCTGCAAACGTATTGGCACCCGAAAGCACTACAGGGACGCTAAAAACGCTCTGCGAAGCGATGGATAGCCGCTATATCGGCTATGACAATTTTTTGAATGCATTGACAGAGTGCGCATATCGTATTATTTTAGAGGAGAATGAACGTGAATAACCAAGACCTTTCGGATTTAAGAGCCGAATTTGATAAATTTGTACGTGAAGAGTGCAGTATCAACCCCGAGAATGTAGAGGGTGAGCAAAACCCCGATCAGGGCGATGCGGTAGATGAAGAGCCGGTACCGCAGTTTGTCGATTCGCTGGTTGAAAAACTGCTGGCACCGTCACAAAGCGGTGCCTATCTTTCACGTATCGACATTAAGCGTGTGGCCGAAGCGATTGATGAGTCAATCCCGATTAAAGAGCGTAGCAAAATGCTGAAGGCGCTCTTTCGCCATACCACCAAAAAAGCGTACCTGCGTACGGCATTTGACGAGTTTAACCGTCATCTTAACGGACGCTTACTCATTTACAAAGAACTCTCTGAAGCGTTTCCGGCTTCAAAAGCAATCTTTGACGAACACGGTGCCAAAATCAAAATGATTCAAAAGATGTTTGATCAAATCGTGGAGGACTTTGAAGAGATCGAACCTACATCAGATCCGTTGATGATCTAATGATTGAAAGTGCCTGCTCATATCCGCTTAAATCAAGTGAAAACGCGGCTATCACCTCTTTGGCAGCACTTATTGAAGCGTCGGTGATGGTTCCATTTGGAGTAATGGTTTCGCGTACCGCTTTGAGTTCGGCGGCCATCTCGTGTTCAACGCCGGAAGTGCCTTCGGGGTCGTCACTGTAGCGGATAAGGTGTATGATCTCCGGTTCAAAGTTCCAGTGATTAAAAAGTGTTGCCGTCACATCGGTGGTTTGAGCACCGCAGGCCGCTTTTTCGGCTTGGACAATGCTCATTCCCTTATCAAGCGCTTCTTGAATGGCCGAGGCGTGATGGGAATCGAGCAAGCTTTTTGCGATCAAGACCTGCCCCAGATCGACCATGAAAGCGGCAGGAGCAAGGTATTGCAAACGCGAAGGGTCGCGGCGTATCAGCCAATGCATCATCAGCGCGAGTTGGCGTTCGCACGCGCGTGAAAAATCCTCTTTGGTAATGGCGTAGGGCGATAGATTGAGCGTAAAGCTCTGCTCCAGTGCGCTTCGCAGTGCAAAAGTGCGTACGATATCGCGCCCCAAAAGCGCTACGGCTTGTTGTACATTAGTCACTTGACGCTTCAGCCCATACAGCGGTGCGTTGGCAGCACGCAAAATATCGGCAGTGAGTAGAGGGTCTTTTTCGATCACTTTTTGAAACGCCTCAAAAGAGGAGTTTGGGTCATGATAGACACGTTCGACCTCTTGAACCGACTGAGGCAACGCCGGTATGGAGTCGATGGTTTTGAGCAGATCGGTATTCATGAGAAGATTATATCAAAATAAAGTCGTGAGTTTGAGCCATCCTTGCCACAGTAGTGCCGAGGTAATTCCTGCTGCAATACCGGCAAGAATATCATCGCCCATAACACCAAGCCCCCCTTTAACATCACGATCAATCCGTCCGATATAAGAGGGCTTTTTAATATCATAAACCCGAAACAGTATAAAGCTAAGTACAATTTGAACCAGCTCTCCATTGCTTACATATAAGAGTGTGCTACATGTAACGCTCACGCCCGGAGCAATCGCCAGTGCAAGCCACATCCCCACAAGCTCATCAATGACAATACGCTTATCATCGTGGATACCACTCTTTTGCTCATAAACATCAATTGCCTTAACTCCTGCAATACCGGCAAGAATTGCGGCATAAAAGAGGGTCTGCTCTCCTAGTGTTACAAGTATCAAAACCCCAAGAATCAGAGCGACAAACGAGCCTGCCGTGCCAGGTGCTTTGGGTGAAAGTCCACTGTAAGCGAGTGTAATAAAAAACCAGTTCATACGATACCTAAAATAAAATTTTTGTAATTATACACTGAGCTTGTAAGATCACGCATATTGTGATATAGTTTTCGCGTAAGTGTTAACAGTCGTTTTTGATAATTTTTACATGTAAAGGAAAATGGGATGAGCGAAAGTATTACATCAAGAGTCGGTCGTTTGATCGCCGGCAGTTTTAATGCTATGGTGGATGCGGCGGAAAATGCATCGCCCGAGATTGTGATGGAGCAGAGTATTCGTGAAATCGATAGTGCGATTAATGAAATTCGCGCGCAAGCAGGTAAGGAAGTGGTTGCCAAACGTATGCTTGAGAGCCGTCTCATTAATGAAAAAGCGCGTCATGAAACGCTAAACGAGCAGATCGATATTGCACTGAAAGAGGCGCGTGAAGATCTTGCCGAAGCCGCCGTGTCTAAACAGATGGATATTGAAGCACAGCTTCCGGTAATGGAAAAAAGCCTTACCGAGACAACGGAGCATATTGCAGAACTTGAAGGTTATATCGCCGCACTTCAGGCAAAAAAACGTGAGATGCAAGAGGAGTTGGAGCTGTATAAAAAGCAAAAACAAGGCGTGTCCGAAGGCGCGCCGCAAGCGGCTGAAGCTCAGGTTGATCATGCCAAAGCCGCGTTTGAGCGTGTGATGGGCAATCATACGAGTATGCCTAGTAACACCAATGAAGCCAAACTGGCCGAACTCGAAGCACTCTCACGTCAAAATCGTATTAAAGAGCGTCTTGAGGCACTCAAAGCCGGGCAAAAATGACGCTAACTGCGTTTATCGCCGATGCGCATAATACTCTCTTTGCGGGTGCGTTGGCGCTAATGATGCTCATTGCTCTGCTTGAAGGCGTTACCACGCTTTTGGGTGCGGGGCTTTCAAATTTAATCGAGGGTGTTTTTCCTGATATCGAGCTGGATATCGATGCACCGGAGATGTCCCCATCGGCACTTTCACGCCTTTTGGGATGGTTACATGTAGGGCGTGTACCGGTACTAATCCTGTTTATCGTGTTTCTAACGGCATTTGGATTGATCGGTTATGCAATACAGTCACTGCTTTTAGGCGTTATTGGCATGATGTTCTCAGGGTGGTTGGTGGCCATTGGCGCCGTGCTTGCCGCATTACCGGTAGTTAGGGTGTTTGGCGCAATGCTTGCCAAAGTGATGCCGCAAGATGAGAGCAGTGCCATTAGTGAAACGGAGTATATCGGACGTGTTGCCACCATTACGCTGGGCACGGCGCGCAAAGGTTATCCCGCCGAGGCCAAACTGAGCGATCAACATGGCCAGACGCACTATTTAATGGTGGAACCCGAAGATGAAGCGAATAGCTTTCATCAAGGAGATGAAGTGTTACTCGTTGCACGCGGCGGTAACGGTTTTGTAGCAATAAAAAATGATAATGCCGCATTGACGGATTAAAAGGAAGTATATGATTTCACAACAGTTGATCTCAACATTGATTATTGCCGGAGTGATTCTTGTCGCTTTGGTGGCGATTGGTTTGATTGTAGCGCGGCTTTATCACCGTGCCAGTAAAGAGTTATCGTTTGTGCGCACCGGTTTGGGTGGCGAAAAGGTTATTATGAACGGCGGAGCTCTGGTACTTCCGGTACTGCATGAAGTGATTCCCGTCAATATGAATACCTTGCGTCTTGAAGTGCGCCGTGCAAACGAGCAGGCACTCATTACCAAAGACCGTATGCGCGTTGACGTACTGGCCGAGTTTTATGTGCGGGTGCGTCCGAGCATGGAATCGATTGCACAGGCGGCGCAAACCCTTGGGGTGCGCACGATTAAGCCAAATGATCTTAAAGAGCTGATTGAGGGTAAGTTTGTCGATGCATTGCGCGCCGTCGCCGCAGAGATGGAGATGGTGGAACTGCATGAGATGCGTGTGGATTTTGTACAAAAAGTACAGCAAGTTGTTTCGGAAGATCTGCTTAAAAACGGTCTGGAACTTGAATCGGTCTCGCTAACGGGGCTGGATCAGACCAGTAAAAAGTTTTTTAATCCCGATAATGCGTTTGATGCCGAAGGTTTGACCCGCTTAACCGAAGAGATCGAAATACGCCGCAAAAAACGTAACGATATCGAGCGTGATACCAACATTCAGATTCAGCAAAAAAATCTGGAAACCGAGCGGCTATCACTGGAAATTCAAAAAGAAGAAGAGTACGCCAAACTGCAGCAAGAGCGTGAAATTGCGATTCGCAAGGCGCAGCAAGTTGCCGAGATCGCCAGCGAGCAGTCGCAAAAGCAGCGTGATGCCGAAAATGCGAAAATTGGGGCGGAGCAGGAGATTCAACAATCGCGTATCGCATCGGAGCGTGCCGTTGAACAAGATCGCATTGCCAAAGAACAGCTGGTGCGCCAAAAAGAGATTGAAATGGCAAAATCGGTCGAATTGGCCGAACAGGATCGTGAAATTGCCATTGCCGAAAAATCCAAAGCGCAGTCAATCGCCCAGGCCGAGGCCGACAAAGCACGGGCTTCGGCGGTAAAAGCTCAGGAGCAGGTTATTACGGTGCGTGAAACGGAAAAAGCGGAGCGCCAAAAAGCGATTGAGCTGGTCGAAGCGCGTCAAAATGCGGAGCGCGAGGCGATTAGCATTAAAGTAGGGGCCGAGGCCGAGAAACAAGCCGCCGATGACAAAGCCGAAGCACAGCGCACATTGGCGCAAGGTGAAGCCGATCAATACCGCATTGCCGCGCAGGGGCGCGCCGATGCCGAAAAACTTGAAGCCGAAGCGGCTAAAATCCGCTATCAGGTCGATGCAGACGGAAAACTGGCGATCAACGAAGCGTCCAATACGCTTTCACTTGATCAGATCACCATGCAGATCAAAATGGCGCTTATTGAAAGATTGCCGGAGATTATCGAACAAAGCGTACGTCCGATGGAAAAAATCGAAAGCATTAAGATCATGCAGCTTGACGGTTTTACGGGGAATGCGCAAAATGGCTCTGTTGCTGAGGGCAGTACCTCTGAGGGCTCACTGCCCGATCAGCTGGTCAATAGCGCGCTTAAATACAAAGCGCAGGCTCCGATTGTTGAGTCATTGCTAAAAGAGCTAGGCATTGATGGAAAAGATGTATCAAGCTTTGTGCAAAGCGTAAATATACCAAAATCCGATGTAAGCGAGTAACATGGACGCATTGACACTCGATTGGCTTGATGTGGGCAACCACTTTGTGATGATTGTCGTCAATACCATCTTGCTGATCAGTTCACGTAAAATCGTCTCGTTTTTTAATGCCGGAGCTGAAAACAGCTTTCAGCTTATGGTGTTTCGGCTGGTCAATTATCTTTTTATCCTCTCGCTGCTGCTTGATCTGGCGGTAGCGTTTTTTACCGATGATTATAAAAACGCTTTTGCCTCTTTGGGCTATTCGTTGCTGGTGATTTATCTGGGGGCGTTCGCGTTTACGTTGCTATCGTATCTGGTACGAAAAAAGTTTGGGCGTGAGCGCGAGATTGACGGTAAAACGCACTATATCGATACCTACAACAGCCGTTTGATCGATATTTTTTTAGTCATTCTGATCGGCAGTGTTTCGCTGTATCTGCTGATTGCAATTTGGAATTTTACCTCGCTTTTGGAGACCACTGGGTTTTTGGGAATTATTGTAGCGTTTATGGCGCTAACGCATAGTATTTGGGCGCCGGATCCTTATTACTGCATGGTCATTTTGGGCTCGGAAATGATCGAAGACGGTGATACGATTCGCATTGACGGCGATCCGGATGAATATATTATCGGTCGTGTGACCTTTGTATATACGATTTTATATGACGTTAAAAATAATCACCGTACCATGATGCGCAACTCCAAACTGATTGAATCAAAAATCGAAAATCTTTCCAAACGCACGTCGCTTGACGGGTTGCGCCGCAGTATTCGGTATAAAATCGGCTATCCCGACGCTTCGATAGAGAGTGAAGCGTTTTTTAAAAAGGTTGAAAATATATTTTTAAATGCGCAAGAGCGTGCATTCGCGGATGAGGGTTGTAAAGTCAATGCCAATGTTGCGTTTGAGTGGCTTTTAAGCGAGACGGGCGACGATGCGTTAGAGTTTTCGCTAATCTATTACCTTGAACCACTTCCAAGCACCAAACTGACCAAAACCATCCGAAGTTATCTCTATCAGACAAACTCAAAAATCAATCGTTACGTTTATGAAGCGTCGATCAAAGAGCATCTGTCGTTGGCTACGCCGGATCTTTTTTCGATCGAAATGCAAGAAGTCTAATCATAAAGCTAACTTTTTGTAATAAAAAATATAGTATCATTCACAATCAAATTTATTGAGGGGGAAACGATGGAGATCATCAACTGGTATATCGGTGTGTGGAAAAACTTTTTTGGTTTTGAAGGAAGAGCGGGGCGTAGCGAATTTTGGTACTTTGTGCTGGTAAACTTTATCGTGTCACTGCTGTTTAATGTAATATCCGCTACTTTGGGGATGATTTATAGTCTTGCGGTTTTGATACCGAGTATCGCACTGGGGATTCGCCGTATGCACGATATCGGCAAAAGCGGTTGGTGGCTTTTGATAGCACTGATTCCTATTATCGGTTTTTTTGTACTGATCTTTTTTTACGTTCAACCCAGCGAAGAAGGGGAGAACCGTTTTGGTTCAAGCGCGCCGACAGAGCCGCAGAAATTCATTTAATCTTATGTCAGCGACGTGGTTTGATGCAGTTTGATTAACTCAATATAAAAATCACGTTCTGAATGACTCTCAAGCAGTCCACAATGCGGTAATAGGTCATTATAAAGGCGCTCAATGTTTTTGAAACGTTCCGGGAACATTTCAGAAAGAATGAGCGACGATAGCTCTTTTCGTACCAGCACGGCCGGCGGTATAATTCCAAGCTTCAAAAGTTGTAAAATCGAGTCTGACGCATACGAGATATGGTGATGCTGTCCATGAGGGCAGGTGTGCGTACTTACCAGTGTGGTACACTCATTGCAGTAGACGTATTCGCTAGCAATATTAATTTGGATATTAATGCCCTTCATTTGATTGAGCACGCTTTGGTCAAGTTCGTGATTATAATAGAGATTGACACCCGCGTGATTTTGACCAATTTTCATTACATCACAACCGTAATTTTTAGCCACAATAGCATCAAGAATGATCTCGTTGTATCCGCCAAAAATATAACTGCTCTCAAGCGGTACGACACGCACGCGGTTTTTGGGCAGAAAATGGTGAATAAAATACTCAAGCACCTTTTCACGAAGCTCATATTTAAGATCGGCTTCGGTATAGGGCTTGAGCAAAAATATCACCAAAAGATCGGTCTTTTCAAGCGTTTGGCGGATCAAGCGCTCGTGACCGCGGTGTAGCGGATTGGCAGCCATAAATATTGCCGTCGTTTTTTTGGCCTGAAGGGAGGTTTTGGCTTCATGCACTTTTTTTTTGGTTTCAAGAAGCTCTTTATGGATGATGTTGAAATCTCCGCTAAGCGCATACTTTCCAATACGTTTGTACCCAGAAGCAATACCGGGATGCGATTCGTCTGAAGTGCCGTAAATGCTAAGAATACGCTGTTGCGCGTCGATTTCAAATACCTCGTCAACGCAAATGTCGCCTACTTTTTTATTATTGCAAATCAGATCCAGCACTTCGCCGCGATCCGCGCTAATAAGCACCTGTTCGTTGACATTTCCATTGGGCGAAAGTATAAAAGGAAACGGAAAACTGATGCCATCGACCAGCTTGGTGCGTGCGACCTCTTCCATCTGCGCTTTCCCCATAAGTTTGGTAACGGGATAAAGTAGTCCGGCTTTTAAGAGTGCCAGTGCCGAGACGGCCTCCTCATCAATAAAAAGGGTTCTATTTTTTCTTGACGATGCCATATTTTTTCCGTTTCTCCCAGAGGCTTTTGCGTGAAATTCCCAGTTTTTTGGAAAGTTCGGTGTCGGGAAATTTGTGTTGGTAGTTTAGAACAATATATTTAACATAGTCTTCAATCGGCAAAATATCGCCGTGTTCAAAGAGCTGGTTGTGACTTTTCATCTCAATCACTTTGTAATCGATATCGGAAATTTTTTCCGTACTTGAGACGATGACTTTTTTACTGGCGATAAGATTGAAAAACGTGGCGTAGTCACTCTTTTTGAGCATCTGAAAATCGGCTAAATAGATAACGACTGATGAGCCGAGTGTCGTGATTTCATGCAGTGCATTCGGTGAGCCAAGCGAAATAAAATAGAGCGGTTTTTCGTGATAGGCGGCATATTTGAATGCCAATGCATCGCTCTGCTTTTGGTTATTACATGAGAGAAATAGCGGCAGACTAAGATCTTGGACGTCTTCATCCAACGCTACAGAATTGAAGGTATGGTTTAGGTAGTTCTCATAAGTAGTAGTAAGTGCTTTTAATCGCTCATAATCTTGATAGTGTTCAATTTTACGAATCAAATCTTCAATCATAAACGGCTTTTGGATGTAATCCTTGGCACCGGCTTGTAGCGGTTTAGAGACGGTATCGTTGCTGATATAAGAGACCATTAAAATTATTACCACGTCTTTATACGCTTCGATAACCGGATAAAAGTCCTGACCGTTAATGTTGGTTGAAAGCAACACGACGTCGTAAGCGTTGCCTTTAAACGCCTCTTTGGTGGAGCTAAAGGTATCGCAGTGATGCCCGAGTTCGCTTAGTTTTGCTGAGATGCTCTGCGCGAGATAGATCTCGTTTTCTAAAATCAGAATTCTCATAATAAGGTCCAATCAAAATAGTAAAGTGATGCACTGGCCATAACGCCTACCCCCTCTTTTCGGCCGATAAAGCCAAGTTTTTCCGTTGTGGTCGCTTTGATATTTACACGCCCAAGCGGCAGTTTTAAGATAGCGCCGAGTGTTTGGCGCATTGCGTGTTTGTAGGCTGAAAGTCGAGGCGTTTCGGCCATAATGGTAATATCGACATTGTGAATGCCATAGCCAAACTGCTCAAGTCGCAGACAGGTGGTTGCCAGCAACGCTTTGGAGTCGGCATTTTTATAAGCGGCATCGGTATCGGGGAAGAGCATACCGATATCGCCTAGCCCAGCCGCTCCCAGCAGGGCATCGATAAGTGCGTGAATTGCTACGTCTCCGTCACTGTGCGCTTTAAACCCAAAATCACTCTCAATACTCACGCCGCCAAGCACCATAGGTTTGCCTGTTTCAAAAGCGTGTACGTCAAAGCCGTTACCGACCAGTGTGGCAGATGAAGGCGCTAGAAGACAGGGAAGGGTCTTGACATCAGAGGCAAATGTGATTTTATGCGCGTCGGTATCGCCCTCGATAATGTAGCGTGTTTTGCCAAATGCAACAATGGCACTGCTTTCGTCGGTGTACTCGATGTTACGATTTAGGGCATCATGAAGTGCGGATCGTAACACTTGTGTACGGGAGAGTTGCGGTGTTTGGATGCGGTAGACCTCTTCGCGTGCAATCGTGTTACCTTTATATACAGTGGTGTCGGTAACCGAGAGTGCCGGAACAATCACATCGGCTTCGTTTTTGTGCGTAATTAATCTTTTTATGAGCTCAATATCGACACAGGCACGGGCAACATCAGTAACCATGACATATTCACTCTGTACCGATTGTAACGCGTTAAATAGCGACTCTTGCCGACTTTTGCCTCCGCTAATAATCGTCTCATCACAGAGCATTTGCATAAAAGGGACTTCATCAGGATGTGCGGTGAGAATAACGTTGCTAAAGAGCCCGCTTTGTTTGAGTCTATTGGTAACAAATTGCCATAGAGGCTCATGTCCGATACGCAGCCACTGCTTTTTTAGTGGTAGATTAAAGCGGGTAGAATCCCCTGCACAGAGCAAAATCAGCGTTAAATCAGACAAAAAACCTCCTAGTTTTTGTAGAACTGTTACGAAATTATACACTAAAAATCTTGTTTTTTATCTTCTTTGCAGTACTATTTCAGCCAGAGTACTTTAAAGTAAATTGAAAAATATCCGAAGGTTTTTTTTGTACGGGTTGTTTTTTGGGTGTGAGTGATTATATTACGCTCAAGAAACAGCAGGCTTACATGTAAGACACAGCTGTCGGATAATACGAAGGAGGGCGCCATGAGAGCTTCATGGGTTCAAAAGCGCAAAGACGACCCCGTCCGCACCCAGATGTATTACGCTAAACAAGGCATTATTACTGAAGAGATGGCTTATGTGGCCAAAATCGAGGAGCTTGATGCCGAACTGGTGCGTAGCGAGATTGCCAGGGGGCGGATGATTATTCCCGCTAATGTTAACCACACCTCGCTAGAACCGATGGCTATCGGCATTGCAACGCGTTGTAAAATTAATGCCAATATCGGCTCAAGCGCACTCGCTAGCGATGTACAAGGCGAGATCGAAAAAGTACAGGTGTCACAACACTACAAAGCCGATACCGCGATGGATTTATCTACCGGAGGCGATCTTGACGAGATTCGCCGCGCGGTGATTGCCAACGCTAAAATCCCCATCGGCACGGTGCCGATTTATCAGATACTGCATGATGTCGGCAATAAAATCGAGGATTTGAGTATTGAAAAGATGCTTGAAGTTTTAGAGCGTCAGGCACAACAGGGTGTGAGCTATTTTACCATTCACGCGGGCTTTTTGCTTGAAACCATGCCAAAGGTTGCTAAACGTAAAATGGGTATTGTCAGTCGTGGCGGTAGCCTGATGGCGGCATGGATGATGCATTATCACCGTGAAAATCCTTTTTATACGGCATATGATGAAATTTTAGACATCTGCCGCCGATATGATGTGGCGCTTTCACTTGGAGACTCGCTGCGTCCCGGATGTTTGGCCGATGCGTCTGATGATGCACAGCTTGGCGAGCTTAAAGTACTTGGCGATCTCACACTGCGTGCTTGGGAGAAAGACGTACAGGTAATGATCGAAGGCCCAGGCCATGTGCCGCTTAATCAGATTGAACGTAACATGAAACTACAGCGCGAACTCTGCCACGAAGCGCCGTTTTATATTTTAGGTCCTCTGGTTACCGATATTGCGGCGGGGTATGATCATATTAGCTCCGCTATCGGCGCGGCGGTGGGCGGTTGGCATGGCGCATCGATGCTCTGTTATGTTACGCCCAAAGAGCACTTGGGACTGCCCAATGCCGAGGATGTGCGCGAAGGGATTATTGCTTATAAAATTGCCGCGCACGCGGCGGATATCGCCCGTGGGCGCAAAGGCGCGCGTGATATTGACGATGCCATGAGCGACGCGCGTTACGCTTTTGACTGGGAGAAGCAGTTTGAGTTGGCGCTTGATAGCGAACGGGCGCGAGAATATCATGATGAAACCCTGCCGCAAGATGTTTTTAAAGAGGCGGAGTTTTGCTCTATGTGCGGACCGAAGTTTTGTTCTTATAAAATTACGCAAGAGATTATGGATAATCCCGAGGCGATTGCCAAAATTGCCGAAGAAGCTAAAACGGCTAGTTAAACTTGATTACATGTAAAGGAATTAAATGAGCAATATTGATGTAGAAAATGCACTTAAAAAAGTAACGTATCCAGGGTTTACGAAAGATATCGTAACCTTTGGGTTTGTCAAAGAGATTGTACTTGATGGCGATAATGTTAGCGTAACGGTAGATATTACCTCAAGCGCTCCCGAAGTAGCGCATCAGATTACGCTTGAAGCGACCGAGGAGCTAAAGCGTGCCGGTGCCAACGAAGTAAATATTACCATCAACGCACCGAAAATGCCGCGTGAAAGCTCTTCAAAAGGCAAAAATATCGCGCCGCACGTGAAAAACTTTGTGATGGTAAGCTCAGGCAAAGGGGGAGTCGGTAAATCGACCTCTTCGGTCAATCTTGCGGTGGCTTTGGCGATGCAGGGTAAAAAAGTGGGGCTTTTAGATGCCGACATTTACGGTCCGAACGTACCGCGTATGCTTGGTGTTGAAACCGTGCGTCCCGATGTGGATGGCAACAAAGTGATTCCTATTAAAGCCTATGGAATCGAAATGATGTCGATGGGTTCTTTGATGGAAGAGGGGCAATCCCTAATCTGGCGCGGTTCGATGATTATGAAAGCGATTGAGCAGTTCTTGCGCGATATTTTGTGGAGCGATCTGGATTGTCTGGTAATTGACATGCCTCCGGGAACGGGTGATGCCCAGCTTACTTTGGCACAAAGTGTTCCGGTAACACTAGGCGTCACGGTTACAACGCCGCAAATGGTCTCATTGGATGATTCCAAACGCTCACTCGATATGTTTAAAAAACTGCATATCCCTATTGCCGGAATTATCGAAAATATGAGCGGATTTATTGCACCCGATACCGGAGTGGAGTATGATATTTTCGGCATGGGCACCAGCGCGCCGATGGCTGAGGCGTTTGATACCAAAGTGTTGGCGCAGATTCCAATAGAGCCTTCCATTCGCACCGGCGGTGACACGGGTAAACCGGTGGTCTATTTCGCGCCGGATTCTGAAACTGCCAAACGCTACATGAAGGCGGCCGAAGATTTATGGACACAGATCGAGAAGATCAACGAAGAGGGCGGCGTGGACAACCAAGCCATTCAGCCCACCACTCCTGAGGGTGTAAGCGCCTGTTCGACGCACTGATTTTATTACATGTAACGGGTGTTACATGTAAGCCATTTCAACCAATCCTCTTTCAGTAAAACAATCCCTTTTTCTTTTATAAAGAGTAGCTTGTACCATTACAATACCATCTAAAAAAAGAGCTTTCTACATGTAATCATTTGACATTTGATACCGTAGCTCTTTTTTCAGTGTTTTTTATTTTATAAGTTGATCATAAAAGTCCCTATATTTTTGCTCTGAACGCTCTTTAATTGACCACTCTTGGATGGCTTTGAGATCTATTTCATTTTCTCGGGCTACCCAAATCGCTTGCTCTAAGCACTGCTCATCGTTCCAATGATAATAGGCTGCAAGCCTGTCTTTGACACAATCGGTTGGGGTTAAGAGTCGCAATACTCCAGCTTCGGTATCAATTTCGGCAATCTCTTCTACCGGGGCATCCCCCACTCCTAAAGGTCCCGAGGGAAATTCAACAAAATAAGGAGTATCTTCGTGTACAAAGTAGCGATTGTGTTCTTTAAACCCTAGCGCTTGCATCACCGCATGGATTTTTTTGAACTGTTCGTTGTATTGGTTTATAAAATCCAGATCCCATGAGGTATATTCACCCCGACTATAAATCTCCACACACGAGCCACCTGAAAGAGTGACGTGGATCTCTTTAGCCATCAATGCATCGCAAATCAAGCCACCAAGCTCTCTCATGCTCATATCTTTAATTTTCTTCATAGAGGTTTCTCAGGACGTCGTGGGCGTTTTCGTTGCAGTTGTAATTTTTCTTTAAGTTCCGGTTTGTAATAGAGTCTTGCCTTCTCAAGCAGTGCGCCAAGCTCTTCTAAAAAGGGGTAGCGGGGATTTAAAAAATAGATTTTTGTTCTGCCCGACATTTTGCTTAGAGCCAGTCCACTGTTTTCAAAATGTTTTAGCTGGTTTTGAATTGATGGTAGTGCCGCATCAAAATATTTTGCAATTGCTCTAGCGTAGCCCTCTTCAAAAACAAACAGATACTGCAATGTCAGTTCTCTGTTTTTTGTACTTAAAATTGCTTCTAACATACAAGGCCCCTTATGATATATTAGCTATATCATGTGATATAAGTATTATATCTATAATACCTCTGAAATCAAAGCTGTTGTGCGAGGCAGCAACGGTGGAGTCCACTTGTACCATTGTTTGGTGTTACATGTAAGGCAAGAATTTCATAATTTGGCAGGGCTGATATGGCGGCTCCTTTGGATTACATGTAAGCATTTGATACTTGATTTTTTAAAAAAGTGGAGATTCACTCACAGGGGTGGAAAGCCGGGTGGAAAGCTGTACCATTACAATAGCATCTAAAAAAAGAGCTTTGGGGTGAATTTTTGGATTATATGTAAAGCGTAAAGTTCTGACACCTTTGTTTTGACACCTTTGTTTCAACCAATTCTCTTTCAGTAAAACAATCCCTTTTCCTTTACCTAATCCCTCACTCCACGACACCAAAGGAACACAAATGGCTTACAGGGTTGAAAAAGTGAGTAACCTTGGAACATTTGGAGCAGATGAGGAGTGTGTTTGAGCAATATTATGAGTGGAGCCGATACCGTATCGAGTTCTTTGGAAAT
>JBNKLA010000089.1:0-37399 GCA_050292115.1 Sulfurimonadaceae bacterium | reverse complement strand
AATTATCTTAAAAACCCGTTGAGTTTGATGGATATTATGATGAGCATAGAGCAAGAGGGGCAAAAACTTGAATCAAAACCTTCTCAATGGAAGGTAAATGGAGAAAACAACAAAGGAACCAAAGATTATCGTATAACGGTAGAGCATAAGTATGATGCTTCTATTAATGATTTAATTGGTGTAAGTGTTTATCCCTTTAACTCGGATGGAAAACTCTACCAAGCAAAAAGTGCCGATAGCGGAGCTTTGGAGTATGTGAAAGCGAGTTGCGGGGGTGAGACGATTGAATCGAGTTGGAGTGGACAGCAAGATAACGAATATTATCTGTTAAATGGTACCGGTGAGACAATCGTAGGAGTGTCTGTGAATGAATATCCCTTTATCGTTGAGTATTATTTGGATATTCATGATCAAGGCAATAACTATGTGAAAGGCGCTCATTCTTCCCTATTTATTGCACCTGAATCAAATTGTGTTTTTTATGAAAGTGGAGGAAGCAACGGTAATACTACTGAACGGCAAGATGATTCGGTGTATTTAGAGAGTGTACTAAACAACGTAAGAAAAAATGAGGAACTTTGGTTTTATTCGTATTTTCCAACATATCAAGGTGGTTCAACGCTTCAAAGAGAATTTACATGTTTTGCAGAAGAAAAAGGGCACTCGCTGGAAGATTACAGCTTTTTAGAAAGAGGTGAGGAAACGAGACATATCATTATTGAAAGCGATAAAAAAACGAGATATGTTTTGGAGCAAGAGTATATTTTAAAGTTATGATTAGCAAATCAAGCATAGATGCAAAGCGTCTTTGTCTTTTCTATAATCGCTAAAATTAGAAGGAATCACAATATAGGTGCACTCAAATACAAAGCGCTGCTTAATACGCAAAACTTTCACGCATAAAGTGTTCAATCTGCATTTTATCAAGTGAGTGCTCTGTAAAATAGTCATTAGCCAGCACCCCTTGACCCAGTAGCATATCGGCACCGTCTTTAGAGGTTTTTCCTAACTTTTTAGCCAGTGCGAGAAAGGGTGTAACTTTGCCGTAGATGGCATCGGCGCAGTAGGTTGAATCCTGTATGGTGGGCTCCAGTAGTTCAAGTGGGGCAGGGTAGGAGTTATCTTCAAGACCTGCTGAAGTGGTATTGACTACCAGATCAAAAGGGCGTGCTTCAAATGTTCCCCATGTCGTACATGTAAGCCCTAACGCTTTAAAATATTCAAGTCGCCCCGCGGAGCGGTTGAGTACGGTTACATGTAAACCTTCGTCTATAAATTTATTGGCCAGAGCTTTGGCGGTTCCGCCTGCACCAAGGAGCACGACGTGCTTTACATGTAAGAAATCGCGAATGGCAAACATAAAGCCGTCAGCATCGGTGTTGTAACCGATTAGGCGGCCGTTTTCGTTAATGAGGGTGTTGACCACGCCGATTTTTTGGGCAAAACCCCGCACTTCGTCACATGCGTTAAATGCAGCCTCTTTATGCGGTACGGTCACATTGGCACCGCTTAGGCCGAGATTGAAGAACGTCTCTTTGAGTTGGTGTCCGTCTTTGAGATGCACACGGGTGTAGCAGGCGTTTACATGTAAGGATTTAAAGACGTGGTTGTGCATAAGCGGTGAGCGTGAGTGCGCTACCGGATCGCCGAAGATGGCAAAGAGTTTGTTCACGGGTTTAGATCATCCAGCGAGCTCATGAGTGCGCCGAGTTTGTTTTGGACTTCGAGGTATTCAAGTTCGTGTACCGAATCGGCCACAATTCCTGCGCCCGCTTGCAAAATAACACGATCGGGTTTCACCATCGCGGTGCGGATGGTAATGGCGGTATCCATGTTGCCGTCAAACCCAAAATAGCCGATGGAACCGCTGTAAAAACCGCGTTTGAGTCCTTCAAACTGGGCAATCAACTCCATCGCACGGATTTTGGGCGCGCCGGTCATGGTGCCGGCGGTAAAGACGGCGGCAAAAAGATCAAACATATCTTTATCGTCACGCAGTTCAGCCACAACGTCGCTGACGATATGCATGACATGGGAGTAGCGCTCAACATGCATCATGTTTTCAACTTTGACGCTACCGGTTTTGGCCACGCGTCCTACATCGTTGCGCCCTAAATCGATAAGCATGAGATGTTCGGCACACTCTTTGGGATCATTGAGCATCTCCTCTTCAAGTTCTATATCGCGTTCTTTGTTAACACCGCGTTTTCGGGTGCCGGCGATGGGACGCAAGAGTAGTTCGTTCTCTTGCAGTCGGATCATCACCTCAGGCGAACTGCCGACAATGCTAAAATCTTCATACTCCATGAGGTACATGTAAGGCGAGGGATTTTTGGTGCGTAAAATACGATAAAAGCTAAAAGGATCCACTTTGATATGGCGTGTATAGCGGTTGGTCATGAGAATTTGAAACACGTCGCCGCTACGAATCATCGCTTTGGAATCATCGACCATCTTGAAAAATTGTGTTTTGTCAAAAGCAAAGGCACCTTTGTCATCGCCTCTGTTTAAAATATGCGGCGTATAGTCGTAGCTTGATTTAAGTGCCGACTCAACGCGCTCAAATTGTGTGTCATCCACGGCGCTCAAAAGCGTGATCTTATGATCGCGGTGTGAATAGACCAGTACGAGTTTGGGTAAAATCAGATCCATGTCGGGCGTATGCATCTCATCTCTCAGCGCATCCATGTAGGGTGCGAGTACGGGCTCAAACACTTTTACCATATCGTAACCGATAAAGCCGACAAATCCATCGACATAGCCGACACCAAGCTTTTGGGCACGTTTTTTGTAGTAATCGTTATCAATCGCACTGTAGTACGATTTTAAAAATGTAAACGGGTTTTGTTTCAAGCGCTTTTCATCGCCGTCGGCACTACGATAGTAGGTGATGTTGTCTTGGTAGCGTAGGCGTTCGCGTGCACCGATAAGGATAATACTAAAATTGCCCTCGGAGTTGCTCGCACTCTCAAGCAAAAAGGTAATCTCGTCCTTAAAAAGCGACTTTACCTTTTGATACACGGCAATCGGCGCAAACTGATCGAGGGTAAATTGGGTAGCGTGGATCAATTTACACCTTTAATAAGAAGGCGCCGGACTCGATGGTTTTACGAATTTTACCCAGAGCTTTGCGCGCGGCGGCTTCGTTCTTAAATGGCCCAATTAAGACTTTGTTGACGGTAGTACCGTTGCGCTTAACTTGATGATAACTATATGAAAAACCGTTTTGCTCCACTTTTTTAAGAAAAGCGCTAGAGGGTTTGAGCCTGCTAAATGAGCCGACTTGCACATAAAACTGTTTACCTGTCGTGCTTTTGGGTTTAGGAGCAGGGGCTGGAGTCGGTTTTGGCTTAGGCTTGGGGGTGACCGCAACCGGTTTGGGCTCGGGTTTAGGCTGTGATACTTGAGGTGCCGGTGGTGTAAGCGGTTCGGGCTCAACGATAACAACCTCTTCTTCAACAATCTCATTATTATGCTCTTGCTGGCTCTCTTCTTTAAGCTTTTTGGCGATCTGGCTTAAATCGTCGTTTTGCACCGGCGTCTCTTCGATCACCTCAACCGGTTCAAAAAGCGGGTCGTCATTTTGAGCGACTTGCTCTTGAGGGGCTTGAGGCTCCGGCGGCAATACCGCTTGCGGCAGATTTTGCGTGCCCTCGGATTTAAGCGAGTTCATAATGACGATGACAATAATCAATATAAGTGCTAGTGTCGCTACAGCAAGTAGCAATTTTTTATTGCCGCCGCTACCACCCGATTTGTTTAGGATAATGTCGTTAAGTTCGTTTTTTTCTTCCACGTTGTGCTCCTGTTACAGATGTTTGGCAAAAGCCGATCCCCGTTCTTTGGCAAAAACCTCGTACGGTACATTGAGTATGTTATATTCAGGCGGTAGATCCGGCGAGGGAAACATGCGCCACTGTTTAGGCTGTTTAGCCGCTAGCTTCATAGAGATCAGCTTGCCAAGCTGGTACGCTTCGGCAAGCGTGGTGTGCCCTTTATGAATATAGACGTGCAGGTGTCCATCGGTTTTGGTCTTAAATGCCGTAAAGTTCAAATACCCCTCTTCACGAAGCAAAAGTTGTGCCTTATGGTAAAAGCGCTCCGGATCACGGCCGTTGTAATCGATCACGATGTTCTCAACTTTATCATGCTTGTTGATAAGTGAATGGGCAATCGTAATCTCACCTTTGAGATGCTGGTTGATGATAGATTGCGTCATGGTTTTGTCGATCCGCTCATACTTGTTAAAAAACGTACGCCCCTTAAATGATATCTTATCAACCACACTCTCATGCTTCTGCCAGTAGTGGTCGGTAAGCATTTTGATGAGTTTTAGATCCATTGATGATACGGGCATACGGTTTCTCCTTAATATGTCGGTTGGTTGTAAATAATAAAGTCTTGCGCTAACGTTTTTAACTCTTGTTTAATCTGCTCTTGCTGGGCTTCATTGGTAATATCGTCTAAAACGTCGGCAATCTTATTGGCGATGATTTCAAACTCCTTCTCTTTCATACCACGCGAAGTCAGTGCGGGCGATCCGATACGAATACCCGAAGTGACAAACGGCGAACGGGTTTCACCCGGAACGGTATTTTTGTTGACGGTAATACCGGCGCGTCCCAGTGCGGCATCGGCATCTTTCCCGCTAAAATCTTTGGTCAAAAACGATACCAGCACCAAATGGTTGTCGGTACCGCCACTCACGACATCATAGCCACGTTTCATTAACACGTCTGCCAACACTTTGGCATTGGCTTTGACCTGCTTGGCGTAGGTTTTCCATGCGTCCGAGAGATTGTATTTGAAACCCACGGCTTTAGCCGCCATTACATGTACAAGCGGGCCACCTTGCAATCCTGGGAAAATCGCAGAATTAATTTTTTTGGCAATATCTTCGTCATTACTCATGATGAGACCGCCGCGAGGGCCGGCAAGCGTTTTGTGCGTTGTGGTGGTGACCACATCGGCATACGGGAAGGGGCTAGGGTGCTCACCCGCGCAGACAAGACCGGCAATATGCGCGATATCGGCAAATAAAATAGCACCGACGGCATCGGCAATCTCTTTAAAACGTTTAAAATCGATTTCGCGTGCATAGGCCGAAGCGCCGCAGACAATAATCTTGGGCTGTACAATATGCGCAATCTCCATCACTTTATCGTAATTGATGCGTCCATCTAGCTCTACGCCATAGGTAAAACTGTGGTAGTTTTTACCCGAAAAGCTGGGTTTGGCACCGTGTGTGAGGTGACCGCCGTGGCTAAGATCCATACCCAGTAGTTTATCGCCGGCTTGAAGCAGCGCCGCATAAACCGCACCGTTGGCTTGAGAGCCGGAGTGCGGCTGGACATTGGCATAGTTACAGCCAAAAAGTTCGCAGGCACGATCAATGGCAAGTTGCTCCGCTTCGTCGGCAAATTCGCAACCACCGTAGTAGCGTTTATACGGGTAGCCTTCGGCATATTTGTTGGTAAAAACCGAACCCATAGCCTCCATTACGGCGGGAAGGGTAAAGTTCTCCGATGCGATCATTTCTAAGTGATTGGACTGGCGCTCAAGCTCTTTTTCGCACAGCGCATAGATGTCGCTGTCAAACTCTTTTAAAAAACTCATTCATGTTCCTCGTTGGTATTAGATTCATTGTGTAACGGTTTCATTGCCGGAAAGAGCAATACGTCTCGGATGGAGTGCTGGTTGGTAAGTAGCATGACCAAGCGGTCGATGCCGATGCCTTGACCCGCCGTAGGTGCCATGCCGTAGCTTAGCGCCGTCACGAAATCTTCATCCATTTCGTGGGCTTCATCATCACCGCTCTCTTTAGCAGCCATTTGCGCCTCAAAACGCGAAAGCTGGTCGAGTGGATCGTTAAGTTCGCTAAACGCATTGGCAATTTCACGTCCTGCAATAAAGAGTTCAAAACGTTCGGTAATATCCGGATTTTCGTCGCTACGTCTCGCCAGAGGCGAAATTTCGACAGGATAATCGGTAATAAAAGTAGGGTTTACCAGCTTCTCCTCGACAAACGCATCAAAGAGCTCGCCTTGAAGATGACCAAGTGAAAGGCCATCGGCAACATCAATGTTATGCTCACGCAGGTATGCCGTTGCCGTTACTGCATCCGTAACTACCGCTTCGGGTACGCCGCCGATTACATGTAACGACTCTACGAGTGGAATTTCACTAAACTGGGCAAAATCGACTTCCATGTCACCGTAAGGGATGATGGTGGGCAGATCAAGATGGTCAAAAAGGTACTCAAAATACTCTTTGGTAATGGCAATAAGGTCTTTATAGGTTTTATACGCCCAGTAAAATTCAATAGAGGTAAATTCGGGATTGTGCGTCGCGTCCATTCCCTCGTTGCGGAAGTTGCGATTAATCTCGAATACCGCTTCAAAACCACCGACAATGAGGCGTTTGAGATAGAGCTCGGGAGCGATACGCAAAAAGCGGTCGATGCCCAGTGCATTGTGGTGCGTCACAAACGGTTTGGCGTTGGCACCGCCGGCGATGGGATGCATCATCGGGGTTTCGACCTCTAAAAAGCCCTTTTCTTCAAAAAAGTGGCGTGTGAGTGAGATGACGCGGCTACGAACATGAAAGGTTTTGCGCACATCGGCATTCATGATCAGATCAAGATAGCGCTGGCGGTAGCGGATCTCTTTGTCGGTGACACCGTGAAACTTTTCAGGAAGCGGTGAGATCGCTTTGGTCAGTAGTGCAAACTCCTTTACATGTAACGATAGTTCGCCCTTGTTAGTCACAAAAGGAAAGCCCCCAACCTCGATGATATCGCCGACTTCAATCTCTTTTTTAAAAGTTTCATTGTAAAAACCTTCGGGGAGGTTATCGCGGGCAACATAGATTTGCAACATACCGCTCTCATCTTCGATTTTTAAAAAACTCGCTTTGCCCATAAGGCGAAAAAATTTGATACGACCCGCTACGATATAGTGGCGCTTCTCATCACGACGCTCCTCTTTTTGGGCAATGTCGCTATTGACATTGAGGTATTTCGCAATGCTGGTGTTGCGTTTGGAGTCGTTGGAGTAGGGATTATAGCCGTTTGCTTTGAGACGGGCTGCTTTTTCTATACGCTGTTGTACGTATGGATTGTCAAAAACCAATAGTTATTCCTTTAATCAATTTTTTTTTGGCATTTTGCACATATGCCGTAAATTTGCATGGAGTGATCGTGCATTTTAAAACCGAATGCTTCGGCAATTTTGTGTTGACGCTCTTCGATTGACGCGTCTACAAACTCGGTAATGGCGCCGCATTCAGTGCAGATCATGTGATCGTGATGCTCTTTGGCGCCGAGTTCATACTTTTTTCCTTGTGTCCCAAAAGAGAGCGATGTTACCATATCGGAATCCTCAAGCAACGCAAGCGTGCGGTAGACGGTGGCAATGCCGGTCTTTAGCTCGGGAAACTTCTCTTTGATAAGCTGATGCAGTGATTCGGGAGTGAGATGCTCGTCAGAGGTATAAAGCGTCTCTAAAATCACTTCACGCTGTATCGTATATTTATAGCCGTTTTTTTTCAAAAGCTCTTTAAAGCGGCTTAGTAGCGTGTCGTATTCGACGGTTCGATGGGTGAAGTCGGCACTACTCATTACTGCTCCTCAGATGTGTGCATGTTGTTTTTCACTGCATCAACCACCTCTTTGGCTTTGGCATCAATAGCTTTAGTGGCCTGTTGATTCAATTCATCCACACTCTGGCCGATGCTCTCATTAATATCGTTGCTAAGCGTTGCGGGGTCAATATGCATAATAATCTCACCCACTTCAATAAAAATCGGGAATAAGATACTCTTCTCCATTACGGGAGCAAGGTTGGTTCTGATAGCTTTGATATTATACAGAGCATAAAAGATGACGGCGGCAATCAGAAAAAATTTGCCGCTTCCGACGACAAACCCCATGAGTTTGTCAAGTGCACCGAGGCCGCTGGCACTGCTCATTTTTTTAAAAAGTACTCCGGCTACGATCATGGCACTCCAAAAAATGGCCAATGTGATCAAAAATCCGGTAAGGGCAATGGCGGAGTGGTTTTCAAAATTAAAGATAGCGTCGCTTAAAAACTGCCCTAAAGCGTCACCGAAGCGTGAGGCAATAAAAACACCGCCGATAATACCGATTAGGCCAAACAGCTCTTTGAAAAACCCGTTTATGATGCCTTTGAGGCCCAGCAGTAAAATGATGACCCCCGCAACGATATCAAAATAGTGAATATCCATACTTATTCCTCAGCTATCTGTAGTTGATTTTTGCCCATTGTTTTGGCTTTATAGAGAGCCTTGTCGGCTCGTTCGATGATGGTTTCGGGGCTGTCGTTTTCTTGACAGTGTGCGATACCGATACTAAGCGTAATCGCCATCTGCTTGTTTTTGAACAGTAGCTTATTTTGACGCACCAGCTCTAAAATACGTTCGGCGACTAAAATAGAGCCTTGACGATCCGTACGGTTGAGTACAATAAAAAACTCTTCTCCACCATAACGAAAAATTTTATCTCCTTCGCGCATGGTCTTTTTAAAAATGTTCGCCAGAAAAATCAGTACCTTGTCTCCGGCAAGATGTCCAAAAGTATCGTTGATATATTTAAAGTCGTCAATATCGATCATCAATACATGTAAGTTGCGCGACATAGCATAATTGGTGCAAGCGTTATGCATAAATTCATCCAATGTCTTTCGGTTCAGTACTTTGGTAAGCGGGTCGATACTCGATTTTTGTTCCAGTTCGTTTATCTGTAGCATAAGTGCCGTAATGGTCTCATTGGCTCGGGTAATTTCGGTGCTCATATGCTCTTGAATTTCACGAAACCGATCGGTGATTTTTTCAGAATCGATAAGATTTTGAACGCGAGCTTCTTCGAGTACTATGCCGTGCTGATGATTAATTGATGCCATCGCATCATTGCTATTTTTATATGAAGACATACCCTGCTTGGCAAGTGCTTCATACTCGGCTTCAAACGTCATTTGGGGTGAATGCAGGTTTAAAGGGAGGTGAAATGCACTGGTAAAGAGTTTTTGAGCGATGTCATGCAGAAAATCGATAATTTCGCTTTCTGAAATATCACGGCTATTTTCATCAATATGCGAGATGACTTCATTATAAACATCGGTAATGATCTGCTTGGCTTCGTTTTTTCTCATAATATTCTCTATATATGTGTGAGTCTGAATTATAGCAATTCTTATTGAAATTCCATTTAAATTACGCCAATAAGCACTTATTTTAGGTAGTTGTGATAAAATCCACACCTTAAAAAATGATTGAAATTATAAAGGGTATAGCATGAGCCAATGGAGTCCCGAGAGCTGGAGAAATTTTCCAATCGTACAGCAACCGATTTATCCTGATCAAGATATGCTCAAGCGTGTTGAATCGGAGTTAAAAAACTATCCGCCTCTAGTGTTTGCCGGAGAAGCACGAAATTTGAAAAAGCAGCTTGCCGACGTATGCGAAGGCAACGCCTTTTTGCTTCAGGGCGGGGATTGTGCCGAGAGCTTTAGCGAATTTAGTGCAAGCAATATCCGTGACACTTTTAAAGTGCTGTTACAAATGGCCGTGGTAATGACCTTTGCCGGCGGTGTTCCGGTAGTTAAAATCGGGCGTGTCGGCGGGCAGTTTGCCAAGCCCCGATCATCCGATACCGAAACGTTTGATGGCGTGACACTACCAAGTTACCGCGGTGATATCATTAATAGTGTGGAATTTACCGAACGCGCAAGGGTTCCCGATCCTGAACGTATGATCAAAGCGTACAATCAATCTTCGGCGACACTGAATCTGATTCGTGCTTTTGCTACGGGCGGCTTGGCCGATTTGCATCAGGTACACAAATGGAATCTTGGGTTTGCGATGCAAAACGAGATGAGTGAAAAATATGAGCTATTGGCGCAACAGATTGAAGATTCGCTTCGTTTTATGGAAGCGTGCGGCGTGACGTCTAAAACCTATCGCACCCTTCGTGAGACCGACTTTTATACCTCGCATGAAGCACTGTTGCTCAATTACGAAGAGGCGTTTGTGCGTCAGGACTCACTGACCGGAGAGTGGTATGACACCTCGGCACATATGCTATGGATCGGTGATCGTACGCGTCAACTTGACGGTGCACATGTAGAATTTATGCGCGGTATCAAAAATCCTATTGGGCTGAAATGCGGTCCATCTATGGAAACTGATGATCTACTGCGAATATGCGAGCGCTTGAATCCCGAAAATGAGGCAGGGCGTTTGAATTTGATTGTACGCATGGGTGCCAATAAAGTGCTAGAGGGAATGCCGAGACTGGTTCGTGCCGTGAAAAAGGCAGGGCTAAATGTGGTATGGAGTTGTGACCCAATGCACGGTAACGTCTATAAAACGGCCAACGGCTACAAATCGCGTCCGGTTGATGCAATTCTGACCGAAATGAAAGAGTTTTTTCAAGTGCATAAAGCCGAAGGAAGCGTGGCCGGTGGTGTGCATCTGGAGATGACGGGACAAGATGTGACTGAATGTACCGGCGGTACGTTTCAGGTTACCGAAGAGAAACTTTCAGATCGCTATCATACACACTGCGACCCACGCCTTAATGCCGATCAATCGTTAGAGTTGGCATTTTTGATTGCCGATACTTTAAAAGAAGCACGTAAATAATCTACGCTTACATGTAAGCCTATAGTTTAAGGCTTACAGCTACATATTGAGCATCATCCGTTCAAGTTCATCAGGACGGTTGGAAAACTGAACTGCACTCTCTTTTGTAATAATCTTCTTTTTCAAAAATTCAACAAGCTCTTGCGTCTGGGTAATCATGCCGGTTCCTGCTTGATTGAGCTGCATTTGCGAATAGAGTTGATGCACTTTATCTTCACGAATCAAGTTGGCAATGGCCGGATTGGTAATAAAGATCTCTTGTGCGGCAATACGTCCACCGCCTATTCGCGGAAGCAGTGCTTGCGAGATAACAGAAATAAGTGAGGTAGAGAGCTGTGCGCGTACCTGAGGCTGTTCGTCACCGCCAAAAACGTCGATAATACGGTTGATGGTTTGCGGCGCAGAGTTGGTGTGCAACGTTCCAAATACAAGGTGCCCGGTTTCTGCGGCGGTAAGTGCCGCTTCAATGGTCTCTTTATCCCGCATCTCCCCGATCAGAATAATGTCGGGGTCTTCACGCATTGCAAATTTGAGCGCCGAGGCAAAACTGCCGGTATCGGTGCCGACATTACGATGCGAGAAGAGACATTTTTTGTTTTGATGCACAAATTCCACGGGGTCTTCAACGGTAATGATGTGCTTTGATTCGGTCATATTGACTTCGTTAAGCATGGCGGCAAGCGTGGTTGATTTACCGCTACCGGTAGGACCGGTGACGAGAATCAGACCTTTTTCGCGTTTGATAATCTCTTTGAAAATCGATTTGGCATTGAGCTGGTCTAGTGAAGGAATGTCGATAGGAATAATACGAAAGGCACAGGCGATATCACCCATAGTGCGGTAGTAGTTGGCACGAAAACGTCCCACATCGGGGATAACAATCGAGAAGTCGATCTCCCAGTCCTCTTCAAACGCTTTTTTCTGCTTTTCGGTTAAGAGCGAGTAGGCCATATCTTCAATGACTTCGCCGGTCAGTATCGGAAGATTTAGCGGTACAAGTTTACCGTCGATACGAATCTGGGGTTCAGAACGTGACACAAGGTGCAGGTCGGAAGCTTTATAGGCAACAACGCTTTTGAGTAGTTTTTGAATGTCGAGTGTTTGGTTCATAGGAAGGCTCCTTCATAAGTTTTTTGATCGAATCCGACGTAAATATTTTTGTGATGTTCGATGACAGGGCGTTTAATGAGCATATTGTGTTCGCATAGATAGCTCTTTTTAGCGCTATCATCAAGCTCCATCGCTTTAAGACCGAGCGTACGGTAGGTTGTACCGCGACTATTAAGTAATGTTTGCATTGGAACCTGCTCAAGCCATTGCGAAACCTTTTCATACCCTACAGGCTCTTTTTTGAGATCATGAAAGGTGTAAGTAATGTTGTGATCGTCGAGAAATTGAAGCGCTTTTTTTACCGAGCCGCAATTTTTGATACCATAAATTTTCATGTTTACTCAATGATTTTAGGCACGATAAAAAAGTGTGCATCACTTTGCGGTGCGTGGTTTAATATATCATCATTGATCTGGGTATTGCAATGGGGTTGATCCAAACGAAGCGGTGTTGGGGCATTGCTCATCGCGAAATTAGGATCGATGCCGTCGGTATCGAGTTCGCTGAGGTTATCGACAAAAGCGATCATTTCGTCCATTTGCGCAATGATTTCAGTACGTTTATCGCCAGATACCTTGAGATATGAAAGATTTTCAAGTTTGCTAAGCAGGGTGTCGTCAACTTGCATTTTGAGCCTTTTTGAAGATTGTGTGGAGTGATTATACCAAGAAATCAGACGATTGGAAATGAGAAAATAAAACAGGCTCCTTTAGAGCGGTTTTCAACTTCGAGTCGGCCACTGTTGTGATCTTCGACAATTACTTTGGACATATACAGACCCAATCCGGTGCCGTTTTTCTCCTCTTTGGTACTAAAATAAGGGTCAAAAATTTTGTCGATAATGCTGGTATCAATTCCACCGCCGTTATCTTCAATCTCTAAGAAGCAAAATCTATTTTGTTCATAAGCACGTATGATAATCTGTGCGGGAACAATATCGCGCTCTATAAAATTATCTTCGGCATTTTTCAAAATATTAAGAAGTGCCTGTGTGACTTCATTTTTGTAGATATGAATGTGACAATGGCTCTGTAACGCTTTGGTAAGTTGGATATTTTTGTTAGTTAAAGAGACCTCTGCGATTTGAAGCGTTTTAGTGATAATATCATCAAAAGAGCACTGTTCTTTGAGTTTTTCAGGACGAAAGAAGTTTCTAAAATCGTCAATAGTCGTAGAGAGAAACTGTACATATTTTTGAATGCTTTCGATATTTGTCTGCAAAAACGTATTGTACTTTTCTAGGCCTTCAGGCGTGCTCTGATCAAATTTTTTACGCTTGGTTTTAATGAGTATAGAGAATGCTGTTGCCGAGATCGCGCTAAGCGGCTGGCGCCATTGATGGGCAATCATTGAGATCATTTCACCCATTTGAGCATGGCGCGACTGTTGTTGAAGCAGTTGCTCTTTTTTCTGAAGATTCGTGATGGCTTCATCGACTTTAAGTTCAAGCGAGTTGTTGAGCTCTTGAAGCTGGAGGGTCTTTTTAGCAACCTCTTCTTCGAGGTTGATGGTCAACTCCAAAAGCGAGTTGTGTTTTTGACTAATCGCATTGGCAAGATACTGATATTCAACTTGGGGTTGCTGTTCAAAATGCAGGTATTCATTGGCTTTGGTAGCATGTATCTTTGCAATAATCGCTTCTAACGGTAACGCAATACTACGTGAAATTAAAAAAGCGGCAAGCGTACTGATTGCAATATAAAAAAGGGTGAGCAGAAGTACGATATTGGTCTCTTTGGTGATCTCTTTATGGTAATAATCGATATTGGCTTCAACAATAAGATAGCCAAGTGTTGTATGATCGTGTATGACCGGAGTCATTGTAACGTGTTGAACGTCATTGCGAAGTTGCTGCTTTTCCAGTTTTAAAAGGCTTTGAAAAAGGGGGTAAGTCTGCATGTTTTTTTGTGCTGAACCCGAAAGGATATGCCCATTGAGATTAAGAATTTCGATAGTTTCGATAAAAGGATTATTAATAGGACTCAGCAACTTTCTAAGATCACCGTAGTGTTGTTCGGTTAAAAGCTTTTCAATTTGCGGCAGAAGCGTTTTGCTAATCATTAATGTGGAGTTGTTGAGATGACTCTGAGCCCGCTCACTGACTTTTGAAACATTATAAACGTAGTTAATGCCTACAAAGAAAAGCAGTGTCGTTGTGATGAGAACAACCAGTTTGAGACGAATCGTAGAAAAAGTCATCGTAAGTGTTTAATGAATAAATACTTAAATGTCGCGTACGAGTTTATAGCCCAATCCATAGACATTATTGATAAGCTCTTTAGGCAACTTTTTGCGTAGGCGCGACATCATGTTGCGGATACTTTCGCTGTTGATATCGATACCGTAATTATAAAAGTAGTCCATGATCTCTTCAATGGAACAGACATAATCAACTTTTGAGACAAGAAGCCCCATAACTAGCAACTCATTTTTGGTAAGCTCAATCGGCTTCGCATTTTGAAGCAGTGTATTATGCGCTTTATTCCAGACAATATAATCGTTAAGTTCAATTTCATCGTTATTAGATGCAATCGTATCGACATCGTGCTTCAATTTCTTAGAAACGTGTGCCAAGGTTTCAAGTAACACATCGGATTCAACCGGTTTTGGTATAAATTGCGCGATACCAAGATTGATAAATTTTAGTAGGTAGTCACTCTCTTGATGAGCAGAGAGCACGATGATAACCTGTTCCTCATGAAGCTTTAGTATCGCTTCAGTGAGTTCAAGCCCCGTCATTTTTGGCATTTTGATATCGGTAATGATGATATCAAAAGGCTTATAGTGGTTGGCCTCATAAGCTTTGTAATGCTCTAATGCTTCCTCGCCATCGACTGCTTCGACAACCACTTTGAAGAAATCTTCAAGTATTTGTGTGATCTTTTCGCGCAGAGGTGCATAATCTTCGACAAATAAAATACTCAGCTCTTTGGTCTGCCGATATAGGTGCTCATAATCAATCACAGTACGCTCCTCACTGATTTTAGCACACTAGTTTTCGACATCAACCACGGCAGATTCTAGCGCGAACTCAACACGGCGGTTTTTGGCACGGCCGGCTTCGATCATGTTGTCGGCAATGGGATTTTTTTCACCAAGCCCGTATGCTTTTACCTGTGTTTCAGGCATACCCGATGCAATCAGTGCCTCTCGAACCGAACGTGCACGCTCATTAGAGAGACCGATGTTGTAAGCATAAGATCCGATAGAGTCGGTATAGGCATTGACAATCAGGACTTTATCAGGATGCTTGAGCATCTCTTTAGCTACAAGCGTGAGGTACTCACGGGTTTCATCAGTCAGGTCTGACGATTTATATTTAAAAAGGATATTTTCCATAACCATTCCCGTTGCACCTGCACTATTAGTAGTTGCCGCCGCTACGCCTCCTGTGGCAAGTAGTGTAGTGATCTCTTCAGGCACATCTTGTGCTGCCGCCATCGCTTCGGCATCGAGTGCTGCCGTGCGTTGACGGCTATCTTGATACGCTTCAATGCAGACTTTACTGATATCGATACATCCGCTTTTCATATTGAAAGGATTGGCCTCGGGAACGATTTCGTTGAGTGCCAGTTCCACATCTTCAGGCAGCTTCGCTTCAACATCTTTTTCGATATTAGATTCTAGTGAGTAGTTTAAAAGTCCCATCGATTCGAGAATACGGTAATGTGCAAATAGCAATTCATGCTCTGAATTGACGATTTTTTTTCGAGCTTCAATATATTCGAGTTCAACATTGAGTAGGTCAATAAGTGAGCGGCGTCCCAGCTGATACTCTTTGGCATACGATTCTGAGGTGCGTTTAGAGAGATCCGCATGAAGTCTAAGACAGTTAAGCTGACGGGAGATGACTTGAGCTGAATTCCATGAGAGTTGCAGTTTTTCCAATACGGCGCGTTCTTGATCTTTTTTGCTTTCACGCTGTGATTCGACATATTGCAGGTTTTGCAGTCTAAGTGCTTCGTCTGCACCGCCGTTGTAGAGATTGTATGAACCGCGAAGCATCGCTTTATAGCTGTCATCACGCCCTTCGATACCGCTGATGTTATCGTTCCAGTCTCCTGAAAGTTCTGCATCAATTACAGGATAAAAAAGGGATTTATCTTTTTCATATTTTGCTTGACGCGTTTGAACATCGGCATCTTCAAGAATGAGCGTCGGATGGTATTGTATTGCGAGCGCATCGAGTTCTTTAAGATTACCTGCGGGCAGAGTAGGATTGGAGGGCATTTGCATTTCAGATGCGGGGTAGCTTTTGCCATAAACGCGTTGAAAATTGGTGAGGGCATCTTGATAATTGTTCATCTGCGTAATGTAATTGGCATAGGCAAGCGCAAGACGGCCCTCAGTCTGTTCTACATCCGAACGGCGTCCAAGACCTTGTTCGGTTTTTTGGCGAATCATAGAGTAGATACGTTCATGCGTCTCGATATTCTCTTGCTCAAGGTCTAAAATAGATTTTTGGCGAAGCACTTGAAGATAGACTTCGCTTGAGCGCAGTGCAAGCGTATTGGCCGTTTGCAACGCACTTTGACGTGCTCCGATAATACGTGCTTTTTGCTCTTGGACGTCATATTTGGTATTAAAGCCTTTAAAAAGGTTTTCGCGTGCAACCGCACCGGCTTCACGACGCATCAGTTCGTTATCAAGCAGATCATTCTCTTTATCCACTTTTTCCCAACCGTAAGCACCGGTAAGATCAAGCGTCGGTTTATAACCGGCATACGCACGGTCAAGATCGTATTTAACCGCTTTATAATCGCTAACTTGCTTTTGCATTTGAGGATTGCTGTATAGCGTTTCGCGAACCATTTCGTTGAGTGTCATTGCGCTAAGTGGTACAATGCCAAGTGCCAGCATTGCCATTGATAATCGTATCTTCATTGTGACGTGTACTCCATTGTAATTGCAAATATTAGGAGACATTATAGTGGCTTAGACTATTAGAAATCTATTAAAAGTATCACAAATGTGATAAAAATGATGAATTTCTTCATATTTTGCTTCTCCTAAAAAGCTTAGGAGTACAAACTAATATCGAATTAACGATCGGTTTGATAAAATCATCGCTCATAAAACGTAGAGGAATCGACTTGAGCTTAAAAGAGAATGTTGCGATGGTAAAAGAGGAGTTAAACTCCGAAGAGAAATTTTTTGAAAATGCCGTTAAAGCGGAGCGTTTTGTCAAAAAGTATAAAAATCTGCTGATTAGCGCTATTGTGTTGATTGTGTTAGCCCTTGGCGCCAATGCAGCTTATGAAGCCAAAATGCGATCGCAAACCGAGAGTGTTAATGCTGCACTTGCCACGCTAGCAAACACTCCTGAAGATAGCGAAGCCATTGAGACACTTCAAACCCTGAATCCCAAGCTATATGATCTATGGAGACTCTCTAATGCCCTGAAAAAAGGTGATGTAAGTGCACTCAATGGGCTAAAAGCATCCAATGCAGTTGCGGTAGCCGATCTTGCAATGTATCATGAAGCGGTGTTAAATAAAGATATTAAAGCCCTTGAAGCGTATAGCATGAAGCCCGATTCGATTTATAAAGATATGGCTCAGCTTGATCTGGCGGTAATTTTGATTCAAGAGAATCGCATTGAAGAAGCGCGTCAAAAGCTTGGGCTGATTGCTAAAGAGTCTCCGGTATACCGCTATGCGCAGCCATTAATGCATTTTGGGGTACAGTAGCGCGTGAGAGTAGTTTCATTAGTATTGACGGCATGTGCCGCAATGTTTATACTAGGATGTAGTAACAAAGAGTATTACAAGCCTAAAACCGTTTCTGGGGATTGGGCACAGAAGCAGAAGCTCTCTACGGAGATTGTCGATTGCACCTATGACGGTGCTTTGCTTGAAGACGGAACGTTAATCACAAAGCAGGGTCCCTCAACGATTTCACTGCCGAAGGGTTATCGCTATATTGCACATAGTGACGGTTGGATTATTGCGGCCAATGTAGAAGGTGCTTTGGTGATGATGCGTGAAGATGTACCCACGCAGCAAGAGCATTTTGAGCTGAAAACGACCGTGGCTACGGCGAGTGTTAAAGGCGATATTTTGGCCGTACTCTTTGCCAACAATGAAAAAGCGCTCTATTCGGTCGCAAGTAAAGAACTTCTGTATAAAGAGCAAGGCGGGGTGGCAAGTGCGGTAGATTCACGCATTGCCAAACCCTATTTTTTGAATGAACTGGTACTCTTTCTCACGCTTGATGGTAAGATCGACATTGTGAGCAGTGAAAGCAAAAAGCTGTTGCGCTCAATGATTGTAAGCTCTGAAGAGCATTTTAATAACGTCATCTATTTTAATGTTGTCAACGATACGCTTTTTGCGGCGACGAGTTATCGTGTTGTTGCTCTGGGTGATCGCGAAATGCGTGCGAATTATGAGCTTCGAGATGCGGTGTTTGACCAAGAAGGGGTGTGGTTAAGTACCAAGCAAGGTGAGATCGTGGCGCTGACACCTTCGTTGCAACTCAAAGCCAAGCGAAAATACCCGTTTGCGCACTTTTTAGGAATGGTAGTCGCCAAAGAGCATCTCTATCTTTTGGAAAAAGAGGGCTATGTTATCGTATTGAATAAAGACCTCAAAGAAGACGCGATTTATGAAGTGGATATTGATGAGGGCTATGTATTTGTATCCGACAATGCCTTTTACGTTAATGGCGAGCGCGTTGCCTTACCGCAGTGATTTCACCGGCGTTTGAAGCGTTTTTAGAGTACATTACCGTCACTAAGGCGCTTAGTCGCGCCACCATTTTGGCATACCGTTCCGATTTGTATGATATTGAATCACGCGCGGGTATGGCGTTGATTCAGATCGATTCGGCGAAAGCACTTGAACTGCTTGGCGGTATTCAAAACCGTCGCACGCTTAATCGTAAACTCTCTGCACTCAATGCCTTTTACGCTTTTTGCCACAAGAGCCGTTTTGTAGAAGAGCCGATCCATTTAGGGTTGAGTAAATTGCCTAAAACCTTGCCGAAGTTTGTGACGTTTGAGCAGGTAAAGCAGGGAATTGAGAGTATAAAACGCAACGACTGGATCGGATTGCGCGATTACGCGTTGATTCTTTTTTTATACGCTTCGGGGCTTCGTATTAGCGAACTTTTGCAGATGGAGTTTCGTGATATAAGCGAAGGGTGGTTACATGTAAGGCATGGCAAAGGCGATAAAGAGCGTATCGTACCGATTGCCATCGATGCGCTCAATGCAATGCAACGCTATGTAGATGCGACACCGTTTGAGCATGAGTCGGTATGGTTGAATTATCAAGCCAAACCGCTTAGCCGTATCTCCGCATTTAAAATCACCCAAAAATACCTGGGCGTGTCGCCTCACGTTTTGCGCCACTCCTATGCCACGGCGTTGATTCTCGGTGGAGCCGACCTGCGCGTGGTACAGGAGCTTTTGGGACATGCATCGCTCAACACCACGCAAATCTACACGCATATTCAAAAGCAAAATCTTCAAGAGACGGTACTACGTTGCCATCCTATGAGAGGATAGGTTATAATCTCGAATGAAAATGACCTATGAAACCTTTGTAAAACATGCCAAACAACCGGCACAGATTCGTGAAATTGAGCCCTCGTTATTAAAGATTCGTAAAAAAGTGCGCCTCTTTCAGGCTAAGGAAGAGGGGGTATTGTGTGCCGTCGTGGCACTGAGCCAAAAGAGCAGGGTGTTGCTTAAAGACGTGGCGGTTTTAGAATCCATTGTGGAAAAGATGGCACTTTACGGCGGCTATGATTTTAGAGCTAAATTACTGCTACTTGAAGCGCCGATCTGTTCAAAAGCCCAAAATGCGTTGGAGTCGCAAGGGTGGGAAATACGCTAAATGCTACTTTGCGATATCGGCAATACCTCTTTTCACTTTTATGACGGTAGCCGTGATTGGCGCCACGATGTTGCGACGTTTGATCCCGCATCACTCACTCAAGAGATTGCTTATATTTGTGTTAATAGTGAGGTGTCGTTAAAACTTGCCAAACTCGCAAACTGGATTGATCTGGCCTTACATGTAAAGCGCGATAGCTATTATGAGACGATGGGAATCGACCGCATTATGGCCTGTGAATTTATTGATAACGGCGTGATTATCGATGCCGGAAGCGCGATTACCGTAGATTATATGAAAGCGGGTTGTTACGAGGGCGGTTTTATCTATCCCGGCATCAATGCGATGCAATACGCATTCGCTTCAATCTCGCCGAGACTGAAGTATCCTTTTAATTTTGACGTGGATTTGGGTAAAATGCCGAAAAATTCGCAAGATGCCATCTCTTACGGCTTTTTGGCTCCGTTGCAATCACTTCTGTCAGGTTTTGATGCGCCGCTGATTCTTACCGGAGGTGATGCGCCACTGCTAAAACCCCTATTTGAAGATGCACAGCTAGAGCCGCTTTTGCTCTTTTGCGGCATGGCGAAGATTATTGATAAAGGCCGTTTATGTTAACCGTAGCACTTCCCAAAGGCAGAATCGCTGAAGATACGTTGGCAATTTTTGAAACGATATTTGGTGAACGTTTTGTATTTGATGATCGTAAACTGATTTTAGAGACTCCCAATTTCAAATTTTTGTTGGTGCGCAATCAAGATGTGGCAACTTACGTTTACCATCAAGCAGCGGATATCGGCGTAGTGGGGCTTGATACGATTGAAGAGCAGGGGCTTGATGTGATCCGTCTGCTAAACTTGCAACGCGGGCGCTGTAAAGTGGCTATCGGCATGAAAAAAGGCGAAACGCTTGATCTGAGCAAACCGGAGATCAAAGTAGCCACCAAGATGGTGAATATCACCAAGCGCTATTTTGCCGATCGCGCGGTGGCAGCAGAGATTATCAAACTCTACGGCTCCATCGAACTGGCTCCGCTTGTGGGACTGGCCGATATGATTGTGGATATTGTCGAGACGGGTACGACGATGAAACAAAACGGCCTTGAAGTTGTGGAAGAGATTATGGAATCGACTACGTATCTCATTGCCAATAAAAACAGCTACTTTGAGAAAAAATCGGAAGTGCTGGATATCTACGAAAAGATCAATGCCGTAATACGCAACGCTTAACATTAGACTTCTTGCAAAACTCCCAGATTGCTACGTCTCTTGGCTCTGAGACTATTTGGGAGTTTTGCAAGAAGTCTATTGTGTATCATCATACTTGTGCTTCTCAAGCATGTCGTTTAAATGGGATTATGTTACATTAACTTTATGAGTCTGGATTTATATGCAAAATCAGAGCATCTTTTGGGCATCGAAGAGGCTACGGAACACTTACATGTAACCTACAGCGACTTGCTACGTCGTCACGGTGTGAAGAGTGTGCTTGATATCGGGTGCGGTAGAGGGCTGTTGATGCAGCGTTTGGCGGCACAGGGTCTTACATGTAAAGGGATTGACCTTAGCGAAGAGATGGTTAATGCGGCCAAGGCTAACGGTCTTGATGCGTCGTGTTGCGATATTAAAGATGCTACGGGGACATTTGATGCCGTTGTGGCGGTGTTTGATGTGCTCAATTTTATTGCACCTGATGATATGGCCTCATTTTTGGATGCCGTAGCCCAACGGTTAAAGCCCGATGGCCTTTTTATTGCCGATATCAATACGCTAAAAGGTTTCAGTGATGTAGCACAAGGCGTGATGGTCGCCGAAGACGAGACGCTCTTTTTGAGTGTAGATGCGGTTTTCGAAGCGAATGAACCGCATACCGAGTTTACACTTTTTGAACATTTTAACGATACTTGCTACAATAAATCTCAAGGAAGAATTATTCAATATTATTATCCTATAAGCAGATTTAAAAAAGTGGCACCATTGCATTTAGCCGAGAAACGTACGCTGTCCCTGTATGAGAGTGAAGATAAAATGCTTTTGGTTTTTAAAAAGGAGTGTTGTTGAGATGTAGTGTAGTTGTCATAAGTCTGTTGGCGCTGATGTGTGGAGCGCTTGCAGATGAACCTCATGACACTAATGAGAGCAAGCTCTATATCGATCATGTGACCGACGGTCTGGATACGATGCACGATTATGTGTCACATAAAGTCAAAGTCTTTTCCAGTAATGTTGATGAAGAGCTGACCTCTTTTACCACAAGTGACGATAGCAACGAAAGCGCCTCTCAAAAGAAGAAACATGATGATAATAACGCATCGGCCTCGATGTCGGATTATGTCAGTAACTTTTTTAGAGATGAAACTTTTTTGGATTCAAATAACCGTAGCTATTTGCGCATTCGTTTGGGGTATGAGTGGAATCAAAAAGAGAACAATGAGCTGCAACTGCGTGTGAATTTCAACTTAAACCTACCCCATACGCAAGATTCGCTCAAACTCTTTATCGGTGAAGAGATTGATGAGGATATTGAGCGTATCGACTCTACGCCCGATAAAGAGCGTCCAAGCGTCGGTGTACGTTACTTTGCACCGGAGTTTCTCGATAGGCTTAAAACCGATGTCAGCGTGGGGGTTAGCGGACTTGATCCTAATGCAAGACTTTACCTGCGTTATAACATGGATTTTTATGATTGGCGTATCTATCCCACGCAAGAGTTTCGCTACGGTTCTGAGGACTATATGACAGTCTGGGGCTATGAGGAGCAGACCCGACTCTACTTTGACCGCAAAATTTCAAAGCTTGAAATGATGCGTTTTTTACTTTTTCGTAATTCGGAAAGTTTTAAAGAGGGGCAGCGTTACGGTATGAGTGTTTCGTATTTCAATACCCTAAATAAGCGTCATGTAGGGTTTAATACCTATGCAGCAATTTCAGGCGATAGCCGCTATTTTGAGAATCATCCCGACTATATTCCCAAGGGGCATGAGCATACCGGAATCGACAGCTACCGTTTGGGAGTTGTATGGAAGCAAGGACTTTATAAAGATTGGCTTTTTTACGATATCGAACCGCTTGTAGAGTGGCAGCGAAAATACTATTATGATGAAAACTATATTGTGCGTTTCAACTTAGAGTTCTGGTTTGGGCATATATAAGCGACACGATATGAAGCTTCGATATCGAAGAGGAGAGGGTGGCAGGAATCGAAAATCGAAACACTCCATCCGTGTACAAGAAGAATTGTAGGAGAAAACTCTATCGTAACTCTATCAAAGGAGTCGTTTCATCAGCTCAATATGGTAACTTTCTTGAGAATTGATGAAATCGAAAAAGCGTTGTAGCTCGTCATCGTTAACGGCTTGAGCCAATTTACGGCACTCCTCTTTGGCATTATGCTCCTCATCAATGCCGTTACGCAAAAACTCTTGAAAGTCATCGATTTTGTAACTCATTTCATGCACCTCTCTCGGCAGGGCAAGCAGACCCATTTTAGCGAGCATCGTACCAAAATGTTTGAGATGAAAATGCGACTCGTCGATAAGATCGCCAAATACTCTGTATTGTTGGAGATCGTCAGTGTAGGTTTGCATATAAAAGTAGACCATAATAAGTTCGTACTCTTTGTAGCTCTCTTCAAACAAAAAGAGAATTAGCGCATCACGTTGCGCCGTGCTTAGTGCTTTGGCTTCGTAGCGCATCTGTTTATCAAATGCCGTAATAGGTGCGTTACATGTAAGATCGCTTTGCCACATGGCAATACAAGAGAAGAGATACGTTTCATCTTGAGACATGCGCTCGCAAAGGGCCCTCTCGTCATAAAATGCTTGGATATCTTCCAAACGCTTTTTTAGGGCACTAAGCAGTGAAAAGACGTCTTTAAATTGAATGTTAATATCGGAGCGCTGATAATTATAGTAGATATTATGCTCACGATAATCCGTCGCAATCCATTTGAGGTGACGAAAAGCGATCTCGGAAAATTCGTATAGACGCGTTTTTAATGCATCGTCGCTGACACTAAATGATCCAAAAAGTAGCTGTAACCAGAGTTCGTGTTTGGCCTGAAAAAGATTCATGATATTTCTCCTGTATCGCAAGTGCGGTTGATGGCAATTTTGTGTATCTCCTCACTTTGCCCATCGTGATAATGATGCAGTGCGGCATCAAAAGCGGTGAGTACCATATCGGCGCACGCCTGCTGTTTGGCGGGGGCCGTCTCAATACGCTCACGCATCAGTTCGCAAGCGCGTATTGCGTTTTGTAACGTATCTTCGTTAATCATTTCGGTAAACATAGAGCCAAGTACGACGGTATCTTGACAGCCGTTTGTGGCATATCCCACATTTTTAATAGCATCATCTTCTACATGTAAATACATAATAACAAACTCCTGCGTCTGTTCTTCATAACCCATACCAATACCGTTGGCGGGTTTAATCTGCCCATAATTTTTGGGATGCATTAGGTGCTCAATTATCTCCTGATTTAATTCGTGTGTTTCTAATGTATCATTCATGCCGAGATTGTAGCATAAGCTAGATGAAGTATAATCATTTTTATGAATATAAAGTTTTTACCTACAACACAAGAAGAGATGCACACTCGTGACTGGAAGCAGTGTGATGTGATTTTAATTTCCGGCGACGCGTATATTGATTCGCCTTTTATCGGCGTAGCGGTTGTGGGGCGGTTGCTGGAATCGCTTGGCTATAAAGTGGGCATTATCGGTCAGCCCGATGTGCAAAGCGACATTGATATCGCCCGTCTTGGCGAACCGCGGCTTTTTTGGGGCGTGAGCGGCGGTAGTGTCGATTCGATGGTAAGCAACTATACCGCGACAAAAAAATTTCGTAACAGCGATGATTATACGCCTGGCGGTAAAAACACCAAACGCCCTGATCGTGCCGTATTGGTCTACTCCAACCTCATTCGCCGCTATTTTAAAGATACGGTGCCGATTGTGCTAGGCGGCATCGAGGCGAGTCTGCGCCGCATCACGCATTATGATTACTGGTCGAATAAACTGCGAAAGCCTATTTTATTTGATTCCAAAGCCGATATTTTGATTTACGGAATGGGTGAGATTGCAATTAAAGAGCTTGCCCATGCGCTCAATGAGGGCAGAGAGTGGCGTGATATCCGTGGGCTTTGCTATATTGCCAAAGCACCGGTAGCCGAGTATCATCCACTTCCCTCGCACGCTACATGTATGAATGATAAAGAGCGTTATATTGATATGTTTCGGCTTTTTTATGACCATAACGATCCTCTAAGCGCCAATGGATTGTGTGAAGAAGTCGATGGACGATACCTGATCCAAAACCCGCCGTGTGATTACCTGAATGAGCATGAAATGGATGCAATGTCTGCACTGCCCTATACGCGTGAGTTGCATCCGTATTACGCCAAAATGGGGAGTGTAAAGTGTCTTGAGACCATTAAATTTTCTATTATGACGCATCACGGATGTTGGGGCGAATGCAACTTTTGCGCCATTGGGGTGCATCAGGGGCGCACCATCCGCACCCGAAGTGAAGCGAGTATTGTAGACGAAGCCAAAGCGTTTACTACCTACAAGGACTTCAAAGGCATTATCAGCGATGTCGGCGGGCCAACGGCCAATATGTATGGGTATGAGTGTGATAAAAAACGTAAACTCGGCACCTGCGAGCATCAACGCTGTGTGGATGACACGCATCTGTGTAAAAGTATGAAGGTCGATCATTCGCGCAATATCAATCTGTTGCGTCAGGTGCGTAATGTAAAAGGAGTGCGTAAAGCGTTTGTGGCTTCAGGTATTCGCTATGATCTGATCAACGAAGATAAAAAAAACGGTTACATGTATTTAAAAGAGTTGGTCAAACATCACATTTCAGGACAGATGAAAGTGGCACCTGAACACACTTCGCCCCATGTACTGCACCTGATGAACAAGCCAGGCAAACAGACACTGGTGGATTTTAAAAGACTCTACGACAAACTCAACCGCGATCTGGGCAAAAAGCAGTTTTTGACCTACTACCTTATCGCTGCGCATCCGGGGTGTAGCGAACGCGACATGCATGATCTTAAACGTTTTACCACCCAAGAGCTGAAAATGAATCCCGAACAGGCACAAGTGTTTACACCGACTCCGGGAACGTGGTCGTCGGTAATGTACTACACCGAGCTTGATCCCGATACGCGAAAAAAGATTTTTGTCGAAAAAGATTTAAAACGAAAAGAGAAGCAAAAAGCGATTGTGATTCAAAAAGAACGGCAGAAAAGTGGATTTGATTCTTAGGCGGCATAAACCTCCCAGCTTTTCCATAAGACAAGAGCAACACATAAAAACCCTACAACTACAAACGGCAACTTGCCTCCTTTTGGCGATAAGCTGTGAATTATAAGTATTAAAAGTGTAGTTAATGTGTAGATATGGTATCATTGACGCAACTGTGGAGAAGGAATGCCGTTGTGTCTGATTTGACCCATCTAAAACAAAATGCTCAAAGATATACCATTCTCTTTGCCGAGGATAATAATGCCCTACGCACGCAAGCAGGAGAGCTTTTAAAGAAGTTTTTTAAAGCGGTCTATCTGGCACAAGATGGCGAAGAAGCACTGCAACTGGTGAAGCAAGAGCGTCCCGATATTGTCTTAAGCGATCTTCGTATGCCCAAGCGCGACGGCCTCTCTTTGCTACGTGTGATTCATCAAAACTGGCCTGAGACTAAAGCTATCATTATGTCGGCATTTGATGAGAAAGAGGATCTGGTTAAAGCGATTGAGATCGGCGTATTTCGCTTTTTGAAAAAACCGGTGAGTATCAGCGCCCTTACCGAAGCGCTAGAAGCGGCCATTGCGTCGATGCACAGTGAAGAGGAACGCAAGCTCTTTCATATGCATCTCAAGGACATTTTCAACTATCAAAGTGCAATGGTCGTTATGATGCAAGATTGCGACATACTACTCACTTCACAGCGCTTTTTAGATTTTTTCGGTGTTGATTCTAAAGAAGAGTTTACTGAAAAACGTGGTGATATCGGATCATGTATGCTGAAGCATGAAGGCTTTTTATCGAATGATCCCAGTCAAAGCTGGCTGGATAAAGCGGGTAAAAATCCTGATAAACTTTATCATGTGAAGATGACCGATGCTACTCATGAGATGCACCATTTTATTTTTAAACTCCATTTTGTTCCCGAAAAAAACGGATATAGCATTTTGTCATTTGATGACATTACCGAACTTAATCTACTGGGTCTGTTTGATCAAAAACGTAAAAAAGAGGATGATAAACTTCACGATCAAAAAGCGATTTTGGATCTGCTTGAAGTGGTGATGCGCAACCATGCCAAAGTTAAACTGCATAATTTTTATCGGGGATTGAGTATCGCCAATGATGCGATTGTAAGTGATGTAAAAGAGACACTATTGCAACTCAAAAGCAATTTTTTACAGCAAAAAGCGATTCAAATCGATAAACGTACGATTTTGACTTCCGAGGCACTGCCCTATCCGGTACAGTGTGAAGTCTTAAAAAATAATAATCTTGAATCGCAAGAGATTAATTTTGCATCAGTTCGTTTTTTGCCTCATTCACCGATAGATCGAAAAAGTATTCGTGTGGAACCCGATGAAAATCATACCGTATCGCTCTTTTTTAATGAACACAAGTTTTTTGGTGAAGTGCGTATCGCCGATGTCTCTATAGAGGCCGTAAAGCTTAGTATGAATGCCTTGCCTGCCGGTATGGATGAGGGTGTCGTGGTACGACTCGATATGCTCTTTACAATTGAAAAGCGTCAGGTTATAATTAATACCGAAGCAACACTGTTTCGAAAAACCGAACTGAATCGGCTTTTTAATCTTGTATTTATGCTAGCACTTCCACCAAGTATGAAGCGCCCGATGACCGAATATATATCGAAACGCCAGATGCAGTTAATTCGAGAATTTAAAGGAATAAAAAATGAATGATAACGAACGCGTACTATACGATGACGGGGCACATAAGTGTATTATGTTTAGTTTTGATGATGAGTCGCATGAAGATTCGTATCTTTCAGTAAATCAATTTCTGATTATTCAACATGAAACTGCCATACTTATTGATCCGGGATCGGCAGCGGTTTATTATGAGATGAGCGAAGCCGTCGAGAAGTACATTGATGTTCAGAAGATCAAATATATCTTCTTTTCGCATCAGGATCCCGATGTGGCAGGTTCGATTGCGGAATGGAGTGTAGCCACTCCGGCAAAATTCGTGATGTCAAAACTTTGGGTACGTTTTATGAGTCATTACGGACTCATGGATATGGATCGGATTATTCCGCTTGAAGATAAAGGCGCTAGAATCTCTTTTGGTGAAGATGCCCTCCACTTTGTACCGGCACACTTCCTTCACTCTCCAGGGAATTTTTCAGTGTATGACAGCCGTTCAAAGATTATGTTTTCAGGGGATATAGGAGCGGCTGTGAGACCTCCTCAAGAGATGGTTAAAGAGGTGGAAGATTTTGAAAGTCATCGCCCCTATCTTAAAGGGTTCCATCAGCGTTATATGGGGAGCAACAAACTTGCACGGGCTTGGGTTGAAGCGGTCAGGGGATATCCGGTTAATATTATCGCACCACAGCATGGCGCTATTTTTGCAGGTGGCATGGTTACTGCCTTTTTGGAGTGGTTTGAAACACTTGAGTGCGGTTCGGATTTAATAGAAACACTATATTAATGACAAAATCGAAGGTTTATAAAACTATAATATGTCTCACAATACACAATACTATTAGTTGTTAGTTAGGGTGAGGTCATGAGAATATTGAAAATTATACTTGCTTTAGTGCTATTTGCGCTTAGTTTAGAGGCATCAGATTATCTGCGTAAAATTATCGTGGGAACCTACCTCTCCCAAGCCGATGCGGATCATGCCCTAAAGCCTCTACAAAAGCGTTTGCAAAATAATGCGACGATTCGCGCGCTATATGATAAGTGGGGCTTTGAATACGTCTCAAGACAATCGGGGAACTACTATATCGTCTCTATCGAACCGCTAACTGATCGTGAGGCATTGCAACAGGTACTTGATGCGGTGAGAGAGACCCATCCGGATGCTTTTGTTAACCGTCTTAGCCCAGATCAGGTGAAAACCCTACCGACATCAAAGCAAACAACGCCGGTGTCTCAACAAGAAGAAAAACCTAGTGAAAACATGCCACTACTTAAAGTGGATGAAGAGCTTATAGTATCAAGTACACCGAAAAAAGAAGAGAAACTCACCAATGAGGACTCTTTGGTAATACAAGAGACTGAAGTAGAAGTTACGGAAGAACCTTTAAAAGAACAGACTGTTGATACGAGTGAAAGTGAGCTTGTAATAACAGAACATCAATCCTCATCGGTACCTTCGAGTATTCCGCCTGTCGTAAACGAGCCGTCTTATGAGCGGGTTACGGCGGTAGCCGATTCTAAAGAAGAGGTAAAAGATACCTCTCCTGTTTTGAAATATCTAATGCTGATAACTCTTACGCTAATAGTAGTAGCGTTATGGGTGATCTGGCGTTACCGCTCTCGTAATAAAGCGTTGCAACAGCGAAATAGAAAACTGGAGCAAGAGGTTGCCGGTGCAAAAAATAATATGGTGGAAAAAGAGGTCTTTTTGGCCAAAATAAGCCATGAGCTTCGTACCCCGATGAATGCCATTATCGGTTTAAGCCATATTGTATTGCAAAGTGATTTGAGCAATCTTCAAAAAGAGAATATTACTAAAATTAAGCATTCCGGTGAGCTACTGCTTGAAATTATCAACGATATTCTTGATATTAGCAAAATGCAAGCGGGTGAACTGCATATTGAAAGTGTTGAGTTCAATATTAACGATGTGCTTGATCATGTCTCAAATATGGTGGCTATCAAAGCTAAAACCAAAGGGCTTGAGCTTATATTTGTAGTAGAAAAAGGAGTTCCCGCCAAGCTTATAGGTGATCCACTTCGCATTGGTCAAGTACTGATTAACATTTTGGGCAATGCCGTGAAGTTCACTAAAGAGGGTGAAATCGAGTTGCACATTAAACCTTCGTTTAAAGAAGACGATCGTTTGACGCTTGAATTTAGCATTAGTGATACTGGTATTGGGATGACGCAAGAGCAGATGGCCAAGCTCTTCCAAAGCTTTAAGCAGGCAGATGATTCGACCAGCCGAATTTACGGCGGTACGGGACTTGGCCTCTCTATCTCCAAACAGCTTGTGGAGATGATGGGCGGCGGAATCCGTGTGGAGAGCCAATATGGTAGCGGGACATCATTTACGTTTACGGCAGTATTCAAGCTTGAAGATTTTGAAAATAAACGTCACTACCGCCTGCCGTCAAAAGCGCTTATGGGCAAAAGTGCGCTGGTAATTGATACCAATACAAAATCTATTAGTGCGCTAAGTAAAATGCTTGAGTATTTTCACTATAAAGTCCAGACCATGCCGATTATCGAAGAGGCCGAAAAGGTACTCAATTCGGTACCTTTCGATATTCTTTTCATTGATGAACAGAAACTTTCCGCATTTGCAATTAAAAAAATTCAGCAGATTAAAAAAGAGCGCACGATTAAAGTGGTGCTTATTGAAAGCCTCTATAATCAGCACAAAAACTCGACGATCCGCCTTAAAGAGATCGATAACTATCTCTTAAAACCGTTTAATCAACAGAGTATTTTTAATATTATTTTAGAGCTTTACGGTGAACGCCGTCGTATTATGGCAGGTGAACAGCGATCAGTGGGTAAAGAGGATATTAAAATTCTCAAAGGCAAGCGGATTTTATTGGCCGAAGACAACGAGATCAATCAGCGTGTATTTAAGGGCCTGCTTGATGATACCGGTATTGAAGTTTCGACCGCGGAAAATGGTAGAGAGGTTATTGAAAAGCTTCAAAATGATAGCCGGTTTGATCTGGTTTTTATGGATATATCCATGCCGGTGATGGACGGTTACGAAGCAACGCGAATGATTCGTGAATATCGTGAGTTTGACACCTTGCCTATTATTGCACTGACTGCCAACGCTATGCAACATGAAATTGATCATGCTATCGAATGCGGTATGCAAGGGTATATCGCGAAGCCGCTTAGTGTCGATATATTTTATGCCAAACTGCTTGAAGTGCTTGCAAATGCAAAACCGGTAACGACTTTTATTACTACACCTGAGGTCAAACCGGAAGTGAGACCCAAAAAGGTAGTAAAGAAAGAGGCCAAGGCAGTACCTAGCACACAAAGTGAAGATTTGATTGCCAGTGACGGTATTGAGCGCTGTGGCGGTGATACCGTGCTGTACCAAGCGTTGCTTGAGGATTTTGAAGCGATGTATAGTGATGCAGTGAGTGTACTTGAGAGCATTACTAACGATAAGCGCTATCGTGACGGCAAACAGTTTACGCATGATGTGAAAGGGGTGTCTGCGAATATTGGAGCCTATAAACTTTCACAAAGTGCTGAAACGCTTGAGAGCGCATTTGAACGTGGTGCTCAAAGTAATTACCAGCTTTTGATCAAAAATTTTCAAGAGCAGCTCAAACGTGTCATGAAAGCAATTGAAACGCTCAAAGCAAATAATGACGCATAAAGCAACATTGTCCTAAAATAGCCGAATTAAAGGAGGTTCGGTTTGCGAATTGATAAGTTTTTAAATGCCGTTAATCTAACGAAACGGCGCTCTGTCGCTCAGGATATGCTGACGTCAGGCGTGGTAAAGATTAACGATATCGTGGTAAAACCCAGTAAAAACGTTGCCGTTGGCGATCTGATTACGCTGGTCTATCTTAGCGGTGAAAAACGCTACCGTGTACTACAACTGCCCGCCACCAAATCGACCCCAAAATCCCAACAAAACGACTATGTCGAGGAGTTAACGTGACTTACAACGAAGCGTTTGAGACGTTTGAAGCCCTGTTTGCACACAAAATGAGTGATGATGCGATGCGTGATTTTTTGATTCACTATAAGCCCGATGAGCACACGCCTGTAGCGGTGATTGCGGCTGCAGCGGCGGTGATGAAGTCTCATGCGATACGCTTACATGTAAGCGATGAACTTAAGCCAAAGCTTATTGATGTCGTCGGTACCGGCGGCGATAAGAGCGGCAGTTTCAATATCTCTTCGACGACCGCGATTTTACTGGCATCGTGCGGGGCGTATGTGGCCAAACACGGCAGTCGCTCCATTACCTCAAAATCGGGTAGCGCCGATGTGCTGGAGACGCTGGGCATTCGGCTTGATCTCTCGCTTGAAGCGACCTCAAAAATGCTTGAAGCAACGGGTTTTTGCTTTATGTTCGCGCAAAACCATCACCCTGCTATGAAGTTTATTATGCCCGTACGTAAAAGCATTCCCGATAAGACCATCTTTAACGTGCTTGGCCCGCTTACCAATCCCGCAGGTGTCGAAAAGTTGCTACTGGGGGTTTTTGAAAAAGCGTTGGTGCCGCGTATCGCCGAAGTGCTTAAAATCAACGGAGCAACATCGGCTATTGTGGTGAGTTCGGCCGATCATCTTGATGAGATCAGCATTAGCGACATTACCTACGCGGCGTCGCTCAAAGCGGGTGTAATTAGCGAATTTGAGATTGATCCGCAAGTGTACGGCATCAAGCGCGCGCCGTTTGATGCCATCAAAGGTGCCGATGCCGCGCACAACGCGCAGATTTTAGAAGCGGTGCTTAAAGGCTCGGCTACCGATGCCCAGCGTGACGTGGTGCTTATTAACGCGGCACATGCACTTTTGGTAGAGGGGATGGCACGCGACGTTCAAGAGGGGCTAGAGATAGCACGCGATGCGATTAAAAGCGGCAAAGCCATTGCCAAACTCAAGCAGATTGTCGAGGTCTCGTCAAAGCTGTGATGCGTTTGGGAGAAGATGAACTTTTTAAAGTAGTTGATGCCATCACATCGGCGCTTCCGGATGGCGGCATTGTGATCTTACAAGGCGATCTTGCTACGGGCAAAACGACACTGGTCAAAGCCTTTGTTAAAGCTTTACATGTAAAAGGTAGCGTTACATCGCCCACCTTTTCACTTCAGCAGTGTTATGGTGAGAACCTGTATCATTACGATATCTACAATCATGGATTAGAGCATTTCCTCTCACTGGGGCTTTTAGAAGAGCTGGAGCGTAAGGGGTATCATTTTATCGAATGGGGTGACGAAACGTTGCTGGAACTGCTACGCCATGCGGGGCTTGCGGTTATTCGCGTTACAATAGAAAAATGCGCACCAAATCTGCGCTGTTATGAGGTGGAACATGCATCGTCTTGAAGCCAAAGCGTTGGTCAAGAATATTAAAGATCTGCATATTGTCAAAGGGGTGTCGCTGGAGGTGAAAAGCGGCGAAGTCGTGGGACTTCTTGGCCCCAACGGTGCGGGCAAGACCACCACGTTTTATATGATCTGCGGTCTGGTCGAAGCCACGGACGGCGAGGTCTTTTTTGACGGTGAAAATATCTCGTCGTTGCCACTACACCAGCGCGCGCAAAAAGGGATCGGGTATCTGCCGCAAGAGGCCTCGATTTTTAAAGACCTTACGGTCGAGGAGAATCTTACCGTTGCCGCGCAGGCAAGCACGCTGAGCGAAGCGGAGCGCGAAGAGCGGATAGAAGAACTTTTGGAGATGTTTAACATCGAACCCATCCGTAACCGTAAAGGCATTAGCCTCTCGGGTGGTGAGCGGCGTCGTGCGGAGATTGCACGGGCACTGGTGAATGCGCCGAAATTTCTGCTACTTGATGAGCCCTTTGCAGGCGTTGATCCGCTTGCGGTGCTGGATATTCAAAAGGTGATTGATCAGCTGGTGGGATACGGTATCGGCGTGTTGATTACCGACCATAACGTCCGCGAAACGCTGGCGGTGTGCGACCGCGCCTATGTGATCAAATCGGGCGAACTGCTGGCCTCGGGAACCAGCGAAGAGATTGGCCACAATGCCGACGTGCGAACGCACTATCTTGGCGAGTCGTTTAAGCTCTAGCCATGTTACGTGTCAGGCAGCAGCAACAAGTTGAGGTAAAAAACAAACTCTCCAATACCCTGCGTAACTGGTTGCCGATTTTACACGCCTCTTTGGGTGATCTTGGCGAGGCCATGGCGCCTTTTATCGAAGCTAATCCCGTTGTAGAAGTCGAAAACGGGCACGAAGAGGCGTTTGAGAAGAAAATTCCCAAAAAGATACTTACCGGACAGGTTAGCAATTCGCGCACCGAGCAGATTGAAGCGCTAACCATTCAGAATCGTTCGCTTTTTGATATTTTAGATGAGCAGATCGGCAAACCGCTCTTTCCTACACCGCTTTCGGAGATGATTGCTACATTTGTGGTGGAAAATCTCGATGAGGGCGGTTATTACGAGGGCGATACCAAAGCGTTTTGCGCCCAAAACGGTATTGATGAAGCGCAGTTTTGGAGCATTCATGCGCGTTTTGCACATGTGGAGCCTACCGGTATCGGCGCACGCAGTGTTAAAGAGGCGTTTAAATTTCAGCTTGATGCAAGTGAAATTAGCGACGAGGGCTATACGTTGGCGGTTAAAATGATTGATGATTTTGAGACGATGCACGCCTACTCCAAGGCGCCGTATTTTGCCGAAGCCATGAAGGTTATCGGACGTTTTAAAAACCCTCCGGCGATTGATTATATGGAAGATTCGCATCAGGTGGTGCCTGATTTGATGATCTTTTTTAATCACGACGAAGGGATTGAGGTTAAAGTCAATGATGCCTATTACCCTACCATTCATATCGACAACGAGTACGGCGTGGAGCATGAGTATGTTGCGCAGAAGATCAAAGAGGCTAAAAGCCTTGTCGATGCGCTTGACATGCGCCGTGCAACGCTCTATAAAGTGGGCTTGATGATTGTGGAGTATCAGTATGATTTTTTTACCGGCGGGCCGATTATGCCGCTTACGCTCAAAACGCTTGCCGATGAGTTTGGCCACAACCCCTCGACCATCTCGCGGGCCATTGCCAACAAATACATCGCGTGCGACCGCGGCGTATTTGCCATGAAAGACTTTTTTACTACCGCGATTGACGACGATGTCTCTAACACGGCGATTAAGGAGTATCTTGGCATGCTAATCAAAGAGGAGCCGCGCGATAAACCGCTAAGCGATATGAAACTGTTGGAGCTTATCCAACAGAAATTCAAAATTAAAATGGTGCGCCGCACGATTGCCAAATACCGCAAACAGCTCAATATCGCAGGTTCGAGTGAACGCAAAAAGATTCATCAGCTTGAGTATCGTTAAAGCGCGACTGGATGCCGAAGTAGCCAGACGCAACAGCGCGCAGGAGCTCTGTGCCGAGCGTCCCGATCCGTTGCTCATTGCCAAAACGCTAAACGAACCCTACGGCGCGTTGCTGTGTGCGCTTTACGGCTATGGAAACGCGCGTTTGATCGTGAAATTTCTAAAATCTTTGCCGTTTGAACTGCTGGATGCTTCCGAGTCGCAGATACACCAAGGCTTACGCACGCACTACTACCGTTTTCAAAATGCCGAGGATGTTATCCAGAGTTTTATTACCTTGCGGCGTTTAAAGTTGGATGCTGATCTAAACCAGACATTTATAGAGGCCTACCAAAAAGAGGAATCGCTAATCGAAGGGCTCAACGCACTTATAGCTGCAACCCTTACATGTAACGCATACGATTCGCGCGGATACCGCTTTTTGTTTGGCGCTCCAGTACGAAAAACACGCGGCAATGCTCCCATGAAACGCTGGCTAATGTACCTGCGCTGGATGGTGCGGCGCGATCATAACGATATGGGACTGTTTCACGGTGTACACACCAAAGATTTACTGATTCCGCTGGATACCCACACCTTTAACGTCTCGCGCCATTTAGGACTATTGCAACGCAAAACCTATGATCTTCAAGCCTCCATTGAGCTTACATGTAAGCTTCGAGAGTTTGATCCCGAGGATCCGGTGAAGTATGATTTTGCGCTGTATCGAATCGGTCAAGAGGGCATAGCGCTCTTTTGATTAGAGATTCATATTGGGGAAATTATTGACATAGCGGCATGTACCACAGGGATTAATCTGATTATTGGTGTTGTTCCGGGCTACATTGGACTCTATGAGACTATAACCAGAGCTTAAAATACCGTATGTACCATTACCATAAACGGTGTTTCCTTGGATGAGACACCCATATGTAGTAGCAATCCCATTGGTACCGTTTTCATACGCTGTGTTATTTTTTAAGATAGTCCCATTTCCTGTGCTTCTGATACCGGTGGTTGTATTATTGTAAGCGATATTTCCTATAACAAGAGCAGCTCTGTATGCATAGATACCCTCTGCGCCATTATCCGTTACGACACAGTTTTCGATAATACTGCTTGATGCGTTTATATAAATTCCGCTACCTCCACACCCTCTTACATTCATGTTGATAATATGGTTTCCGGTCTTAATAGAAGAACTACCGTAAATGCCTTTGTCTCCAGCTCCGACAATGTTCCCATTACGAATTTCGACATTAGTTTTATTAATTCTAATGCCATCAAAAGAGGTTGATCCCGTGCCGGGTCCCGTTAGCGTATGGCCTAAAAAGTCGATAGTAACGTTATCGGTATCAACAGTGATACAGTTCTCGGTAGTAGAGGTACAATTAAGATCCTTACTCATATAATAAAACCCCGATTTACTAATAGTATAGGGCACCTTGTCGATTTTTGTGCCTACATTTGGCCCCACAGGGATGACATAAAAATCCGCCAACACGCTTTGTACCTGAAAGACAAAGAGTGTGATAAAACCAATGAAAACCTTTTTCATTGTGTCTCCTTAAGATTAAATCGAAGGCAACGCATCTGCGCAGTTGCCTACAACGGTATTAAAGCGTGAAGATGTGAGTTTGTTGTGAGCTTTACTCAAGCAATAAATAAAGTATCGGTACGTTGTTAATAGGGCAGTGACCCCAAGAGGGTTTTAGCTCATCCATCCATTCAACTGAGGTAGCGGTATCAAACCCCTCAGGCTTGGATGCAATATTGCCGACGCACCATTGAGAGATGTCTTGATTAAAATCAATGGCTTCATAAAACATGGAGTGCATCGAAGTAACATTGGAGGTATCCCAGCTTCCGATACTCTGGTTAAAATCAAGAGCGTAATAAAACATAGAGTTCATATTGGTCACCGACGAGGTATCCCAGTGGCTGATATCTTGGTTGAACTTGTGTGCATTAGAAAACACGCCTACCATATTGGTGACCGATGAGGTATCCCAACTGCTGATATCGTCATTAAACTCCGTTTTGCCACTGAACCAGCCAGCCATACTGACCACACCGCTGGTACAGGCTTCAGAGGGTTTAACACCTCCGCTTGTATAGGTGCTTAGATCATACGCATCATCAATTTTGGTATAAATGGTAGCATCGCCATCAATCTGTCCCACATCGCCGACTACAGCATTGGGACACTTTAGGGTTACACCGTTGCTATCTAGGTAAAAGTCTTCATTCGCCGCAAACAGGCTGGAGTTCAATAAAAGTAGTAATAGAATCGGAAGCGTAAGTTTTACGTTATGTTGCATAGAGAAAATCATAATCATTCCATCAACTTATATGGTAGCACAAAATGAGTGAAAGGTGTATCGGTTAATTAGACTTCTTGCAAAACTCCCAAATAGTCTCTTGGCTCCCTTCGGGCACTTAAAAGCAAAGCGTGCTCTACGTTAGAACCTTTTTACCGTAGCTACGGCTACGCTAAAAAGAACCTGCCTTGATCACACTGTGCTTTTAAGTGCTGAGACTATCTGGG
>JBNKLA010000088.1:0-11878 GCA_050292115.1 Sulfurimonadaceae bacterium | reverse complement strand
GCTTTTAAGTGCCCGAAGGGAGCCAAGAGACGTAGCAATCTTGAACTTTTTTCTTTGCGTCCGTAGCTACGGCTACGCACTTAAAGAAGAAAAGCCCAATCTCACTACGTCTCTTGGCTCTGAGTCTATTTGGGAGTTTTGCAAGAAGTCTATTAACTGATGTTACGCACTTTACGGGCAAAGCCCGCAAAGTGGCAGGGACAGATGTCCCTACAACCCCCTAAAGCTAGCCACATCTTCCGGATGCGGCAGAATAACTGGACATTTACGCTTTTTTTTCAAAAGTGCGTAAGGTCAGTTATTAAGCCATCACGTTTTAAAAACAGAAATCTGCTCGGTTAATTGCTGCGTCATACTATGAAGATGCTCGGCGGCGGCGGCAATCTCTTCTACGCTTCTGGCGTTTGATGAAGAGAGTGTATTGATCTCTCCGATACGCGCTATGATATTTTCTGTTGTTTTGGCATTTTTCTGAGAATCATCTGACAATACTTCTATCGCCGATACCGTTTCACCTAATGTATTAACAGCCACTTCCGTATGCTCACCAACAGTGTTTGAAGTATCTGAAAGTAATGCGATCTCTTTTGCGTGATCATCCATTTCATCGCTGATGTCATTGATAGACTGTACAATCACATTAACGGTCGCATTGGTTTCAAAAAGACTTTTTTGCGTTCTTTCGGCAAGTTTTCTGACCTCATCGGCCACAACGGCAAAACCGCGTCCGTGTTCGCCGGCCCGTGCCGCTTCAATAGCCGCATTAAGCGCTAAAAGATTGGTTTGATCCGCAATATCGGAAATGACATTCAACACCTCTTTGACCTGAACGGCTTCTTGCGATAACGAAGTGAGACGGTCATTGATTTCAGCCTCTTTTCTCACGGTATCATCAAGCTGTTGTATCGTGCGTTGCAGTGCCGATTGCGCTTCTTCGAGATTTTCTTTCGCAATATTGGCCTGCCCGCGTACTTTGAGTGCTTCTCGTGCTGAAATTTCCATTGCCGTTTTCATTTGTGTCGATTCAGTCGTTGTTTGCGTTACAAGTTGCGCCTGATTTTCAGCCGCCTCACCGATTGACAGTGTTGTCGTTGATAGTTCGGAAGCTATGGAACCGCTTTCATGCGAAGAGTTTTGCACTTTACGCAAAACATTTTGCGTTGCCGAGATAAAATCATTTATAGAAGAGGCAACCTGTGCCGCTTCGTCATTTCCCGAAGCATCCATCCGCTTGGTAAGATCTCCATTGCCGCCGGCGAGATCTGCCGCCATCGTATTCATCTCCAGAAGTTTTCTGGCAATGGAGCGATTTGTAATGATAACAATAGAAAAAAGTATTACAAAAATACCAAAAGCGACACCCAGCATCATCACCATGTTATGTATTGATGCGTGCGCACTCTCTTTTTGAACTTTTAAAATGCTATAGGTCTCTTCTGTCATTTTGTCAATCAAATCCCGCATTTCATCAAAAGCCTCTTTATACTCTTTATTATAATAGTTTAAAACAACCTGCTCATTATTGTTTTGAATTCTACGCAACAGCGTATCGCTATTTTGGACGAAGCGTGCATAAGCATCACGAAAATTTTGAAAATACTTTTTGCTTTTCGCTGAAAATGAAGGATCAAGCAACGTGTAAAATTTTTCAAATCGCTCCTTAACCTGCTCAAGATTCTCTTTAACGCCTTTTGTTGCCAGTTTTTCTTTTTCCTGCGCACTCAGCAAAGCCGTTTCCACCACCATACGATGCATTGCCAGATTGGACTGATACGCATCTCGGTCCGCTTCGAGCAAAAAGGTGATTCCCATAAAACTTTTATCGGTCAAAGCATCGATTTTCTCTTGCATATTATTTAAATTAAAAAAGATAAATCCTGCCAGAATAACAGGAAAAGAACCTATGACTACCAGAAGTTTATATATTTTTTGAAAACTCATGACGCACCTCTTCTTCATATCAACAGACTTTCAAAGCCTATTAAAAGATAAAAAGCATAAAGAGTATCTTAAGAGATCCTTCTTGCTTTAGACTTCTTGCAAACGTCCTGAACACATACTGCTTTTAAAAACAATCGAATATAATATGCATCTATACTATAATTACATGTAAAGAGCAGTAATGAAGAGCAAAGCGGACGTTCTTGAGATGGAGATCTGTGAGTGCGGTGAGAAAACCGTGGCACAGGCAATCGAAATTTTTCAAAACACCTCTTTGCCGTTTAAAAAATCCAAAAAGCTGATAACAGAGTGCAATAAGACTTGCTGTCGCAATGTTTTAATGAAGCTCAACGATATGGTGACTTTTGGAAAATTCGACTTTGATGAAATCGCGCACCAGATTCAGCTTCGGCATGATCGTTTGGCACGCCTTAAAGAGGGACTAACCAGTGAAAATTGAATCTATTGCCGTGCGCAAAGCGCAATTTGATGATTTGCGTGTGATGGCGCAACTGTTGGCGCAACTCTTTAGCATCGAAAACGACTTTGAAGCCGACTTTGAAAAACAGTATTGCGGCCTTAAATTTCTATTTAACGATCCAAGTGCCACCATGCTTGTAGCCAAACACAAAAACAGCGTGCTGGGTATGATTACGATGCAGCGTCTGATCTCTACGGCTGAAGGCGGTTATGTCGGTATGGTTGAAGATCTTATTATCGATGCCGATTACCGTAGCACAGGTATCGGATCATTACTCATAAAAGCGATTTTAAAAGAGGCGCATGAGATGGGAATGTCACGTATTCAGCTTGCCGCCGATATGCAAAACACCGACGCACTCGAATTTTATAAAAAACGCGGATTCAATCCGACGTTTCTTAATCTCTATCGTTATGTTACTCTTGTATAAGCAATACTTTTTAGATACCATTTTATTTACACTATTATTGTATAGAGTTTTATAATCACCACAGCAAAGAGGTTATATGACATTAAGACGCCTTGCTTTCATTACGGTTACACTTGCGCTTATTCTTGGATGTTCTAGTGATGAATCGAGTTCCGGTACTCCCGAGCCTAATGCTTCAAGTAGCGCGGCTTTATCTTCTGATTCAGAACTTTCCGGTATCGAAGCCGCTTCGTCTTCCAGTGAATCCTCATCAACAAGTTCACAAAACTTCTCTTCGCAAGGCTCTTCTTGCGGTTTTCAAGAGACCGATACCGATCGCTTAGCAACGCAACGCGATATCTGGGAAGCTCAGGGAATTGATGATTACGTTTTTGAGTTTCATTATACCCGCTACTCTTATTATGCCACCAACGCCGACTTTCGTAATAAAGTTATTGACGGTATCGTAGTCTCATCGCTTAATTTGAGTACTTCGAGCGCATCAGGATACCCGATAAGTATCGATGACGTTTTTGATCGGGCATCGGGTGCAATCAGTTACGATGAAACCTATGGATTTGTAACCACTTATTCCAATCAGGACGTTTGCGCCTACGACACTTACTCCAGCTTTTCACTATTGACGTTTACCCCTCTTGATGACAATAACATTACTACCGAAGATCATATGAAAGCGCTGGATAGCCAGATTGATACTATGATGAGCAATCAAAGCTGTTACGATAGTAGTGAGTGTGAAAGTATCGCGTATGGTGCCAAAGCGTGCGGCGGGCCTATTGAATACCTTATCTATTCAACCCAGAGTGTTGATATTAATGAACTGCAACCGCTTGTCAATGCGTACAATGCCTATAATGAAACCTACAATGAAGCCAACAGCGTCATTTCAGACTGCATGTTTGTCACACCTCCAGAACTTGAATGTAGCTCTATCGAAGGTTTACCCGCCGGTACTTGCAATATAGTCACATCTGCTACAGCTTCTTCTCAAAGCAATTAATCCGCTAGCATACGCGGATTACAAAAACCTTACAAAAGCTTACATGTAACAAAAAATTGTGGCGTATACATATTTCATTCCTACAATTGCGTCATTTTTGTCATCTCTTGTTACATGTAAGGCTCAAAAAAATCGAGAACGCACCATGCAATACCACTGGCGAAGTACAACTCAATAAAGGGGAAAAAAATGGCTGAACTTCGTCAAATTGCATTCTACGGTAAAGGTGGGATTGGTAAATCTACTACATCTCAAAACACTTTGGCTTCTATGGCTCACTACTTTGATCAAAACATTCTAATCGTTGGTTGTGACCCAAAAGCGGACTCTACTCGTCTTATTCTTCATGAAAAAGCACAAAACACTATTTTACAGCTTGCTGCTGAAATGGGTACTGTTGAAGATCTTGAACTTGAAGACGCATGTAAACCGGGTGCGGGTATTTTTGCTCCTGATGCACCAGGCGGTTGGATTAATTGTACAGAATCTGGTGGACCAGAGCCAGGTGTTGGTTGTGCAGGTCGCGGTGTTATTACAGCGATTAACTTCCTTGAAGAAGAAGGTGCTTACGAAGAAGAGGGTCTTAACTTCGTCTCTTACGACGTACTTGGTGACGTTGTTTGTGGTGGATTTGCAATGCCGATTCGTGAAGGTAAAGCACAAGAGATCTATATCGTAATGTCGGGTGAGATGATGGCAATGTACGCTGCTAACAACATCTCTAAAGGTATTTTGAAATATGCAAACACCGGTGGTGTTCGTCTTGCAGGCCTTATTTGTAACGCTCGTATGACTGACCGTGAGTATGACCTTGCATGGGCACTTGCTCGTGAACTTGGTACTCAAATGATTCACTTTGTTCCACGTAACAATATCGTTCAGCACGCTGAGCTTCGCCGTATGACGGTTGTTGAGTACAGCCCAATGTCTGACCAAGCACTTGAGTATAAAGAGCTTGCTCGTAAAATCATCGCTAATGACATGAAAATTATCCCTACTCCACTTGAGATGGATGATCTTGAAGACCTTCTTATGGAATTTGGTCTTGAAGAAGAAGTTCTTGAAGATGAAATCGGTAAATCTGCTGAAGCGTAAGTCATAGCTTTAGTATATTTGTAAGCAATTCCCGAATAGGAATTAACGTAGCACTCAGGCTTATGCCTGATGGCCATATTCTCATAATGAAAAGAAAATAATAGACAAAGAAGGAGAATTACAATGTTTATTTTAGGTTTCCACTTCCCAGCAGATATGGGTAATAATATTCCAGATGAAAAAGTTGTTGAAAAACTTGACGGTGCAGGTGTTGACACCAGTGCTATTAGCGAAATTAAACTAATCAGCGAAAGCCGCGAAGGTCAAAAAGAAGAGCTTTCTTATACTAACAAAGATACGTTTATGTTCAAAGCACTTGCGCACTACGCACAAACAGCTGAAACGGATTATGTAATCTATACCAATCGTTATCAAATTTCTGAGCTTTCTAAGCGTCTTGACAGTGATGATGAGACTATGGCTCTTTGTAAAAAACTCGACTCTATGGCTCAGTTCAAAATTTCTGTAGCTTAATCGAATTATCAATAAAAATTTATAGAGGAGAGCAAAATGGGTCCAGAATCATTGGAAGCAAAACAGAAAGCCGCGGTAGAGGAAGTTCTCGCGGCGTATCCCGCAAAAGCGGCTAAAAACCGTGCAAAACACCTTGGTGTCGGCGGTCCTGAAGACGAAAGTCAAAAAACATGCGGTAACGTCCGCTCAAACAAAAAAACCGTTCCCGGTGTAATGAGCCAACGCGGTTGTGCGTATGCGGGTTCTAAAGGGGTTGTATGGGGTCCTGTTAAAGATATGATCCATATCTCTCACGGTCCTATCGGCTGTGGTCAGTACTCACGTGCAGGTCGTCGTAACTACTATATCGGTACTACCGGTGTTGATACTTACGTTACTATGAACTTCTCTTCAGATTTCCAAGAGAAAGACATCGTTTTCGGTGGCGACAAAAAATTGGCACAATGTTTTGAAGAGATTGATGATCTCTTTCCACTTAACAACGGTATTACCGTACAATCAGAGTGTCCAATCGGTCTTATCGGTGACGACATCAATGCAACGTCTAAAGTGTACGCAAAACAGACCGGCAAAACCGTTGTTCCCGTAAACTGTGAAGGCTTCCGCGGGGTTTCTCAATCTTTGGGTCACCACATCGCAAACGACACCGTTCGTGATTACGTTTTTGATGGTAAAATCGACACACTTGGTGAAGCGATTGAGCCAACTGAGTATGACGTCGCTATCATTGGTGACTACAACATCGGTGGTGACGCATGGTCAAGCCGTATCCTTCTTGAAGAGATGGGTCTTCGTGTAACGGCACAATGGTCAGGCGATGCGACACTTAAAGAGATGGCAATGACACCAAAAGTAAAATTGAACCTGCTTCACTGCTACCGTTCAATGAACTATATTTCTCGTCATATGGAAAAAGAGTATGGTATTCCATGGATTGAATACAACTTCTTTGGCCCAAGCCAGACGATCAAATCACTGCGCAAAATTGCAGCGTTCTTTGACGAGTCTATTCAGGCTAAATGTGAAGAAGTTATCGCTAAATATCAGCCAATGGTTGATGCAGTTATCAATAAATACAAGCCTCGTTTAGAAGGTAAGCAAGTCATGCTATTCGTTGGTGGTCTTCGCCCGCGTCACGTTATCGGTGCGTATGAGGATCTTGGTATGGAAGTTATCGGTACCGGTTACGAGTTCGCTCACGATGACGATTACAAACGTACTAAAGATGAGATTTTCCGCTCAACGGTAATCTATGATGACGTTAACGAATATGAGCTTGAAGCGTTTGTTAAAAAACTTCAGCCAGACCTTGTAGCATCAGGTATTAAAGAGAAATATGTGTTCCAAAAAATGGGTCTGCCGTACCGCCAGATGCACTCTTGGGATTATAGCGGTCCTTACCACGGATATGACGGTTTCGCGATCTTTGCAGCAGACATGGATCTTGCAATGAACTCTCCGGTATGGGCTCACAGTAAAGCACCATGGGATAAAGAGGAGGAAGCGTAATGCAAGAAGTCGAAAATATCGTTAACGGCCAGAAGCTGTTCCAAAAACCTGAGTACAAAGAGGTACTCAAAAACAAAAAGCAATTTGAAGGTGGCATGGGTGCTATCGATGCTGCTAAAGTAGAAGAAGTTGCCGAGTGGACAAAAACGTGGGAATACCGCGAAAAAAACCTTGCTCGTGAAGCAATCACCGTAAACCCTGCCAAAGCGTGCCAACCTCTTGGCGCGGTTATGGTTGCCCTTGGTTTTGAGAATACTATGCCTTACGTGCACGGTTCTCACGGTTGTGTTGCGTATTTCCGTTCATACTTTACACGTCACTTTAAAGAGCCGACACCGTGTGTTTCTGACTCTATGACAGAAGATGCGGCGGTTTTCGGTGGTCTTACCAATATGAAAGACGGCCTTAAAAACTGTGCGGCACTTTATAAGCCTGATATGATTATGGTTTCTACTACATGTATGGCAGAAGTTATCGGTGATGACCTTTTTGCATTTATCGATGCGGCAAAACAAGAAGACGGCGGTGAATTCCTTTCTGAGGAATATCCGATTCCGTATGCGCACACTCCTTCATTTGTAGGTAGCCATATCACCGGTTACGACAATATGATGCAAGGTACTATGCAACAACTGACTGAGGGTCAAAAAGGTGAGCAAAAAGAGCGTATCAACATCATTCCTGGTTTTGAGACGTATATCGGTTCACTTCGCTCTGTAAAAAGCATCGTAGAAGCGTTTGGTGCAGATTACATCATGCTTGGCGATCACTCTGATCAGTGGGATATGCCTGCGGGTGAATACAGCATGTTTGCCGGCGGTACTAAAATTGCCGATGCAAAAGATTGTATCAACTCTAAAGCAACGATTTCTCTTCAGAAATACGCTACCGTTAAAACCATGAAAATGGTTCAAAAACGCTGGAAACATGCCGGTGGTACCTCTAACCCAATCGGTCTTAAAGGTACAGACGAGTTTGTTATGAAACTTGCAGAACTTACAGGTTCAGAAGTTCCTGAAAAACTCAAAGTTGAGCGTGGCCGTCTTGTTGACGCTATGCAAGACTCTTACCCGTACATGCACGGTAAAAAATTCGCCATCTGGGGAGACCCTGACTTCCTTATCGGTGTAGTCGGTTTCCTTATCGAAATGGGTGCTGAGCCTACTCACGTACTTTGCCACAATGCACCTAAAGGTTGGGCGGATGAAATGAGAGCACTTCTTGATACATCTGCGGCTGCGGCTGATTGTCATGTATGGGCGGAAAAAGACTTGTGGGCAATGCGTTCACTGCTTTTCACTGAGCCTGTAGATTTCATGATCGGTAACAGCTACGGTAAAGAGTTGATGCGTGATACAGGTACGCCACTGATCTATATCGGATTCCCGATTTTCGATCGTCACCACCTACATCGCTACAGCATCAGCGGTTACGACGGAGCGCTTAACCTCCTTACGTGGATTACGAACAAAGTTCTTGATCAGCTTGACGAAGAGACCAAAGGTATAGCGTCAACTGACTACTTCTTCGACCTCGTACGTTAATCCCCTTACTCCAGCCACTCCCTGTGGCTGTGATTCATTCATATACAATTTTAATATACTCTTACCTCATTTTGAGCTATCTATTAGGATAGCTTAAATCCACTGACGATGATATTATCAATTAAATCTTTTTTTAAGGCCAGCAAGGTATACTTGGTCACTTAACGCAACGACACAAAAATGCAAAATATAAAAGAGACTGACCACCTATCGGATATCACGCTTCTTCTGATTGAAGATGATATAAAAGTTGCTACCACTACAATAGCCATGCTAAAATTTTTAGTACACAAAGTGCTTCATGCCGTTGATGGAGAAGAAGGTCTTGAGCTTTTTGCACAATATAACCCGCAGATTGTCATTAGTGATATTAGAATGCCTAAGCTTGACGGCCTTGAGCTTAGCCGCCGCATCAAAAAGATTGCCCCTCAGACCAGTATTATTTTTATAACCGGTTTTTTAGAGTGTGAACACCTTCGAGAAGCCATAGAGATTGGTATCAATAGCTATTTTAGCAAACCGGTTGAAATGAATGCGCTTATTAATAAGTTGCAGTATGAAGCCAAACGTGTTATTCAACTTCAAGAGGCAAACGAGGCGCAACACCTCGTAGATGAGTACCTCAAAGCTTTTGACACCAGCGTTATTTTCTCTAAAACCAATCCCAAAGGTTTCATAACGTATGCCAACGAAGCGTTTGAGCGTATCTCGGGCTACTCTAAAGATGAGCTACTGGGAAAAGCCCATAATATTATACGCCATCCCGACACGCCTAAAGCGATGTTCCAACAACTATGGAGTACCATACAAAACGGTCAAATATGGAAAGGTGTCATTAAAAACCGCCGTAAAGACGGTAGCAGTTATAGTGTGGAATCGACTATTATTCCCATTTTAAATCAAGACGGCTCTATTAGAGAATATATGGCCATACGCTTTGATATCACCGATAAAGACACCTATTCACCCGACCTTAAAGATGCCGTTAAATATAATGAAGAACTTGCGCTAACCCGCTCATACGAGTTGATGCAACAGATATACATTGACGTTACCACTGATATCCCCAATGCCATGGCTCTGCGGCGCGATATTCAAAACTATCCCACCGGTACCGTTTTTCTTCTGGATATCAACAATTTCAATATCTTTAACAAAATTCACGGTTACACCTATGGAGATCAACTGCTTGCAAAGATTGCAGGCCAGCTCGATGCTATGATGGGTGAGCATGAGATGCTCTATAAGCTCAGTGCCGACCAATTTGTAATTCTCTCTAATCGAAATGAGAAAGAGTATATTGAGCATTTTTCAAGCCAAATTTTTGCTTTTTTTGACAATTCCCAGCTCATTATTGACACCATAGAAAATCAGATTACTTTTAGTATAGGAATCGCCAATATCACTCCTGAGCGCGATGCCGTCATTGATGCCGAATTTGCCCTTGACGTTTCAAAACGCTATGGCAAACGCATCAAAGTTATCTACAATGAGAAGAGCGAAGAGTTTGCGCAAGAGCGCGATAGTATCACGTGGCTCAATCGCACCCGAAATTTTATTTATAAAGACCAGATCGTTCCCTTTTATCAGCCTATCGTTGACGTCGCGACACGCAAACTTTACAAATATGAAGCACTCGCACGGGTCATCGACAACGGTGAGCTGATTCATCCCGGTAAGTTCTTAAGTGCCGTTGATCGTCTTGGCCTCACTACCTCAATGACAAAATCGATGATCAATAAAACCTTTGCACAGTTTGGCGGCAGTGATATTAAATTCTCTATTAATATCACCGAACGCGATATTATGGATGGTTATCTCGTTGAATACATCAAAGACCGACTCGAAAAATATCGTGTCAACCCCGATAATGTTACCTTTGAAGTGCTTGAGAACCTCACCCTCTCGCAAGAAGGCGAAGTCGTTGCCAAAACTATTGGTCTGATCAAAAATTATGGATGTCACATCGCTATTGATGACTTTGGAAGTGAAAACTCCAATTTTGGCCGCATTCTTACACTGCAATCGGATTATCTTAAAATTGACGGTATGTTTATTAGAGACTGCGATGTCGATGAAGGTAAGCAGAAGATCGTCTCTGCCATCGTAGAGCTTGCCAAACGGCTTGAAATCAAAACGATTGCGGAGTTTGTTGAATCCGAATCCGTTTTTAATATGATCGAAAAAATCGGGGTCGATTATGCGCAGGGCTACCTTTTTGGTAAACCCAAAGAGAGACCCCAGCTTTAAGAGTCAAACTGAAAAAGCAGGTTACCCGCATACTCTAAATAGAGGCTTCGTTTTCGCTCATCCAGATGCTCAAAATTGCCTAAAATATATTGATCTACTTTAACGTTGAGTTCCTCTTCATGAATATGCTCTTGCAACATCAACTCCATCGCCGCGATACGCTCAATGATTTTATCAAACTCACTCTCTTTAAGATCAGGAGAAAGCTTATTAAAAAAATCCCAAAACTTTGAGCTGGGCGTTCCGCCAAATACACTCTCGTCGGCCTCAATCTCTTCAAAAAAGGCATCAAATTTACCCATAACGATTTCCTTACATGTAACGTGTCTGCAATAGTACTCAATTCGCCTGAAAACTTATGTGCAGGGTTTGATATTTAAGCTAATTCCAAACGATAGCGACCATCTTCACTGACCGGAAGCTCTTTAAGCAAACCGTTTTGCACCAATGGCCCAAGCCCCATCTGCATATACGATTTCAACGTTTTCTCATCGCTCTCTTGTTTGCGCGCGTTATCGGGATAAAGAGCCATAAGTTCTGCAATATCAAGTGGCTTTTTAGCCGTTTTAAATACATCAATAATCTCTTCTCCCAGTTCCTCTTGAAGTTTTGCAATCGCCTTTTGCATCGCTTTGGCTTGTTTTTTATCGAGTGATTTTTGACCCATAAATGCTCCATTTTTATTCAAATTATACTAGACCTCTTGCAAAACTCAAAAAAGTAGGTACCAAAATTGCTTAATTTGTGGCATGAGTAAATATGAACAATTACAGAGAATGAATCCGAGAGATTTTAAACGGCTTATCGGAGTAAAAGAAGAGACACTCGCGGCTATGATAGAGGTGTTTTTGGATTATGATGCCAAACGAAAAGAGCACATGGGGATTGGAGGAAGAAAACCATTGTGACCGGAAGACAAAGTGTTACTGATGTTAAGCTATTATCGGGAGTACCGAACGTTGGCACACATTGGTTTTGATTATGGTGTCAGTGAATCCACGGCTTCACGTGTTGTATAGCACCCCAAAATGTCAAGACAACTTCCCGAAAAGTTTTATTCTCATAAGTACCTGTTACCCTAAGCTACACTTTCAGAGTTGCTAGTGTAGTTTTCACCATTTTGTTTTAAACTCTCATAGTAGACTTTCATTGGT
>JBNKLA010000087.1:0-9580 GCA_050292115.1 Sulfurimonadaceae bacterium | reverse complement strand
ACCAATGAAAGTCTACTATGAGAGTTTAAAACAAAATGGTGAAAACTACACTAGCAACTCTGAAAGTGTAGCTTAGGGTAACAGGTACTTATGAGAATAAAACTTTTCGGGAAGTTGTCTTGACATTTTGGGGTGCTATAGATCAAGCGAAAATGAAAGTAGCTTTAGAAAATAATCGTACATTGATGTCGTGAAACATACAACAAAACAGAGGAGCTAACAAGATTATACTTGCGATAATTCAAGTATATAATTTTGATAATGGTATGCAATTATAATTCTAAAATCAATAAAATACGACAATTTTGTAGTATTTGTTGATTTTTTTGCAAAAAAACCGTACATGTAAGCTAAAAAAACAGGAATGCTATATGTAATCTTAAAGATAACTTTACATCAAAGGATTAAAAATGTACGAATGTGACGTTATCGAAATTGAAGATTTTGACTTCAACCACTACCTTCATCACTTTGGCGACAGTGAAAATGAAAAGTTTGATTATAACGAAGAGTATGACTGCATTGACGCGGCAACCAACTGTATCGAAGAGATCATTTGGAACTAGACGCTAGCATTTCACTCGGCATTGACGCACTCGATAAAAACCACGCCGAGTTTTTAGATATCCTCACCCAAACTCAAAGCGCGTCTGCGCTAGAGTTCCTTTTGGCTTTTGAAGCCATGATACTCCACACCCGTGAGCATTTTGCATCCGAAGAAGCGTTGATGCATCAGCACGATTTTTACGGCAAAGAAGAGCATTTTGAAGAGCACCGCAATCTGCTTGGCGAAATGGAATACTTCTATGAAAAAGCCAAGAAACTTCCTGCATTTGGACATTCGTACATCAACGATTATGCGTTTGATAAATTCAAACGCCATGTCATCAATATCGATTCACAATTGGCGATGTTCTTGAAAACATTGGACAATGCGTCTTACATGTAGTGCCCTTAATTTTGAATCAGCACAATCCGCCCACTGTTTGGCACGGCATCAATTAACACCGTATGATCGGCGTTAATATGACAGCTTAAAGTTCTCGCTCCTTGCATGGCTTTACATGTACTCCAGTTATCCGGCACATTGACAATCAAGCTTAGTGGTTCATCATACAAAGCGCCCAGCGATGATACCAGATCAAAATAGATACGATCTGAGCAACTTTGATGCATACGAATCGTGCTGCGTTGCGCCTCTTGGGTATATTTATAAAGTTCAATAGCTCCCGCCACCCAAAGCTCGTCTTGATGCGCTTTTACGTTATCTAAAAATGTTTCTAACTCAGAGAGCTGAACCCCACCGACCCCCGCATCGCTACTGCCTGTATTGGTATAAGCGGCGCAACTGTCATTAGGGGTGCTTAAAATACCGTGAAATGCCGCCTGATAAACGCTACCGTCGCTAATGGCAAGATTAACGCCAAAGTTATAAACCTCTTCAGAATCATCAACACACTCGCCGTTGGCATTAAGGTGTAGACTTGAATGTCCGCAGTACATTGCATCGGCATCTTCACCTTGCGGTACCGAGAAGGTACGATTGACTACATTGTGATACATAAGCCCCATATAGCTCTGTCTCTCAATATTGCTAAACTCATTTAAAATCGCAATCTCCTCTTTTTTAGCCCAAGGCCATGCCACGCTACTACTGTTATTAAAGGCAATTAACGAGGCGTTGCGCTGGAGCGGCAAACCGTGCCGAATCTGCCAAATAATATCTGAAGCGCCCTCAACTTCCGAGCGCCATTTGGCAGGATCTGTTTCATAGCTATGATTTAGGGTGTGATTGGCCAGTTCTTGTCCAAGTTCGGGCGCTTTTGCCCACTGATCGGCTAACACAATCGTTTCGCCGCTTGTGGCATGGGTAACGCTATTGGTATAACCATCACGCGCCGGAGTAAAGTACCATGTTCCGGTAAGTCCCCGCGAACCAAGCGCTTCTAGGCCGCACAGAGCATGTCCGCGCGTACCGTCATCAAAACGGATAATCATTGCGCCTTTTTTATTACCTTGCCAACGCGCGATGGTGACATTGACTTCGCTAGAAGGCGCACTGCAACTTGTGGGCGAAAGTTCTAAGATATCATTATTCACATGCTCCGATATCCACTCAGGCGTTGCGAGTGTCGGTGTGGCAATATGCTCATAAGGACCGGGTTCATAAGCTCCATTCGTAGGACGTAAAACACCATCTTTATCACTGCTAAGCGTAGCGCTTCCTTTGCCAAGAAGCGGCGAAGAAGCTTGCAGGTGATAATCGTTTTGTCCATGCAACGCACTATCGTAGCGGCGAAACATTGGATTGAGTTCTTTGCTTCCATGCTCTCCCGGATTTGCTCCGCTAAATACGGCACCGTCAGAGTTCCAATAAAAGTTGTAGTCCGACTCGCCCGAGCCTCCGGAAATTATAATAGGATTACCGGTAACGTTAGGCGTAGTATGATTATCGCAATCAACGGTAATATTATTAAAAACACTATAGTTATCTACGCCAGAGAGCACCATACCGTTTCCGGGAATGGGAACCATGTTACCCGGATTATAGTACGACTCAATCACATCATCAATTTGCGATTTGAGTAGGTTGTTATAGATATTGGCGTTGGTAATGGCAAAATAATTCGTATGCAGATCAAGCCCCACATCGCGGTATTCAAAAATATTGTTGCTAATCGTTATGTTCTCTCTAGCCATAGCGTCAGAGCCGTTAAAAATCACCCCCTTACTAACATGAAAATTACTCCAGCAGGTATTGCCTTCAATCGTAATATCACGTACCGTGCGCATATCAAAACAGTCGGCATGAGCATTGTGTGAGGGATCGCTTAAATAGTAGTTATGCGTATCTTTAGGGTCGGCGTAATTGGCAATTAGGTTGTGTCTAATCATATGCCCTTCTCCCACAACCGCCATGCCGTCCGCATCATCTCCGTTGCTCACATTGATAGAAGCAAGTTTGGGATGAAACGCCACGACTTCTAAAATTTTGTTGTTCTCCACACTGCCGCGCGCCCCTCTTAAAATCATCCCCTCTTGTCCATTGTAACTTAGGGTGTTGCCGCTAATGTTATAATCACTCGCAGACGCTGAAGCGACAGTAATGCCATACATAGGACAGTCATGCACAAGGTTGTTTAAAATTTTCACTCCGCTTGTTTCACCGATGGTGATCCCCGCGCCCGATTGCGGCTGCTCAATATCCAGAGCATAAAGCGTCACATAATCACCATTGACGCTGATACCGCCACTAAGTTTTGCGCCGTAAGGGGTTTCGGAACGAATGGTAATAGGCGCGGAGCTTGTACCGCTAACATTAATGCTAACGGAGCCAAAATAGTAACCGCTTCGCACGATCAGCGTATCATTGGGAGCAAGCCTTGTAACAGCATATTGCAGACTTCGCCACGGCGCTTCGTCACTGCCATGCTCAGGGTCGTCTTTAATATCAGAGCCGCTGGCGGAAACATAATAGACGATACCGTTACTTGGAGGAAACAAAGAATCGGCAACGCAGCTACTCCATGCTCCCCAACTACCGGATGCATCGCAAGTGCGTCGATGCGTTCCAAAAACGCCGTTATCGTTACATGTATCTTCTTGGAGCATTCCCTCTTTACATGTAAAGGTTGCTAAAGAAGGTGTTTTTGGTTTTATAGAGGGCAAGATTGCCATCATGTAGTAGTCGATAATATCGGCGTTTGCAAGAGTACTAAGCAGTAAAATCGATGTAAAAAGTGTGCGCATCACTTCCCCTTTTCAAGTAGTTTAGCATAAAATCATAAAGGAGTTTTCATGCAAAAAACAGAATATTTTCGTCCCTTTTGGTTGGTACCGTTTTGTCTCTCTTACGCTGTAGCGGGATCATTTTCGTATAGCGATTATGCCAATGTCCTTGGTAAATCGATGCTTTTTTACGAAGCACAGCGTTCGGGTGCGCATCTTGAAGCGTACAGCTGGGACGTCACATGGCGACACACCGCCGCGTTAAATGACGGTAGTGATGTCGGAGTTGATCTCTCCGGCGGCTGGTTTGATGCTGGAGATCATGTCAAGTTTGGCCTGCCGATGGCTTACTCCGCTGCAACACTGGGGTGGGGCATATATACCTTTGAAGATGCGTATCAACAAAGCGGCAATCTCAGCAAAGCAAAAGATAATCTGCATTTCGTACTGGATTATTTGTTAAACGCCTATGTGAGCGGAGAAAGTACTGCGGATGATGATCTGTTTTATTATCAAGTAGGTGATGGCGGAGCCGATCATGCGTTTTGGGGCCCGCCTGAGGATATGAGCATGGCGCGTCCGGCGTATGCTTGTAGTGCCGCGTCGCCGTGTAGCGCTGTTACCGGCGACACTGTGGCCGCGCTGGCCATCGGTGCACTGCTGTTTGAACAGAGTGAGAGCGCGTATGCCCAAAACCTTCTTGAAAACGCTAGAGCGCTTTATGCTTTTAGTGTCGCTTATCCGGGTGAGGGTGGTTATACGCAGGCTAATTCGTTTTATAGCTCCAGTGGTTACAAGGATGAACTCGCATGGGCGGCGCTGTGGTTGTATAAAGCCACCGGTGAGAGCGCTTATCTGGATGATGCCAGAACCTACGCTACGCAGATGAACGATACAACCCATTGGGCTTTTGGCTGGGATAGTGCTTCTAATGCAGTGAATCTAATGCTTGCCCAAATTACCGGCGAATCCGGCTACAAAGAGAAGATCAAAACCCATCTTGGTTACTGGATTGATTCGCTTGAGCGCACTTCCGGCGGGCTGGCCTTTCGTGATGGGTGGGGATCGCTACGCTACAGTGCCAACACCTCGTTTTTGGCACTGAGTTATGCTGCATTGATCAATGATACCGACGTAACGCTACAAAAGTACCGCTCTTTTGCCGCTTCGCAGATTGATTACATTTTAGGTGACAACCCCAGAGCCTCAAGCTACGTGGTAGGATTTGGCCAAAACGCCCCAATCGACCCGCATCACCGCGCCGCGCACGCTTCGAGCGAGCATAATATCAACAGCCCCGCACACAACACTTATGAGCTTACCGGAGCACTGGTTGGCGGCCCCAAAAGCCAAGATGATTACGACTATGCCGATGATCGCACCGACTATCAGGCCAATGAGGTTGCTACGGATTACAATGCAGGATTTAGCGGCGCACTGGCAGGTTTGTATGCGCTTAGTGCCCCTAAAAGCGCTTCGGATTCGACGCATTTGATTATGATGTATTATCTATTGCAGTAGCGTTTGCTATAATTACACTCCAAATTTTTGTTTAAGACCCAACAGATGAGAACACCCAAAGGCTTCGGCAAACGCTACTTTTCCCTTGCATCCATTCAGGCGCATAGTGTTGAGCCGGTATTGCACGCCCAGATTGCACGCACCGAAACCTTTACATGTAATGGCGTACGCGAAAGCGATGAATCGCCGCCTCTTGATGATGAGGAAGTGCAAACACTCTGTTTGCACGATGATCGCCCCTGCCACTGCGAATGCTATTTTAAAGGGCGAACCAGACGCACCTTAATTTACAGCAAAAACCTCTGTTACCGCCGCTGCAACTGCCGTTTTTACAGCTTTAGACGCAGCGGTATCCATCCTCCTACTTCTTACATGTAAGCCTAATCACCACTAAATTTTTAAAATACACAAGGATATTTTTATGCCAAAAACTTACGTAAGCGGATTTGCGCGTATTGGGGAGAAGCGTGAACTTAAAAAGGCGCTAGAGGCCTACTGGAGTGGCTCTGCCACATTTGAGAGCGTTGAAACAACGGCGCGCGAACTGAAAAAACGCCACTGGAACTATCAGCACGATGCGGGGATTGAAGTGATCAGCTGCAACGACTTTAGCTTTTATGATCTGATGCTTGATACCATTGTAATGCTAGGTGCCATACCACCGCGATTTAGCGACATACAAGAGGATACCCGGCGCTACTTTGCCATGGCGCGTGGGGATGAAACGCATAGAGCGATGGAGATGACAAAGTGGTTTAACACCAACTACCACTACATTGTCCCCGAACTCTCTAAAGAGATGCGTTTTTCACTCAACGCCAAAAAACTCTTTTTTGAACTAAACGAAGCACAAGAGATGGGTGTCAAAAAAGTCAATCTTATGGGGCCTGTTACATTTTTAGCACTCTCAAAAAGCGTGGACGGATCAGATACATTTGCACATTTTGATGCGCTCTTGAGTGTTTATGTTGAACTTTTAAGCGCGCTGTCGCAACAAAATAGTGCGCTTTATGTGCAGATAGATGAACCCTATTTTGTTAAAGATGTCGATGTATCCAAACTCTCTTTGCTTAAAATCGCCTATGAGAAACTCTGCGCGGCTGCGCCACATCTCAAAATTATTGTGATGACCTATTTTGACCACGCCTGCGAAGCGGCCAAAGTGCTTGCACAAACACCACTCTGGGGAATCGGTCTTGATTTTGTGCATGGGCACGAAAACATGGAGGTGTTAGAGTATTTAGGTAATAAACAGCTCATTGCCGGCGTTGTGGATGGCCGCAATATCTGGCGTAACGATATTGACGCGACACTCGAATTGTTAGAGCGCATTGCCTTACATGTAAAGAGAGAGCGAATTAGCATTGCCCCTTCGTGTTCACTCTTACATGTACCCTTTACACTCAAATACGAAGAGAAGCTTGATAACGAGATTAAAAGCTGGCTGAGCTTTGCTATAGAGAAACTTGATGAGATTGCGCTTATTGCCAAGCGTTTTCATAATGAGCCTTTAACGCCCAAGCAGCAAAGCGCATTAGAGCAAAACCGCGCGGCGTTGCAGACGCGCCGAACATCACCGCGTGTTCATAATGCGGCGCTAAATGCACGGATTGCCGGGATAGAGGGCGTCGAGCGCGATACGCCTTATGAAGCGCGCATTAAAATTCAAAAAGAGGCTTTGGGGTATCCTGATTTAGCAACCACAACCATCGGCTCCTTTCCGCAAACGCCTGAACTTAGGCAGTGGCGACGCGATTTTAAAGCGGGAGCTATTGATGCCCAGAGCTACGAGGCGGGCATCAAAGCCTATATTGACGATTGTGTAGCTTTTCAAGAAGAGATTGGCCTTGATGTGCTGGTGCATGGTGAGAGCGAGCGCAACGACATGGTGGAGTATTTTGGCGAACAGCTAGAGGGGTATGCGTTTAGTCAAAACGGTTGGGTGCAGAGCTATGGAAGCCGATGCGTGAAACCGCCGCTACTTTTTGGAGACATTTCACGCCCCAAGCCGATGACTGTAAAATGGATTAGTTATGCGCAGTCCAAAACACAAAAGATCATGAAAGGGATGCTTACCGGCCCCGTAACGATTCTAAACTGGTCGTTTGTGCGTGATGACAAGCCGCGTAGCGAAGTGGCCAAACAGATTGCGCTTGTCATGTGCGATGAGGTGGATGATCTGCAAAATGCGGAGATTCGTATCATTCAGGTGGATGAGGCGGCATTTAAAGAGGGCTATCCACTACGCAAAGATAAAATTGCGCATTATGAACAGTGGGCGCTGGAGTGTTTTAAACTCTCAGTAAGCAGCGCTAAAGCGCAGACGCAGATTCACACCCATATGTGCTACAGCGAGTTTAACGACATTATTAAGACCATCGAGGCGATGGATGCGGATGTCATTTCGATTGAAACGGCACGCGCGGGAAACAGACTGCTGAAAATTTTTAAAGAGGTCGGCTACAAACAAGAGATAGGCCCAGGGGTTTACGACATCCACTCGCCGCGCGTACCGAGTGTGGAGGAGATGGAAGCACAGATTCACGCTTTGCTAGAAGTGCTGCCCAAAGAGCAGCTTTGGATCAATCCCGATTGTGGATTAAAAACCCGTAAATGGGAGGAGGTAAAGCCGAGTTTGAAAAATATGGTGGAAGCGGTTAGACGCGTGCGCGCGGTGCTTTAAAATTGGGGGTACCATATGACAGTATGGTGCCCATAAGCTTACTCCTTGGGCGTGTTTTGGAGTGTTACATATTTTTGGTTTGGACTGTTGGGTTTATCAGGTATGGTTGGGCGTAAAAGCCCTTTATCTATAAGCGGTTTCAAAATTGCAGAGCGAAAATACTCCCTATGTTTTAGTCCCAAAAACTTCATAATTTCGGAGGTACTTTTTGGCGACAGACAAAAAGTGCTCAGGTCTTGCTCGGTAACTTGCTCGGTAACTTGCTCGGTAACTTGCTCGGTAACTTGCTCGGTAACTTGCTCGGTAACTTGATGGGCTTCCGTTTCAAGCTCCTTTATAGGAATCACGATTCTAAAAATATCCCCCTCCACAAACTCCGCCTCACCACCACCGTAGATTCTGGCGTATTTATGTACGTTCTTTACCCCGCTGCCGAGTTCGTCGGCATATCCAATTTCGCGAAACACCCTAGCGATGGTCGGGTTTTTAGGAAAAGGTGTAAAATTGGAGGGATCGATCACACCAAAACCGTGCGGACGGTTGGCGTTTTCAAACACGACGCGATTGGATTTAATGAGCATTTTCGCCACGTAAGCGCTGGCGTATTCACGGTGAATCAGGCTGTTTGCCACCGCTTCGCGGAAGATTTTATTACGCAGGCTGACGCGCCGGTCGTCTTCCATGAAAAAGGGATCATTCAAATGTTTTCGCACAAACTCCATCATGGCTGTGTAGCTCTCAAGGAGGTTACATGTAAGCACTTCACGGTCATCGTAACGGTCTATATCGACACGCCGCACAATAAGGTCGGTTTTGTGATGACTCAGCACATTGGCAAGGGCTTCTTCGGTACCAAAAAGTAAAAGTGCTGCCAGCGTCAGCCCCTCTTTTCCGCCGGAACGGTCAATGGCGTAGAGGCCCGTGCTTTTGAGCATCTCCATATCGCTCATTTCCTCCCATGGGTGAACGCTTTCGCGCTGATTGGCGGCAAGGACGCGCACTTTTTTGAGCCACTCACTTTTAAGATCATTCATGGTGGCATAGGGATAAATGCGGTTCTCCGTGTAGCTATTTTGCTTTCGCAGGTAGAGCTGCGCAATCTGTTGCGTGCGGCTGGTAATGTCAAAATCACCCTCACCGTTACGATCAAAGATTTTACCATTCACACTATGCACCGCGGAGCTCTCAGGCACAAAGAGGTGAATAAGCTTTTTATCCTCTATCTTTATAACATTGGCGCTCAGATAGGCCGGAGGATTCAACTTTTGAGGATTGTTCAAAGCGGTATAGAGATCTTTTAGCATGGCATCGATATTCGATGCTTCCACACCGACAATGTCGCCGTTGTCGGCCACCCCAAGCAATAGATGCCCACCGTGACGGTTCAAAAAGGCGCAGATGCTTTCATAAATATCTTTGTTAAGCTTGGTGCGGGCAGTTTTAAACTCAATGTTGATGCCTTCGCCTTTGGCAATGATGGAAAGGAGGAGTTCAGTGCTCATTTAGTACCTTTTGTAAAGAGTGTGAGTTGGTGTCGGCTTTCATCTTGTATAAAATAATTAGAATCGCACTCACTCCACGACACCATACTTTCGAACTTTGGCAAATGAGCGTTCAAGCAAGCTAAGCAACACGGAAAACTCCTTG
>JBNKLA010000086.1:0-6207 GCA_050292115.1 Sulfurimonadaceae bacterium | reverse complement strand
CGATAAGCTTGATATTATTGAGTGTTTCGAAGCACAGAAACAGAAGCTGCGTGTCGGGGAAATTCTCAACAAACAGCTTGAAATCTATCGGGCACTGGATATTGATCCGCCTGCCTCGTTATGAGTGGGTGGGAATGTAGGTTTTAACGCATTGGTCGTTTCAAGACAAACCATGCTTTGGTAGCTCTCTTTGCACATGCCGCTCATGCGTGCGCATTTTTCGATCCACGGATTCCATACTACGCATGATGTGCTATTTGAGGCGTTAATGCTAATTGTGCGCACGCTATCATCAATCTTTAGCGGCCATGTCACATCTTGATAGATCCGGTCAGTCTCTTTATCAAATGTAATCGCGCCTTCTTGTGTGTAAAACGTTTTATCAAGGGCATTAAAGTAGCGTTTGTGCTCCAGCCCGCGAATAGAGACGTTTTGAATAGTGTCGATAGTAAAATAGGTGTGCAAAGCTTGCGTGATATTCATGGTTTTGCTATCGCGGTTGAGGGTTTCAAGGGAGAGTTCCAGTGTTGTTCCTACCTTTACATGTAAGCGTAGCGTAAATTCAAAAGGCCAGAGTTTTGTAGTGCTTTTCGTGCTTTGAAGCTCCAAAATAATAGTGCTAGCTTGGGCATTTTCAGTTTGCTCCATGAGCTTCCATATAGACGTGCGCGCAAAGCCATGTTGGGGCAAGTCGGGGTTTTCGCTCATGCCAAACCACGGCCAACAGACGGGAATGCCGCCACGGATTGCTGCGCCGTTTTCAAAGGCCGTGCACGTACTTACCCATAAAATGGGTGTTTCATTGTGGCGGGTGTATTCAAACAGATGCGCACCTTGCAAAGCAATTTTTGCCGTTGCGGTAGCGTTATTGATTTCGATATATTCAAATCCGTTTGCCATAGCCTTACATGTAATCATCTGCTACTCCATGAAGTGATTTTATGCCCCTTAAAAGCATAAAAGAGAATGTAGCCATAACATAGCAGTCCTAGGGCATATGCCTCTTGCATACCAAATGATTCGCCAAGAGACCCAAAAAGTAGCGGCAAGAGCGCGCCTCCGGCAATGCCCATAATAAGCAAGGCGCTTCCTTGTGCCGTGAATTTTCCTAGTCCTTCAAGTGCAAGCGGCCATACGGTAGGCCATACTAATGCGTTTGCAAAGCCAAGCAGTGCCACAAAAGCGAGCGAGTCGGGCAGTGTGGCGATGCCGCTCCATCCCCATAGCAACATGGAAATGTCGTGACGCTCTTGCGAAGCAAATAGCACACCGCATAAAAAGAGTATTCCAAGGAGCGCCGAACCTATCAAGGCGTGTTCTTGCGAAAGGTAGCGGGGTATCAGCACTACGCCCACAAGATAGCCAAGAACCATAAAGACCATAGTGTATGAAGTGAGGGCGGTAAAATGGCTTACATGTAAGCTTTGGCCGTAGAGTCCAATGGTATCGCCTGCAATCACTTCGATGCCGACATAAAAGAAGATCGCCACTGCACCCAGCACTACGCGTGGAAAGTGCCAGATATGCATCTGCTCATGTTGGGTTTCGTGTTTAAGTTGCAGTTCGGGAAGTGGGGTGAACTTGATTAAAGCTACCAATCCTAGCAATACTGCGGCCATTACCAGATACGGAGTAATCAGACGCGAGGCGAGGGTATCAAGCTGTTGCTGCGAAAGCGCTTCTGGCGAAACAGCGCTAAAATCGCCTAGAATTAGTGCCGTAAAGAGCAGTGGTACCACTATTCCCGCCGCTTTGTTAATAAGCCCCATAATGCTAATGCGCATCGCCGCACTCTCTTGAGGCCCAATATGCACTACATAGGGGTTAGACGCGGTTTGCAAAATAGTCAGCCCCGTACCTAGCGTAAAGAGTGCAAGCAGGAAAAGCGAAAATGCGCCACTTTGCGCGGCGGGAATAAAGAGCAGTGCTCCAAACGACATAATACCAAGCCCTAGCGCCATACCGTTTTTGTAGCCCGTTTTTTCCAATAGCAACGACATCGGGTAGGCCATTACCGTATAGGCGATATAAAAGGCAAACGTTACAAAAAGTGCTTGAAATTCGCTGAGATCACAGATGATTCTTAAAAATGGGATAAGCGAACCATTTAACCAAGTAACAAAACCGAAAATAAAAAAAAGAATCCCGATAATACTCATAGGGATCAGTGAAGAAGGTGCGTTCATGATGATGCTTTTTTGTAATCTTAACACCATAATATTGAAAGAATTATTTGAATAATCATCAAATTCAGCTTTACAAAAGAAAGTCATCGTATCATATTGTTTGAGAGTGTTTTTAGTTGTGTTTAAAAGGAGTTAACATGAATCTTCGCAATTTGTCGGTATCTCAAAAAACATTTATACCTATTGTAGGGATTTCTGTTGTCGGCATTATCGTAGTTTGGTTTTATTTGGGAAATCTGGCAGGCAATGCCGTTATGATGCAACATAAAGAGCTGTTGGAAAACTTGCGTCTTCAACTCAATGAAAAACTGGCACTTAAAAATAGTGTCGGAATTACCAACGCACTTACATTTGCAACTAATGGTGATCTCACATATGCAATGGAAGATGGTGATAGAGAGGGCGCACAAAACATTTTGGACGGTTTTTCCAAACTCTTCAAAAAAAATACGGATTTTAAAAATATTAAAATCCACCTGCATACCAAAGACATGACTTCATTTTTACGCACATGGGCTTTTGATAAACATGGCGATGATCTTTCATCGTTTCGGTATTCGATTGTCGAAGCAAAAAAAAGTGCCAAGCCCGTTAGCGGCATCGAGGTGGGACGTGCGGGAATGTTACTGCGTTCCGTAGTGCCTATTGTAGATGAGTTTGGGCATCAAGGCTCTATCGAGTTTATTCAAGGGCTTAATTCGGTACAAAAAAGTTTCAAAAAAGAGAACAATGCTGAATTTTTAAGCTTAATGGACAAAAAGTTCGTACCTGTTGCAACGCATAGAAGCTACGAACAAAATGTCGGTAACTATGTGCTTGATCTTAAAAACTATAATAAAGAGTATTTACAAGAGGCGCGTAGCATTGATTTTGAAAAGATGAAAAAACAGGGTTATTACATTACCGATAACTATTTTACGACATTTACTCCAATTATCGACCCCAGCGGAGAAACCATCGGTATATGGCTGGTAGGAAAAAACCTTACATTGGTACAGAAGCTTGTCGATCAATCACGCTGGATTGCCGATAACGCGCTGATCGCTTTTGCAATTATTTTAGTTTCGATGATGGTGCTACTCATGATTATTGTACGCGCGTCTGTGATTAAACCGCTTAAGGATTTTCGTGTGATTTTGCATAATCTTGCCGAAGGCGAGGGTGATCTTACAGCCCGTCTCAAAATTAATAGTCATGATGAATTTGGAGAAGCCAGCGGTTATATTAATACGTTTATCGAAAAAATTCAGAACACCGTAAAAGAGATACAGCTATTGGGTAAAGAGGATATTAAAATTGCCGGTGCGCTTGATGAAGCGTTTGGCTCCATTAAATCCGCAATATCCGAAGAGTCGTGCACGCTTAACAATTCCGTGCGATACAGCAATGATATTAAATCGGTAATTGAGTCATCCATTCAGGAGTTTCACTCTACCAAAGATGACATTCATCAAGCACTCACCAACATGAATGAAGCGGCATCTATGACGACGGAACTCTCCGAAGAGATTAGTCAGGATGCCGAAGCCGAAACAATACTGGCCGACAAGCTCTCTCAGCTTAACTCAAACGCTGATGAAGTTAAAGAGATTTTATCGGTTATCGGTGATATCGCCGATCAGACTAACTTATTGGCACTTAACGCGGCGATCGAAGCCGCGCGCGCGGGTGAGCACGGACGTGGATTTGCCGTGGTTGCCGATGAGGTACGTAAATTAGCGGAGCGTACACAAAAAAGCCTGATTGACATTCACGCAACTGTAAACATTATTATTCAATCCATCAGCGACGTGAGTGAATCAATTTCTGAAAACTCTAACAATGTGCGTACTTTGGTAGATACGTCAGATAGTGTGAGAGAAAAAATTTCCGAGACCGTAGGCATCATGCAAAAAGCCACCGAAATGGTGGAACGCTCTGCGGATACTTCGGTGACCAATGCCGAAGGTACCGAGAACGTGGTCAATGAGATTGAAGCGGCCAATCAATGCTCTCAAACCGTTGTGAGTGAAATGAATAAAATCAGTAAGGAGGTAAATCGTCTGCGCGAACTTTCGGCAAACCTTGAGAAAGAGCTCTCAAAGTTTAAAACCTAATTATGTAAAAGGATCAGCAATGCGAAAACTTATACTTAGCATCATAGTTCTTCTCCCTGTTGCTTTATGGGCCGACACACTCAAGGCTTACGGTTGCGGTATTACCCGTGATGCGTTTATACTCGAACTTAACAAAGCGTACGAAGCGAAATTCGGTGTTAAGACCGAGCGTAATACTAAAGGTGGTGTCGAAAAGATGCTAAAGCTTGCCGGCGGAAATAAAATTGATGTTGCGGGAGGGTGTCGTCCCGTACTTGACATTCCAAACGATAAAGACGCAAAGGCTGTTCAGGTTGCTTGGGGAGCACTGGTTTTTATTGTCAATCCCAAAAACCCTGTAAACAATATTACCGTCGGTCAGGCCAAAGACATTTTGACCGGAAAAATTACCAATTGGAGTGCCGTTGGTGGTAGCGATACGCCCATTAAACTCTATTTGCGCGTAGGAAAAACTTCAGGTGTAGGCTTTTCAGGACGTATGTTGCTTTTTCAAAACAGAGATCAATCACTGCTCGCTTCTGCCAAACGCGAACGCAGTTCAGGACCGATTCGCAATGTGGTCAAAAAAGATCCGGCAGCGTTTGCCATGGATGACTATTTTAGCTCCAGCAAGCATTCGGGGCTTAAAATTCTTTCGGTTAATGGCGTAGAACCCTCTAAAAAGAGCGTAGAATCAGGAACATACCCTCTACCGCGTCCTTTTTATCTTTTTAGCAATGTAAAAGCGTCTCAATCTGCGCAACAATACATCGATTTTGCGTTAAGCGCTGAGGGGCAGGCAGTTATATCCAAGGCCGGCACCGTAAATCTTGCGGAAGGAAAAACACTTAAGGCACCTTATTAACAAGGTAATGCGCCACGGCGTCTTCGTCGTTGGTGTGCGCTAACACCACATCGGCATGGCGTTTGAGCTCTTCATGGGCATTAGCCACGGCTATTGCGCGCCCTGCTAGCTGAAACATCCCTAGATCATTAAGATTATCACCAAATACGCTAAGGCGCGAGAGCTCAAATCCGTAGTGCTCACTCACACTAGTAATACCGTGGGCTTTATCGGCATCGGGGTGTAAAATAGTGAGAAAGTAGCATCCCACATACGCTTCGGGTGCGAGAATGTATGCAAAGCGATTGCCAAAACGTGACTGCACATGTACATAGAGTTCACGCAGTTGCGTCTCTTCTCCCATATAGACTAGCTTAAGATTGCGCTTCATGGCGCGTATGTTGCGCATTTCGCGCAGGTTGTCATCCTTGGCGTAGCGAGTGAGCACGACTTGCTGATACGCATTACATGTAATAGGGTATAAAAAGGCTTCATTAAGCCCTTGATCCTCTAGGCCAAGCACAAAGGGAAAGATACCCAGTTCTGCTCCCGCTTCAATAATCGCATTTCCTGCCTCTTCACTAATAGTCTTAGTATCGATAATCTCGCCTTGCGTGGTAGCGATTAGCGCGCCGTCAAGCAAAATCATCGGGGCGTTGATTACTAAGCCGCTTAAAAACTGCATCGTTTTTTTGTAGGTTCGTGCCGTAGCCACAGAGAGCACGGCATGAGGTGCTTGGGCGTTCCATACCGTTTTGGTAAAATCGCTAATGCTCAAATCGGAGCGCAAAAAGGTGTGATCAAGATCGGTAATAAAAACGTTTTTCATGCTGCAAGTGTAGCAAAAAATAAGCTTACATGTAAGGGGTAGTGTAATTACCCTAATATAAATTTAAGTCATAATATGTCACCATCATTAGTGTAATTACTCTAGGGCACCACCAAAAACCCTAAATACGCTCTTTTGGCTTCCCTTCGGGCGATAGAGAGAACGCTACACTCTGCGTTGGTACTTTTCACCTTAGCTTTGGCTAGGCTTTCAAAGTACCGCCTTGATTGTAACGTTCTCTCTATCGCTGAGCCTGTTTAGGGTTTTTGGTGG
>JBNKLA010000085.1:0-4928 GCA_050292115.1 Sulfurimonadaceae bacterium | reverse complement strand
CAGGTTCTTTTTAGCGTAGCCGTAGCTACGGTAAAAAGGTTCTAACGTAGAGCACGCTTTGCTTTTAAGTGCCCGAAGGGAGCCAAGAGACGTAGCAATCTTGAACTTTTTTCTTTGCGTCCGTAGCTACGGCTACGCACTCAAAGAAGAAAAGCCCAATCTCACTACTTCTCTTGGCTCTGAGACTATTTGGGAGTTTTGCAAGAAGTCTATTAGTAAAGATACGGAAAAAGAGAGAATGTCACCGCAAATCATTAACTATATTCAGATCACACCACACCTCTCGACGGCGGGCAAACCTACCTATGCACAACTTAAACGGCTTGGAGAAATGGGATTTGAAGTGGTCATTAATCTTGCGGTGGCAGATACAACGCTTAAAGACGAAGATCGTGCGTTAGCGCGCCAGAATATTGCTTATATCCATCTTCCCGTAACATGGGAAATGCCCGAAGAAGCGCAACTGGATCTGTTTGTAGAGATTATGAAAACACTTTATGGCAAAAAACGAGTGTTGGTGCACTGTGTCATGAACTATCGCGCTTCGGTTTTTGTGCATCGTTTTTTGAAAGAGGTGCTTAAAAGCGATGCGGAGTTTTTAGCCCCAAAAGCTTTTATACCCGATGCCAATTGGAGTGCGTTACTGCATCGTTAAAGGATATTGGTTACATGTAAGTGTGTTATACTTCATGCGTTTCTATAAACATATATCCCAATACTAGAATTTTTTGTGAAAAATAACCCCGTATCCAAAGATGTTATGGCATCCAAACGTAAGCGTGCCGCGTACTATTATGTAAACGGCATGATTAGCCGTGAGGTGCAGGAACTTGCCTGTGAAGTCACCCGTGTTACAGGGGTGAGCGTTGATGAGATTTTGATAGCTTACGGTTTTATTACCGAGCATGATCAGGTAGTTGCCGAATCGCTTGAGAAAAAGATTCCCCATATCAATCTTAATGTTGTCGTTCCTACCAAAGAGGCGTTGGAACTGTTGCCCAAAAAGATTGTGTTTAAATATACCATGCTTCCCATTTCGTGCGATAAAGCTACGTTGACTGTTGCGATTGATAGTAGCTACAAATTTCAAAACCTTCATACTATAGAGCAGATGACCACACGCTCTATCAATTTTGTGTATGCGCAGAAAAATCATATTTTTGATGCGCTCAAGCACTATTACGAATACAATTACGTTTCGCAAAAAGAGCGGCTCTATTCGATGGTGGCCGATCATGAATCTGTAGAGGTCATCGGCCTTGTGGATGCGATTATTCATATCGCTATTGATATGGAGTCTTCGGATATACATGTAGCACCCGAAGAGGATGTGGTGCATATCTTTTTGCGGCTCGATGGGGTACTGCAACACTACTGTTCACTGCCGGTTAAGATCAAAGAACAAGTAGTGGCACGTATTAAAGTAATGTGTTCTTTGGATATCGCTCAAAAACGAATTGCACAAGACGGCTCTATGACGATTGAGTACGACGGACGCGATTACGATATGCGTATCTCCACCATGCCAACCGATATGGGCGAGAGTGTGGTGATGCGGATTCTTACCAACACCAAAGAACTTTTCCAACTCGATCAGCTGGGACTTAGCGGTGATATTTTATTTCGCATCAAGCGACTGGCCAAAAAACCGTATGGCGTGATTTTGCTAAGCGGACCCACCGGAAGCGGTAAAACCACGACGCTCTATGCAATCTTGCGCGAAGTGAACCGTTTGCAAAAAAATATTCTCACCATTGAAAACCCCATTGAATATCGGATTCCTTTTGTAAACCAGACGCAGTACAACCCCAAAGCGGGCTACACCTACGACAAAGCCATCCGCGCTTTTATGCGCCAAGACCCCGATATTATCCTTGTGGGCGAGATTCGCGATATTGAGACGGCGCAGATTGCCATGGAAGCTTCGATTACCGGTCACCTTGTGCTCTCAACCGTACACACCAACGATGCCATCGGTGCGCTTATTCGTCTTCGCGGTTTGAAAGTGCCTTCGTTTTTGCTCTCCGAGGGGATGCTGGCGGTCATTGCCCAGCGTTTGGTGCGCCATCTTTGCCCATTTTGTAAAGAGCAACGCCGTTACTCCAAAGAGGAACTAAAGGTATACAATATTCCCGATATGCTACTTAAAGAGGAGCACTACGACCTCTATGATGCCGTGGGCTGTGACAAATGCAACAATACCGGCTATCACGGACGGCTAGCGATTACCGAACTGTTTGAAGTAGACTCAACGATCAAGCTGATGATTTTTGAGGAGGTGAGTACAGTCGAGATTATGGAGTATGTCGTCAAGCAGGGGATGATAACCCTGCAAGACGATATGTTTCAAAAAATTGTTGCGGGAGATAGCTCTTTAGAAGAGTACGAGCGTGTCATCTTATAATATGCTATAATGTCATATCAAAAAAAACAAAGGAGAGACCATGAAAACCACTTTCATACCCAACCAAAACTTCATGAATAAAGGCGTTGCTTCTAGCCTATCTCTCCTGCTCCTGCTACCCCTACTATAACCTTTATCTTTTTCTAAATTTCTGTTTTTTGCCTTTAGGCATTTGAATCATTTTTATTGTTACATGTAAGGAAAATCCTATGCATACCTATGCAAAATACCAACCCTATCCTGCGGTTGAAATGGATACAAGAGCGTGGCCCGCTGCGCGTGCCACAGTTGCCCCAACGTGGGTTAGTACCGATTTGCGCGACGGCAATCAAGCGCTTGAGCGGCCTATGAATATTGAACAAAAAGTTGCCTATTTCAAAGCGCTAATCGATTTTGGATTTAAAGAGATCGAGATCGCATACCCCAGCGCGTCGCAGACGGAGTTTGATTTTTGCCGCCGCTTGATTGAGGAGCAATTGATACCCGATGACGTGACCGTGGGCATCTTGACGCCCTCCATTGAGCGCCATATTATGCGCAGTTTTGAAGCCTTGCAAGGTGCCAAGCGTATCAATATGCATTTGTACAATCCTACCGCCGCCAACCAACGCGACACGGTGTTTAAACGCTCTAAAGCGCAGATTATCGATTTGGCGCTTGAGGGCGTACATGTAATAGCGCGCGAAGCGGAAAAATTTGCGGGCGAAGTGGTGTTTGAGTACTCGCCCGAGAGCTTTTCGCAGACTGAGCTTACGTATGCTTTGGAGGTTTCCAACGCCGTGATTGACGCATACAATCCTACATGTAACGCACCGATGGTTTTGAATTTGCCTAATACTTTAGAAGCGTGTTCGCCCAATATCTACGCCGATAGAATCGAGTGGATGTGCGCGCGGATTCATCAGCGCGAGAACGTGATTGTGAGCGTGCATCCGCACAATGACCGCGGCACGGCGGTAGCCAGTGCGGAGCTTGCAGCCTTGGCGGGGGCGCAGCGCGTGGAGGGTACCATGCTTGGCAACGGCGAACGCGCGGGCAATGTGGATTTGGTGACTTTGGCGTTTAACTACTACTCGCAGGGGATCGACCCATGTTTACATGTAGAGCGGGTGGATGAGATTTTAAAGCGAATTACGGCCATTACAGGCTTACATGTAAACGCGCGCCACCCTTATGTGGGAGCCATGATCTACACTGCATTTTCGGGCACGCATCAAGATGCCATTAAAAAAGGGATGGAGCATCGCAAAAAAGTGCAAGAGCGCTTTTGGGAGGTGCCTTACCTTCCCATCGATCCGCAGGACATTGGACGTGACTATAAAGATAGCATCCGCATTAACTCGCAATCGGGCAAAGGGGGCGTGGCGTATGTGCTTAAAGAGATGTACGGCATTGAAGTTCCCACAGCGATGCAACACGCGCTTGCAAGCGAGGTGAAACGCATTAGCGAAACGCGCGGCGGCGAGATTTGCAGCGGCGAAATACGCGGCATTTACGAGGGTATGTGCGCTAAGGAGCACGCATGAGCTGGAATGTTAAAAATATGCCTTGCATTTGTAGGGCCAAGAGCAGAAACAGGAATAAAAATGCAAAGCATAGTAATAGTTGAATATCTTGCACTCGGCGCGCTGGTAGGTTTTGCGGCGGGATTGCTTGGTATTGGCGGCGGAGGTATCATGGTGCCTGTATTTGCGATGCTTTTTGCCTTGCAAGGTTTTGAGAGCGATAGCATCATGCATATGGCACTGGGCACCTCGATGGCAACTATTATTTTTACCTCGTTTGCCAGTATGCACGCGCACTATCGTAAACAAAACATTCAAACCGACAAAGCCGTGCGCATTGCCGCAGGCGTTTTGGCGGGCACCTTTGCGGCGACCTTTTTGGCTTCATATCTCAAAGGCGTTTATCTCGCGCTCTTTTTTGCCGCGTTTATGAGCTGGGTGGCATATAGCATGTTTCAAAAGCACGACTACCCGCACAATCCCAAACCCCACGGCACGGTCGGAAACATCCTAAGCGGCACGTTTATCGGCGCGATCTCGGCACTGGTCTCCATTGGCGGTGGTTCGCTCAGCGTGCCCTATTTGATGCACCAAAACCTTAATATCTCCCGTGCCATCGGCACTTCGGCGGCGATTGGCTTTCCTATAGCCATTTCGGGCACGCTTGGCTATCTGGTAAACGGCTGGTCGCATACCGATACAGAGCACTGGATTGTAGGCTATATCTACTTGCCCGCCGTGTTTTTGGTGGCCATCAGCAGTGCCGTTACCGCACCGTTTGGAGTAAAATACGCTACAACACTGCCCAGAGATACACTCAAAAAAATCTTTGGGTTGTTGGCGCTGGTGCTTAGTTTGAAGATGGTTTTGGGAGTGATGTAGAAAATACAACCTTACAAATTTATCTGTTAAAAATCTAATGGGCTAACAAGTTTAGCCTTATTCATTTCAGAAACCACATGGGTATAAATCATAGTTGTTTCTACACTTTTGTGCCCCAATAATTCTTGAATAGAACG
>JBNKLA010000084.1:0-49215 GCA_050292115.1 Sulfurimonadaceae bacterium | reverse complement strand
TCTTCTATCATTCCCATGACAAGACCCAGTTGGTCGATACTCTGAATGCAAACTTCCGACATATAATTGCCTTTTTTCTGTTTGCACTGTGCTTAGCATCTCTTGTTCCGTAAAATAAAATTTAGGGGTGCGCAATGTCGGTTTGATAGGTGGTTTTATCTGTAATGATTTGTAAAAGTACATTTGGGGAGTTTCCACCTTTTCTTGGGATGGGTTTTTGGTGGTGCCCTAAAGCCAATAAAGTGCTCAGCCAACAAAATTAGACACTCAACGTAGCCCACGCATCCGATGTTAATGCCTCGGTAAGCAACTCACCCGTATGGTTACATGTAATGCCGATTGCCTCTAAGGTTTCGGTTGCGCCGTAATCATCACTGCATACTACGCAAGAGCTAAACGTTACTCCGGTTTGGGCAACTTCTTGAACTAATTTTTGAATGCTTTCATCGTGCTGAACCACTCGAATCGACGCGCCCCAAAACATTACATGTAGACGTTTAAAATAACCGCGCTCCAATGCGACCGAGCTATAAAGCATGGGAAATTTTTTAATACTCTCGATATTGTCTGTACTAATAACGATTAATAGATTCTCTTTAATGTCGCACCTCGTTGTTGATTGAAAATTATAGCAAAGTGTGTGTAAGACCAATTATAGAGATAACACCTTTTTATAATTGGTATAAATCGGGCTCCCTTGGGGAAAATACTCCAAAATCGCTTTGGCGTACCGGTCAAAGGGGTTATGCTCTTTGCCCAGTTCAAAGCGCTTTTTATAAGGCAGATCGTAGCTATTGAGCAGTGTTGTATACGGAACGGGATAATCGGTGCCGAAAAGCAGTTTGTCATGCACCTCTTTTTGAAGGCTCAAATGACGCAGCGCTTTTGCACGCACCGGCGTCATCAGCGCGGAGATATCCGCATAAAGGTTATCATGGCGCCGCAGCATCTGCAAAAGGGTGAAATACTCCTCGTTAAAATGTTTCGGATTTTTTGAAAACGTTTGTAACGGTTTTAAAGGACTATAGCTCAGTGCCATATGCGCCGCAATGACGTTTACGCCTACATGTAAAGGGTGATCCAGCATCTCTATGCGCTCGCAAGCTTTTACGGAAGGCACGCTGCTTTCGCTACCGATATGCACGATCAGCGGCAGGTTCTTTTCTTTGAGTTTTTCAAAATAGCCGCGGTAACGCTCCTCTCTCGTATCCACGCCCCAGTAATTTTGCAAAAACTTGGCGCCTCTAAAACCCAGCTCGCTGTATTTGTCTATAAGATCCAAGGCATCTGGGCGTTTGGGGTTGATGGAGAAAAACGGCACAATAACATCGCTGTTTTTTTGATAGAGTTTTAGCAGCTCTTCGTTTGTGGCGCATACTGTGGGATCTTTATGAATTTCCCGGCCTTTATCATCCACTTTGGCATCCACACCGAATAACACCGTTTTGCTAAGATGTTTGGAATCCCTAACAAGACTCACAAGCGTGTTTGTATACACCTCGTAAGGATCCTTTAAAAGCGCTTTGGGATCCACTCCTAGTTTTTTACCGAAAAAGCGGATGGCCAGCCGGTCGTAAAAGCGTTTAAAAGCGACTTCTCCGCTTAAGAGATGGACGTGGATGTCAACGGTTTGCATTGGGTTTTGGTGGGTCATTTGTACTCCAGATAGTGTGCGTAAAGTTCTAATGTTATGTTCATATAAGGCGATTTAACATGCCCCGGGCGGATGTTTTGCATCTGCTTTTCAACCTCTTCGAGTGTGCTACCTTTGTACATCAACCATGCCGATATCAGCAGCACGCTACGTGAGAGTCCCAGTGCGCAATGTACAAATACACCCTGATCTTTATTGGTTTCAATCAGCATCACTCCTTCGTGCAGTGCTTCGGGAGCGTGGATTGTTTGATCTAAAAACGCCAGACGGCTTTGTGGCATGAGTGCCTTTTGCATCTGTTGTTCCGTGGCCAGATTGATGACATGGCCGATATTTTGTTGTTTGAGCGTGTCATACTCTTTTTGAGCTGGCATTCTACCAATATAAACACCATCGGCCACCTGTGTGATCAATGAGAGTTTCCTTTTATGAAAATGCCACGAAAAATAATTCCCCAAAAAGTAGGGGAAAAAAACTGTTTTTTGCCACAGATTCGCTGTGGCATTTTTTCCGGCAATAAGAATGTTTAGCCCAAAAGCATAAACGATTCCCACACTAAAAAAGGCTAAAAAGAGCCACAAAAATAGCAAAGAGAGCTGCGGGAGCATAAATGCCCCTATCATGGCGAGAATAGATCCCACAAGATAATAAAGCCCCATTTTAAGACTTCGCGGCGTCGTAAAACGCGTTAAAAAAGTGCTTTGCTGACGCGCTTTTATCACATAAAGCGCCGCCATGCCCACAAAAGCGCCGGCGGGAATATCCAAAAAATGGTGCTGGTACACAAAGAGCGTCGAAAACGCTATGAGCCAAAACCACAACAAAACGCCATAGCGCAACAGCGTGTTGGTTAGATACTTTTTCATGGATGCCCATAAAACCACCGCAAAACTGATATGAAGCGAAGGAAGCTGGTTATAAGGTAGATCCGCCTGCAGCATACCAAACAAAAAAGAGAAACTCCGTGCCGGAGGTTTTTCAAATTCAAAACGCAGCGGAAACAGAACAAAAATTGCCACCGAAACCAAAACGATAAATAGCACCCTTGCGGCGAGTACTCTAAGCTCAAGACGCGTATAGGGCATAAAAAAGGCGATCACAAACATCAGATCCGAAGACATATATGGCACGATAAACGCCGGAATAAAAGGAATTTCCCGCTCCCACGCCATTGCTGCCGATGGATGCGGCGCGCTCAAAGATGCCCATTGATTCGCCGATCCGTAAAGCAAAAAGAACACCATGCCCATAAACAGCATCCATACAAAACGCTCTTTAAAAACGCTTTGAGCGTCAAGCGCGGGATCAAATGCGTATTGTTTCACGATCTTTTTTTACCCATTCTTGCCGCGGAAACGGTAAAGATCCCCCAGTTGTCAATCTGCATTCGCTCTTTTTCAAAGCCTCGTGCATTAAAAAGACGGTCCAGTTCATACTGGCTGCGGCGGCGCATGATCCACTTTTCGTTTTGGTGGTTTCCAAGCACATTGGCAATCTGCTCAAGCTGCGGATGCCACGGCTGTCCCGTATAAAGCAGATATCCGCCCTCCGATAGGACCGAAGCAACGCCCTCAATCGCGTTTGCGATCAGATCGTTATCGCTAAAAAGCTCAAAGACCCCGGAGATAATGACAATATTAGGAGCAAGCTCTTTACGGTCATAATTGTTAACATCAAATGCGTCGCACTGCTCATAAACGATATTTTGCAATCCAAATGCCTTAGCCAGCGCCCTGCCTTCGTTGACGTTTTGTTCCTGATAATCTCTGACGCGCACTTCGATATCGGGATATTTCGCCGCGATCTCGATCAGATAGCGTGCCGGACCGCCGGCAATGTCTAAAATTAAAACCTTTTCACCCGCTTCGCGCAATGCGTTGATCTTCTCCTCTAGCACACCGATCATATGCGCCTTTCTTTGGCGGATTCCTCTCCAGCCGATACTTTGCAAATACCCTTGATCGATCAGCCTGCCAATCCATGTTGTGCCTTCGGGGATGTTTTTATACACATGATCCAAAGTCACGCCCGAATCAAATCCGTATTTCATGCCGATACTTATGCCTTTACTGAGCTTTCCAAAATACTTCATCATTATTCTTTGCAAAAAGTATGCGCCCTCTTTGAACCATGCAAGAGAGCCAAATGCGATTTTGTCCCGTTCGTTTTGGGTGATTTGTACGACTTCTTCAATGCTGACACGCGCATCCGTCTCAAAACATACAGTGGCAAAATCCGCAATCTCTTCAATAACCGTTTCATGTCCAACCTCGTACAAAATACCGTGATAAAACCCTTCAAGCTGTACAAATTTTTTAATTTTAGAAGAGAGTGCGGCGTAAAAATCGCCTTGTATCTTGCGATCTACCACATAATCTTTGGTCGCGCTTAAAATCAACGTGGGCGTTGTGATCAATGCCGCGTCCGCAACAACCCTTTGCGCCGTATCAAGCAGCGTCGTAAGTTGTTTAGCGGGGATATTCGGTGTAATGAGCGCATCGCTGTCGTAGCGCTGTTGCTCTTTGAAATCATGTGTTAGCAACGTTGACTTGACATACGATTTAATATTAAGATCGGGTTTGAAAAAGAGTGCGGCTTTTAAAAACACTTTTGCAAACGGAACATAAAGCTTGATCTTAAACGCAGGCGCAAGCAGCGCCATCCCTTTGATATTTGGGGCGTAATCATGCACCCACGTTGCGGCAACGACACCTGCTACGGAGTTGGCGACAATAAAAACATCTTCATATTTTTTTTGCTCTTTTTCTAATACAAACGCCACAAAAGCATCCAGATCGCGTACCAGATTCATAAACTCGTAGGTGGCTTTCTCTTCGGTATGGCCATGCCCTCTGTTATCAAAAGAGAAAATCTTATAGCCCTCAAACGCTTTGTGCGCCGCAATCTCCGACAGACGTTCGGAATGTTCATGCCCACGGTGCAGCAAAAACAGTATGCGGCCGTTTGAAGGCGCCTCGTGCTCCCACTCTCTGTAAAAAAGCGCTTTGGCGTCAAAACTTGTAAAAGTACCTGTATCTGTTTTCATTTTTCATCCTTTAAATTTTGAATGCGTTTCGCCAGCCTTTGCGTAAAAGCACCAACACTCTCATCACTGAAAAAAAGTGCTTCGCCGATGTTGACATCGGCAATGAAAGGCACAAAAAGCGCCTCGCCTCTGGGCAGGGATTTTCCCGCCCCGTAGATGTTCACCGGTATCACGGGAACCTGCGGATACGCTTTTGCCAAATGCGCCACCCCCGATTTAAAACGGCTTAAACGTTCCGCCTCGCCCCTGCTGCCCTCGGGAAAAATAATCACGATCTCTCCCCTTCCAAGCGCGTCCATCGCGCCTTGCAAAGGGTGCGTACCAGACGCCCTGACGTTTCGCTCAAGCGCAATGATACCCATAACATTCAGCGCGAACCATTTTAAAAAAGCGTTTTTAAAAAAATAATCGGCCGCCGCTACGGGCCTGATTGTCTCAAGCGTTGCAAGCGGAAAAAGGCTCATAAGAATCAAGGTATCAAGATGGCTGTTATGATTGGCCGCGACAATACACGCCTCGGAGCACTCAAGATGCTCTTTTCCTCTTACATGTAAGCCCATGGCAAATAAAATAAGCGGCCGCACGATACAGAGGAAAAAAAGTTTTTTCACCACTCACTCCTAATAATAAAGATAATACACATAATGAAAAAAAAGCGGCGCCGTGTAAGTCAGGCTGTCTACCCGATCCAAAATACCGCCGTGTCCGGGGATCATGGCACTGGAATCTTTGACTCCGATGTCTCTTTTTACCATCGAAATCACCACGTCGCCGATAAAACCGCCGCCGCTGATAAGCATTCCCGCAAATAGTGCCTGGGGCATGGTAAAAGGCGTTAGAAACGAAAGCATTACCGCCAGAATGCTTGTTGAAACAAAGGCGCCCGCGAACCCCTCAAGCGTTTTGTTCGGGCTAATACGCGGCACGATTTTAATACGTCCGAAACTTTTGCCAAAAAGATACTGCAGTACATCGTTAAACTGTGTCAAAAACAGCAGATACAGCACCAGTTCCGCACCGCCGCTTTGGTTTGATTGTGTCGGTTCAAGCGTCATCAGGTACGCAATGTGGCTTAAACCAAAGACAAACATCATCAATCCCCACTGCACACGGCTCGTATGTTCCAAAAATCCTTTGGTATCGCCTGTGAGCACCTGACGAAACGGCAGAAATAAAAAGAGATACACCGGTATCCAGATGATAAACATACCATACCATGCGATTGCCGCGAAGTAGTACTGAAAAATGATCGAAAGATACGCGTAAAACACGATACGCCTGTCGGTAAGGCGCGTTGGAATCAAAGAAAAATACTCTTTAAGCGCCAAATAGCTGATAAGACCGAAAAAGATCATGGAAACGGTATGATTAAGCAGCGCACCCACCACAAAAAGAATCACCATCACCCACCATGAATTCACCCTTTGCCCAAGCTCCGTATAAGGCTGTTTACTACGGCGGCGCATCAAGGCAACCGTCACGGACGCTACGATCAAGAGCGTAAAAATCACTCCTAGCATCATACTCATGAAAGCGCTCCTCTCCAGCGGTTTATAACCGTCAAGATACCCAAAATCGTCCCCGCATACAGCACCATATCCGACCAAAGCCCGGGTGTGACGCCAAACGCCCACAACAGACAAAGCGATCCAATCACAAAAGCCCTGTCGCTCTTGCCCATCGGACCGTCGTAACGTCGCTCTTTATGCAGCGCGGCGCCCAAAATACCCGTCATTTCGGTAAAAATTCCGACAACGACAAATAAAACCGCGCCAACCGCATCGACGCCCGCTATCAACGCCAAAGGCAGATAAAGCCCCGCATCCGAGATCACGTCACCCATCTCGTTTAAAACAGCTCCCGCGTCGCTTGTCATATCGTGCTCTTTGGCCAACATGCCGTCAATGGCGTTAAGTGCCATACGAACAAACAAAAACACGGGCACAGCATAAAGCACGCCAACAGCTCCCCGACTCCAAGCAATAGACGCCCCGACAATCAAAGAGAGTGCCATCGCCGCAAACGTCACCTGATTGGGTGTCACGCCTGCTTGCGCCAAAGCAGCGACAATCGGACGCAGCAGATTTTGAAACGCGGGTTTAAGATCGTAAATCGTCATGCTTCATCCTCTTTTGGATTTAAAAGCGTCTCAGCCATTTTTTTAGCACCACTAAAATCACTTTTACCACTGGCGAGTTTGGGTAGCTCTGTCACTTTAAAAAAGTGCGAGGGCTGCATGATGGCGATCATATCGCTCTGTTTTAGCGCTAAAAGCAGCTCCTCTTTAGAACGTTCGCTTTTATACAGCAACACCACCTGTTCGCCTTTTTTCTCATCGGGAAGATTCACGGCAACCAGTTCCACGCTTTCGCCAAATATCCTGCCAAGCTGCTCTTCGACACTACCCAGACTGATCATTTCGCCGCCGATCTTGGCAAAACGGCTGTAACGGTCCACAATGCTTATAAAGCCGTCTTCGTCTTTGTGGCCTTTATCGCCCGTTTTGTAATAGCGTATCCCCTGCAGCGTCACGATCGCCTCGTTAGTTTTGGCCGGATCGTCAAGATAGCCCTTCATCACCTGCGGCCCGCCAACGATAATAAGACCGTCTTCACCTGTGCCAAGCTCCTCATACGTTGCGGGATCCACGATTTTAACCACGGTTCCCGGCAACGCCTGCCCAACGCTTCCGCTTTTGTTTCCGGTAATTTCACGCATGGAATCCAGATCGAGCGTATTGGGCATATTTACCGAAATGACCGGCGAAGTTTCGGTAGCGCCGTAGCCTTCAAAAATCTCCAGTGCAAACTTCTCTTTAAAGGCACTTTTGATTTCGGGTTTGAGTTTCTCCGCTCCGGCAACCACCATGCGGATGCTTTCAAACATCAGCGGATGCAGCTTTTTATTGCGGGCATAAAGCCTGAAAAAAGTCGAGGTTCCAAACATAATCGTCGCCTTATAGCGCGCCGCCAGTTTTCCGATAGCCACGGCGTCGGTGGGATCGGGAGCGCTAACCATGCTAACGCCTTCATACAGTGGCAACAGCGTTGTTACCGTTAATCCAAACGAATGAAAAATCGGCAGTGAATTAAGAATCACGTCGTGATCTTGAAAATTGAGCAGTGTCGATACCTGTTTGATATTGGCAAGCAGGTTTTTATGCGTCAACTCGATCCCTTTGGGCACGCCTTCGCTACCACTGCTAAAGAGAATCGTCGCCGTGTCGTCAATGCCGCAGGGTTTAAAGTAGAGTGTCTCAATAAGCCATGCGGGCATTAAAAACGCCTGCAGCAGCGCCGTAAGCTTTGCCTTTTTATCAAAATCTTTCCCCAACGCTTCTACATGTAAGATGCGATTTTTTAGCGTATCGCTAAAATCAAACCCTTTTGTTTGCAGTTTTGTCATGAATTTTTCCGAAGTAATCACCGTGTCGATCTGCGCTTTTTGCAGTGCGCCAAGCATCGCCTCACTGCTAAGAGTGTAATTCAAATTAACCGGTCGACGCCCCAGGATCAACAGCGCCATATTAATAATGGAGCCGATCGAAGATGAGGGCAGCAGCACCCCTACGTTTTTACCCTTGACGCTTCGCAACGCCTTGACAAACAGTAATACCGCCGTAATCATGCGGCCGTTATTTAAATCCGCGCCCATAGCATCGACAATGCTGCGTCCAAAAAGGTTGGATTTAGCGCGCTCTATCCATCCGTATTGAATCGGCTTCAAACCATCAATTTGCACTTGCCATGTCTGCTGCGAAAGCTCCGTGACCTTCTGTTTAAGCACCTCGGCCGGAGTATTTGAGGCTAACGGCGCGCCAAACGCAATAATAACATCGCGTTTGACGCCGGCGCGTACCATTTTTTTAAACCGGTTTTCCGCTTTGGAAAAAGTCGATCCCCACAATCCGTGAAGGTAAAACGGCACAACCCTATGATCACTCTCTTTAAGCACCATCTCATAGCCTTTTTTAAACTCGTTAAGCTGTCCGTTATAGCTGATGCGCCCTTCGGGAAACAGTGCAACGACTTCACCGTTATCCAGACGCTTTTTAATTTGCTCGATCGAACCTTTGCTCGATGCTCCCGAGATAGGAACCACATTGAACCATTCTAAGAACCATCGCAGATACCAGCGGTTATAAATGCTTTTCTCCATAACAAATTTAATAGCGCGAGGCGAGGCGACCTGCAAAATCATCCAGTCGATCCAGCTAATATGGTTGCCCAGCAACAATACGCCGCCGCTTGGCGGCAGATGCTCCAGCCCCCACACCTGAAGACGGTAACGCATTTTTAAAATCGGTAATAGCAATAAGCGCGCAAACAGCTGCGGCAGACGGCGAACCGTATAAAGCGATCCCAAAAGCGCCACGATAGCGCTAAAAGCAAACAGCATCGCACTGCTAAAACCACTCTGCACAAACACGACCGATAACACCAAAAACGCTACCATTACCACATTTTGAACAAAGTTGTTTCCTGCAAGAACAATACCAAGTTCGCGCTCTTTAGCAAAAAACTGAATCAGCGCGTTGAGCGGTACAATAAACAGTCCGCCGAAAAATCCAAACAATACGCTTGCCGTTGCCATACCCATAACCGTAAAAGCCGATGAAAAGAGCAGCAGCGACACAAAAATACCAAGCGCCCCGACAGGAACGATGCCCAGCTCAATATGCCGTTTCGACCAGCGCCCCGCCACAACGGAGCCTAAAACCAGCCCGATCGCACTCACCGCCAGTATGGCCTGAATCATCACCGCGTTCTCATCGCCGGTAACCTGTTTATAGTGTGCCGGAAACGCCGCGACAATCACCTGCCCCATAGCCCAGAAAATGCTAAGACCGATAATGCTAAGCCAGATATTCTCATTAGCGCGGATACGTTTGATATTGCCGCGCAGATAACTCATATCCAGATAACTGCGTATGTTAAAAACATCGTTTTGATCACCGGCAGTAAGTACCGGGAGCTTAAACGAGAGGTAACTCTCAAATAAAGCAAACATCACCAAAAACCATCCGATCGGCGCTACCGCTTTTAGTGTCGCGCTCACATCACCTGCACCGTTATAAAAGCCTTCAAACACCGCAGAAAAAAGTATGGAACTTGCCAAAATGGCAACAATGGTAACGGCCTGCACCATACCGTTGGCCGTACCTAAATGCTCCTGCCCTACCAACTCTTTGATCAGACCGTATTTTGCCGGAGAGTAGATAGCGCTTTGAACGGCAAGCAAAAAGGTAAGTACAAACGCTATGTAAAACCACCCCTGATAATAACTGAGCGTTATAAGCAGTGTTAGCACAACCGCGGCAAGCGCCGCATAACGGATCACCTTTGTTTTGGCAAAACGGTCGCTAAGATACCCCGAAGGCGAAAAAAGCATAATAAACGGCAGCAAAATCATGGCATTGATCAGTGCGCTTAAAACAATCAGCGTATCGCCCTCAAAATTTTTCAACAACACGTTTTGAATGGTTATTTTATGCGCAATGTCTACTGTTGCATTTATTAGTAAAATCAGTAAAAAAGGCAAAAAACCCTTGATTTGCAATAACGTTTTCATTACTTCTTCTCCGATTGGCGGTATGCATGCAGGGTATGCATGTTAAAAAGATAGGGCTTTAAAATCAGCGTCATGTCAAACAGCGCCTTTACGGCATCATTACCGCGTTTTTTCTCTTTTAAATACTCTGTGGCGAAGGCCACCTCAAATGCGGCAAGCGCGCGTGCATGATCCACATAGGTTTTAAGGACGTCATCGGGAATTCCCTGCGCTTCAAGATACATCAAGATCTCTAAAATTTCAAGCTCTCTGTCGGTAAAAATGCCGTCTCTTCTGAAAAGAAGTTCTTGATTCATATAATCATCAAGCCGTTCTTTGGAGAGCGAAAAATGTGTTAGCACGTACTCGGTGGTATAACTGCTTTGATGCGCTGATCCCATAATTACGTCTAACGTTTCAAGCAACGCTTCAAACCCGCGTTCAAAATCAAAATCACCCGCTTGAACAATGGTTTTAATTTCACTTATAGAGGAGTTAAAATTGTTTTGAAGGTATTTAATAAACTTAATAATCTCCACGCAACGCTCGTCATATAGATGCAGATTCGGTTTGGGTTTTTGAGGCTCGGGAAGCAACCCCTCTTTGACGTAATAAAGAATCGTCGATTTGGCCGTGTTGGTCAATTTAACCAATTCGTTCATTTTAATACCCATAATACCTCCTTGGTTGGCGCAGTATAGCATGAATAAATGAATAGTGTCAAGTAATACTTTACACTTTGTGTTCGGTAAGTTTTTTATTTACATGTAGTGAAGTATAATTCGCACATGAAAAGAGTGCTATCATTTTTATTTGTAGCGGTAACGTCACTGTGTGCGTGTAACGGGGACTGCTTGAGTTGCCATCCCAATCTTGTGAATACTATTCATGATGATCCGAGACATAAACCGATGCTGGGATGTATTGAGTGCCATAGTGCCAACCCCGAAGCGATGGCCGATTGCGGTTCGGACTGTTTTGGATGTCATCCGATAGAAAAAATTGAAAAACCGGGGATTAAAGAGCATAACGTGATTCGTGAGTGCCGCAACTGTCATATACAGATGCAAAACGAACTGCTCGATATTACGCGCCCGTTGGGACAGTCGTATCAAAAGCCGCTCAAAGAGTTACTAACGCCTTAGGCATAGAGGAGTTTTTCAAACTCTGTGTCAAAACCTTTTAGAATATTGTCAAGTAGTTTTTGGCTCTCATCAAAGAGTTTTTGCGTCTGTTTAAACAGTTTAAGCGAATCATCAAAGAGCGCAACAATATCGTTTTTAGCGTACTCTTGCGATGCGGGGTTCATGTTTTTTAGGGGATCCATTTCGCGAAGAATCTGATCGCTTATGCGGTTAAGCGGCGTGGTTTGCTGATCGTCTGAGAGCTCTTGCATGAAGTTGTCGATATAAGGCTTGGCGATCTCCATAAAAGCTTCGATCTCTTTTTGATCTTGTTCGTCAATACCGTTGCTGTCAATTTGGAACTGATATTGCTGTAAAGACGCAAAAGAGAACGATGCCAAAGAACCTTGCTCGTTTTGTTGGGCGCTCATAGCGAGTGCTTGAGAGTTTTCAAAATTCATATTGATAACATCGCCGCTGGAAGTGCGCATCTGGATATTTAATTCATGGGACCGATAAGCATTCAGTTCATAATTGGTATTCATGATGTGATCCTTGCATATTTGACAATAATATCGGCACATAGTGGTATTTTTAAAAAGAGTGGATTATAATTGGGTATCAAAAGGTGGGTAGATGTATAGAGTAGTTATTTTTTTTGTAATGTTGGCTTCACTTAAAGCCGGAACTCTCGGCGGTGTCGTGGCACTTGAAGGCAGTGCCCATGCCGCGTCGCTTACATCACCTACACTGTTTGAAATTGGTGAACATGTCGATAGCGATGATGTGCTGATTTCACGCGACGTTAATAAAACGCGCTATATGTTTAATAAGGGTGTTTTAATTGCACCAAATCCCAAAGGGGCGCTTTTGATTCAGCGTCGAAATGCACCGCATAAGCTTGATATTAATGCATCGCTTAGCGCCGGTGATTTACTTTGGACGGGGGATGTATCTGAGGTTATAATTGTATTTCATGAGGGATCAAAATTGATGCTCAACGCAAAAAGTAGAGTTCTGATTAGTCCGATGAACTGCAAGGGTAGTGATAAAATTGAGATTAAACTCTTGCAAGGAAGCGGCACGCTTGAAGATGCGCAAGGCCGCAGAAAAGCACTTGTGCTTCAAAGCTTAACCAGTCTTTAAGTGTAGATTTCGTAATATTTCGTTTCTAATTTTAAGTATAAGGGTAAAGGCATGAAAAGAACCTATCAGCCGCATAATACTCCCCGCAAGCGTACACACGGTTTTCGCGCCCGTATGGCGACAAAAAATGGCCGTAAGATTTTAAATGCGCGTCGTGCGAAGGGTAGAAAACAATTGACTGTGTAAACAGTTTCGTCATGCTCAAGACTCACAAAGAGTTTGAGTTCGTCTACAAAAAAGGACAAAGCGCGCATTCGCGCAGTAGTGTCCTCTTCTATCTCCCCAAAAGCGGAGAACAAAAAGTCGGTTACACCGCCAGTAAAAAGGTTGGAAACGCCGTACTTAGAAATCGCTCTAAACGCCGAATGCGTGCGCTTTTCAAAGAGCAGCAAGCCCATCTTGCACAAGGTCACTATGTTTTTGTTGCCAAAGCCTTGCTTCCGAAGACACCTTATGCTACGTTACAGCGTGACCTAAAATATCTCATAAAGAAACTCGGTGCTTCGAAAACTACTGCTACTACTCATTAAGTTTTATCAAAACACCTTTTCCAAAATCGCAGGCAGTAATTGCCGCTACTATCCTTCGTGTTCGGCTTATGCAGCGATACAGTTTGAAAAAAACAGTTTGATCAAAGCATTTTTTCTTTCACTTATTCGTATTTTACGTTGTAACCAGCTTTTTAAAGGAGGGTTTGACCACCCTAAAATACGCCTTAAGTACGAACCAAAAGATAATTTGAGCATCAATCAGGTAAAATACTGGCTTATTCCAGAGGCGGGAGACCGCTTTACAATCATAAAAAACTTTTCATATAAAGGCTAATTAGTGTTAGACAATATGACACCCAACCAACGTTTGCTACTTGCCGTGGCGCTTTCATTTATCTTTTTTATCGCGTATACCACGATTTTTCCGCCTAAAGCGCATGAAGCGGATACCAATGCAACAACATCTCAAGCGGCGCGAACGCTACAAGAAACCTCCGCATCCAATGCGACCGACGTTAAACATGTCGATGTGTATCCGTTAAACGGTCATGACGTGGCCTCGGATGAGCGCGTTGCCAACAGTGAGACCGGTTCACTCGCCACAATCGAATCGAAGCACTTTACGATTAGCGTGGATACACTGGGGCGTATCAGTTCCAAAACGCTCAAAGACGAAAAATTTTACGACAAAGACGGCAATCCGGCTCAGATGATTCCCGCATTTGGAGCCAAACCGCTCTATATTCGCTTTGCCGATGATGCGCTCAATAGTGAAGCGGCACGTACGCCTTATAGCGCTTCGGCCTCAAAGCTTGAACTTGACGGCGAAGCGCCTGTGACGTTAACCCTTACGCAAAAATTGAGCGCTTTGAGTGTCACAAAAACATTAACCTTTTATCATGACGGGCACTACGATATACATGTAACGCTTAGCGATGAAAAACGCTACTTTCTCTATCTGGGTCAACGCCCCAATGTAAGCGAGCAGATGATGACCGTACGCGGAGCGATGATCTATACGCAAAAAGCGGACGGTTTTATCACCACGATTTTTGAAGACGGCGATGTAGAAGGGCGTGAGAATTTTACGAATGTCACGCTTGCTTCGGCGTTTGATCAATATTTCGCTTCAATTTTTTATAAGCTATCTCCCGAGACTGCGGTTTTTGTGGAGCGTGACCGCGATGACAATCCTGTCGTTTATCTTGATGGCAACCGTGATATGAAATTTGGCGGCTATATCGGACCAAAAGATCATGAAGTGCTTACGAGTATCGATCCGGTACTGATAAACGCTATTGAGTACGGCTGGTTTACGTTTGCGGCGGCACCGCTTTTTAAACTGCTCAGCTGGCTACACGGAATTTTAGGTAACTGGGGTTGGGCAATTGTGGCACTCACGATTTTGATTCGTATCGTGCTCTATCCGCTGACGTACAAAGGAATGCTTTCGATGCAGAGGATGAAAGACTTGGCTCCGCGCATCAAAGAGATTCAGACGAAATACAAAGGCGACCCGCAACGCATGAATGCCGCGGTGATGGAAGTGTATCGCAAGCATGGTGCCAATCCGCTAGGCGGCTGTTTGCCGATGCTGTTGCAAATTCCGGTCTTTTTTGCCATCTACCGCGTACTGCTTAATGCCGTGGAGTTGCAAGGGGCGGAGTGGATATTGTGGATCAACGACCTCTCTCGAATGGACCCCATTTATGTGTTGCCGCTTTTGATGGGTGCTTCGATGTATTTCCAGCAAAAGATGACGCCAAACAACTTTACCGATCCGATGCAGCAAAAAGTGTTTCAGTTTTTGCCGGTAATCTTTACCTTTTTCTTTATCACGTTCCCATCCGGTTTGGTGTTGTACTGGTTCGTAAACAACCTCTTCTCAATCGCGCAGCAGTTTGCGGTCAACACAAAATATGAGCGGCTCAAAGCGGCACGCCACGAGAAGCATCTCGAAGAGAAACATCATGGTAAAAATTGAAGCAATTACACTCGAAAGCGCGTATGCTAAAGCTGCAGAACAATTAGAGTGTTCGGTTACCGAACTCGAAGTTGAGATTATCCAAAGCCCTAAAAAAGGTTTTTTGAATCTTTTTAAAAAGAGCGCGATTATTGTGGCTACATGTAAAAAAGGCGATGTTACCACTTCGGTGCGTCATGAAGTTTCGATCGAAGTTTCAGAACCTTTAAAAGAGATAGAGGAAGAGCGCGTACCTGATGAGCATATCACGGTCGATGATCATGCCGTTGAGGGCTTTTTTGATGAGCAATTACCATCCAATGAGATTGTAAACGAGGTTCACAATGATATCAATAATCTCTTTACCACACTCTGCTTTGATATCGAGACCATCGCGGTAAGCCTCTATGATGAGACAACGCTTTTGGTAGAGTTTAGCGGTAAGGATGCGGCACTCTTGATTGGCAAAGAGGGCTACCGCTACAAGGCACTTTCGTATATGATTTTTAACTGGATTAACTCAAAATATCATATGCAGTTGCGTCTGGAGATTGCTGAGTTTTTGAAAAATCAAGAAGAAGCAATGGAGCGCTATCTCGAAGGGGTGCGCGAGAATATCGACCGTGACGGCCGTGCACAGACTAAAGTGCTTGACGGCGTACTGGTGCAGATTGCTCTGCGCGAACTCCGCGCATCTTATCCTGATAAGTATGTAGCGATCCGCTCTACACGTGATGGGGCAAAGTTCATTATCATCAACGACTACAACGAGTATTAATATGCATAGCGACACCATTGCTGCCATTGCCACGGCGCATGGAGTCGGCTCCATAGCCATTATACGCATCAGCGGTTCGCAAGCATTACGTCTTACATGTAAGCTTTGCAAACGTGATACCTTTCGTGTACGCCATGCTACTTTGACACCCCTATATGACATGTCAGACACATTGATTGATGAAGTCATTGCGATCTATTTTCAAGCTCCAAAAAGTTTTACCGGAGAGGATGTCGTCGAGTTGCAGTGTCATGGTGGGCATATCGTGGCGCACACAATACTTGAGACGGTAATTTCGGCAGGCGCGAAATTGGCAGCACCGGGCGAATTTAGCAAGCGCGCTTTTTTAAACGGGCGCATCGATCTTAGCGAAGCCGAAGCGATTGCACAGCTTATTGAAGCCAAAAGTGAAGATGCCGCCAAAATTTTGGCTCGCCAGATGAAAGGTGAACTGCGTGAGTTTATTGAAGCCGCGCGCGATGAGCTACTGCATATTCTGGCCTATTCGGAAGTGAGTATCGATTACGCCGAAGAGGATCTGCCCGATGATCTCATTGCACAGATTTTAGCCCGACTTGAAGCGTTACATGTAAGGCTAAAGCAGACACTAGATGCAAGCGAACGCCGCCGCGGATTGATGCAGGGCTTTCGCGTGAGCATTATCGGAAAGCCCAATGTCGGCAAGAGTTCACTACTAAATACCCTGCTTAGTTTTGAGCGCGCCATTGTGAGCGATATCGCCGGCACCACGCGCGATACGATTGAAGAGCAGGTGAAGATTGGCACGCATCTGATTCGCATTATCGATACGGCCGGCATTCGTGAAGCGGGTGACGAAATTGAGCGTATTGGGATAGAGCGCTCTATTAAGGCGATTGAGCAGAGTGATATTGTAGTGGCACTGTTTGACTCGTCACGTGAGATTGATAGTGAAGATGAAGCGATATTGAGCTTGCTTGAAACGTATGGCACGCAACGCGAGATCGTCGTAATTTTGAGCAAAAATGATCTTACATGTAAGATTGACACGGAGCGTTTTAGCGCTTTTGATCCAATCGGCATGAATACCAAAGCTTCAACCAAAGCACTGCTAGAGCGCCTGACACAGATTATGGATGCCAATAACCGTAGCGATGAGATGATGCTAATCTCTACGCGTCAAATTGATGCCGTTAAAGCCACACTGCATGAGATTGAAGCCGCAAAGATGCCGCTTGAAGCGCAGGAGCTTGAGATTTTCTCGTTTCATCTTAATACCGCTTTACGCGCCATTGCCTCCATTACCCGACCGTTTGAAAATGATGAGATGCTCGATAAGATGTTTGGCTCGTTTTGTCTGGGGAAATAGGCGATGCGCTATCTGGCTATTGATCTGGGCTTAAAACGTATCGGTTTGGCCTATAGCCCCGATGGCACGATGGTAACGCCGCTAAATGCGATTGAGCGCAAAAACCGTAATCAGGCGGCGGCGGAAGTAAATACTGTCATTGAAGAGTGGCGCATTGAGGCACTTATTTTGGGTATTCCCTTGGGCGGTTCGAGTGAAGAGGAAATGCGCCGCCGTGTAGCACATTTTGTATCGCTTTTAAAATTTACGGGCACACTGCACTATCAAGATGAGAGTGATTCTTCACTTGAAGCCGAAGCGCTGATGAAAGGTGATATGCGTTATAAACGCGACGGCCGTATCGATTCGCTTTCGGCCATGATTATTTTGCAGCGTTTTTTAAGTACGCTTTGAGCTCATCAATCGGCATGGGCTTGGCATAATAGTAGCCCTGAAAACGATCACAACCGTACGATTTAAGCATCTGAGCCTGGGCAGAAGATTCGACCCCTTCGGCCAGTGTGGGGATTGAAAGGCTATTACCGATACTGATAATCGATTGAATCAAAGCACGGTCGTGATCATCTTCGAGAATGTCGCGAACAAAACTTTTGTCGATTTTAAGTTCATCAACCGGCATTTTGCTCAAAACGCTCAGCGAAGAGAATCCGGTTCCAAAATCATCCAGCGAAATGGTATAGCCCTGTTTTTGCAACTGTCGTAGCACATGACGTACCTGATGCTGGTCTTCGATATAGATACTTTCGGTAACTTCAATCACAATCAATTCGGGTGAGCAACGACAATGCTGTGTGATGGCATCAAGCGTTTGCATAAATCCGGGATAGAGCAGTTGGTTGACCGAGACATTAATGGAGAGGCGCATATCCATATCTAGCGCGCTAATCTCTTCAATGGCTTTTTGCGCCACAAAGTCGCCGATAGGTAAGATGAGTCCGGTACTCTCTGCAACCGGAATAAACTGATCGGGCCCAATGGTACCGAGTTTCGGATTCTCCCACCGCAAGAGTGCTTCAACGCCAATAACATGCCCCTCTTTGGCGTCAATTTGCGGCTGATATACGATATAAAATTCGCGGTTTTCCAGTGCATTTTTTAGTTCGTTTTCAATGCGTGCCTTGATGGCGCTACGCTCTTGCAAGTTACCGGAGAAGTAGACAAAAGGCTGATGGGTACGTTTGGCTTCGTACATTGCAATATCAGCATGAGATAGAATGTTTCCAAGCGGTAAACTCTGAGCCTCTTCCACAATACCGATACTTGCGCCGATATGAAAACGGTACTGTTCAATTACAATCGGTTCATTGATTATGTAGATCAAATGCTCGCAGTAGTTCTCGATCTGCTTTCGGTCACTAAAGACGGAGAGAATAATAAATTCATCACCGCCGTGGCGAATCAGAAGCGTTTGCGAATCACTAGCCTTTTGCAAACGCGTGGCAATGGCGACAAGTACGTCATCACCTATAAGATGCCCGTAATGGTCATTAATGTTTTTAAAGTTATTTAGATCCAGATAGAGTAGCGCGAAACGTTCATGACGCTCCTGCCACTGCTCAAACATCTCTTCAAGAAAGTAGCGGTTTGGCAAAGTGGTAAGCTTGTCGTGCAGTGCCTGTAGGCGTAGTTTTTCATTGTGAGTGCGTTGCATGGTGTCGATATAGCGCAGTAACATAAAAAGCAAAAGGTTAAATACAAAGAATATAAGGGTGTACACTAAAGCATTGGGGAGCAGACGCAGTATTAACCGTTCTTCAAAACGTCCTACAGAGGTAAAAATCTTTAATACCGGATCATAGCTTACGGTTTCGGTATAAAGCCCGAAAGTGGAGTTGGATCCGTGATAACTGACAATAGTACTCTCTTGTTTAAACTGTTCAAAACTTTTGCCTGTCGTTTTAGAAAGTTTCTTTTTGACTGCAGTAATAAATGTTTTGGGTAAGGGGAAATTATAAGTTTTCTCAAGATTTCCGGAGTGAATGGGCGGCATGACGTATTGTGTATAGTAATCATCTTTATTGATGGCATCTTTCGTTACGGCAATAAAAGTGTCATCCGAAAGGTTGCTAAAATTCCAAGGGTTATAGGGGCCATCGAGCAAAATTCCGGCGTTCATCACGGCAATGACACGGTCATTATGATCACGAATGGCATAACGCAGAGGAATAAGCCAGTCGTTCACCGGTTTAAAAAAATAGGTGCGTCCTAGTGTGATATCGTGCGACTCAAGCGCATATTTAAACGTTTCCGATGTTTTCGGGCTATGTAATAGGTTGGGTAGATTTTTGGTGGCAATATTGCGCGATGTTACAACAAGCGTGCCGTCAGGCTTGGCAAGACCATAAGCTACAAAAACGGGGTTCTTTTTTAAAAAATCATCAAGTAATACGTGCAGATTGTCTTCTTCGTGTTCAAAATCGCTTGTGGCTAAGTGCGTGCCCAGTATACGAAGCATCATCGCCTGTTGCGCAAGACGATCTTTGACCGAATGGCGTACCAGTTTATGCAAGTAGGTCAGTTCAAGGAGATTCTCTTCGTTAATATTTTGCCACTTAAAATAGATTGCACTGCTTAAGATTAAAAAGCTACTGATTAAGAGAAAGAAAAAAATTTTCCATGTTGATCGTTCAAAATTGTTGAGCATATACTATTATAGCATGATACGATCTCTTTCAATCAGGTTAAAAAACGTAGCGGCTTCGCGCTCGTCGCTATCAAGCGATTCGATAGCAAAGTCGGGATCATTGTGCATCTGTGTAAGAGCGCGTTCACGGCAGTATTCAAAGAGTTTGTCATGCGCGCACGTCTGATCCGAAATAAACCCCAACCCGCTGAATTGATAGGGCTCCTCAATTTCAATGCACAAAAGCGTACCTTCGCATGTCGTTTCAAGATACTCTGCCATCTCGCGATAGGTAATATCAAACTCCGTGGCGTGCCAGCCAATGGTTTCAAGAGTGTTGTCAGAAAAATTGCCGATACCGTCCGCAGAGGAGTCGTCATAATCGGAATGGGGCAGATTCATCGCTAAAACCTCTTGCCATGCAAGATTGGCGCGAATTAAAATGCGATCATCATCCTCTACGATTCGGTATCCATTGCCCAAAAGCGTCTCGATGCTTTGTGGTTTTGGCATACCAAGCGCAGATGTGGCATTGGGTGTAATAAGACCTTGATAAATATAGATATGTTCATCGCTAAAGGGTCCAAAAACGATAGTTCCTTCTATGGTAATACCAAAGCGCCGCGCCGTATTGATAGCATGAAGCAGTGCATTGCGGTTGACAATAATAATCTCTTTTTGCAGATTGAATTTTTTCATAATTTAGGTAGCCTCTAAGTTTTTGGCGATTGTATCATGAAATATTGTGGCTTTGCTTGGGTGAAAAGAGTAAAAAGCGAGATTAAGTGCTATGACCAACCTTACACACGGTGAAGCTCGAGCTCTTCACGGAATTATGTGTATGGTTCGTCATAGCGTTACTATACCATATCGGCAAGGTTCTAGGCAATTGTATCACAAATATGTCCATATTTTCTAAAAGGTTACGGATTGCTTACATTTAAGTGGGGCAATACGCACTTTTAAGTATAATGCGCAAAATTTTCAGCGCTTTTTAGGCGTTTAGTAAGGGTTATGTTAATGGCATTGAATGTTTATTATGACAAAGACTGCAATCTTGATTTGATCAAATCCAAAAAAGTGGCGATGATCGGCTTTGGCTCACAAGGCCACGCTCACGCTGAAAACCTTCGTGACAGTGGTGTTGAAGTTATCATCGGTCTACGCAAAGGCGGCTCTAGCTGGGCGAAAGCGGAAGCCAAAGGCTTTAGTGTTATGACGGTAGCCGATGCATCGGCGGCGGCAGATGTGGTGATGATTCTGCTTCCCGATGAAAATCAGGCCGAAATTTATGCAAACGAGATTGCACCCAACCTTAAAAGCGGTGCAACTATCGCTTTTGGACACGGTTTTTCAATTCATTACGGACGTATTCAACCGGCATCAGACATTAACGTTATGATGGTAGCACCCAAAGCACCGGGGCATACGGTACGTTCGGAGTTTGTAAAAGGCGGCGGTATTCCTGATTTGATCGCGGTTGAAAAAGACCCAAGCGGTAACACCAAAGATTTGGCACTCTCTTACGCTTCTGCTATCGGCGGCGGGCGTACGGGTATTATTGAAACCACATTCAAAGATGAAACCGAGACGGATCTCTTTGGTGAGCAAGCCGTACTTTGTGGCGGGGTTTCGGCACTGATTCAGGCCGGTTTTGAAACGTTAACCGAAGCGGGTTATCCCGAAGAGATGGCCTATTTTGAGTGTCTGCACGAGATGAAACTGATTGTAGACCTGATCTTTGAAGGCGGCATTAAAGATATGCGTTACTCTATCTCTAACACGGCAGAATACGGCGACATGGTTTCCGGTCCACGCGTGATTAACGAAGAGTCTAAAAAAGCGATGAAAGCGGTACTAAAAGAGATTCAAAACGGTACCTTTGCTAAAGATTTCGTACTTGAAGGACAATCGGGCTATCCGCGTATGAATGCCGAGCGTAAAAACCTTGCGGCGCATCCGGTTGAAGTTACGGGTGAGCGTCTACGTGCAATGATGCCGTGGATTAAAGCCAACAAAATCGTTGATACCAGCAAAAACTAAGCAGCGCATTTTTGCGTTGCTACCTCATTTTATGACAATCTGACAAAATTAATACCCAATTAGTATTGCCCCAGTATAATAAGCCAATTTTATTTACATGTAAGCGTATATGAGCAGAAAACGACCGAAAAAAAAGAGCGATAGACTCCATAATATTATTAAGTACTCCAGTATTAGCGCTATCGCTATCTTATTGTTAAGTATTGCCGTAGTGACAGGGTACTATTTTGGTTATGGTGATGCCAAAACGGAGATGGCGGCCTCATGTGCCAAAGAGCGCCAAAAGACGCAAAAGCTACTTGATGAACTCAAACACATTAGCGAAATCAAAGTTCAAAAAAGCCGCAAAGAGCGTTTGAACGAAATTTTACAAAAACATCAGGATGTCACTGCCGCGCATGAGTATGACCACACGCCGCCAATAGGGGCAGAGCGTAAAGCGATCAAAACGACCCAAAAACCTAAACTGGCAATTATTATCGACGATGTCTCTTTTAAGCGGGATGTGGATGCTATTAAGGCATTGAAACTGCCGGTAACGATGTCCTTTTTGCCCCCAAGCAAACGACACCCCGATTCTGCCAAACTGGCAGCAAGCGAACCGTTTTATATGGTGCATCTGCCGCTTGAGGCTATGCGCTTTAATGCCGAAGAGGCCGAAACACTGTATGTACGCGATTCCCAGCAACATATCTCGGAGCGTATCCACCGCATCAAGTCACTGTTTCCAAAAATGCGTTATGTCAACAACCATACGGGCAGTAAGTTTACGGCGAACGAACTGGCGATGAACCGATTGATGTTTGCACTGCGTAAAGAAAAAATCTCTTTTATCGATAGCCGCACTACGGCTGAGACCAAAGTCCCACGTGTGATGAAAAATTATGGATTGCCTTATGTGGCGCGTGATGTCTTTTTGGACCATGTTGCCGATGTTAATGAAATTAAAAGACAGTTAAAGCGGGCTATTGGTATTGCCAAAGAGAGTGGCAGTGCCATTGCCATTGGGCATCCACGTCACGATACCCTACAAGCACTCAAAGAGTCTAAAACACTGTTAAAAGAGGTTGAGCTTGTTACCATCGACCACTATCTCTAGCCTTAAGGCGCCTATAGAAGCGCTTGAGGCCATGAATAAAGTGCCCGATACGCTCTATTATAAAGGGAATCTTGAGCTTTTAAAACGCCCCAAAATCGCGGTAGTGGGCACCCGAAAACCCAACGCCTATACGCGGCAGATTACAGCGCATCTGTGCAACTCGCTTGCAAAACGCGGCATCTGTATCGTGAGCGGAGCGGCAATGGGCGTTGATGCGATTGCCCACAAAAGCGCAGGTGCGGCCAATACGATTGCCGTAATGGCCAACGGGCTTGATATTCGCTATCCGGCGGTGAACAAGGCGTTGATTGCAGATATTGAGCACGAAGGTTTGGTGCTTAGTCAATTTGAATCGGGTGAGAGGGCACGAGCGTGGAGCTTTGTGGTGCGCAATGAAGTGGTGGTAGCACTGGGCGAAGTGCTTGTGGTAGCCCAAGCCGATCGCAATAGCGGTACCATGCGAAGCGTGGCATTTGCCAAAGCGATGGGCAAGCCGATTTTTGTTTTGCCGCACCGTATGGGTGAAAGCGAGGGTAGTAATGACTTGCTTAAAGAGGGAAGTGCCGAGGCGATTTACGAGATCGAGCAGTTTTGCGAGCGTTTTGCCCCCGCAATAGCACACGAAACTGATGAATTTTTAAACTACTGCACACAACTGCCGAGTTACGAAGAGGCGTTTCGTCTCTACGGAGAGCAACTTTTTGCGTATGAGTTAGAGGGCAAGATTAAGGTGGAGCATGGGCGGGTCTATCCGCTTACGTTATAATGTCTAAAAGTATTGGAGCATCATTATGATTGATTATCGCCAACGTATCAGTATTGATCCTGCTATTCGTTCGGGAAAGCCTATTATTCGTGGTATGCGTATTACCGTTTATGATATTCTTGAGATGCTCTCAGATGGTATGAGTATTGATGAGATTATTATAGATTATCCTGAACTTCAAAAAGAGGACATTTTAGCGTCACTTGCTTATGCTGCAGATAAAGAACATAAACTCTCAATATGTGCGTAAAACTGCTCTTTGATCAAAATCTTTCATACCGTCTTGTGCAAAAAGTGCATGAAGCTTATCCTGACTCGGTTCACGTTGCCGCTTTAAAAATGGATAGGGTTAACGATTTTGAAATTTGGAAATATGCAAAACAAAACGGTTATGTCATTGTGACTAAAGATTCTGATTTCAATGAGCTTTGTACATTATATGATTTTCCACCGTTTATTATCTGGCTACGGCTTGGTAATAGTCGTATTAATGTGGCTGAAAGTGCATTAAATCAACATCAAAAACAGATTTGTGAAATTATCGAAGCGAATCAAACCGGTGTGATTGAAATAAGCTCATAAAACCAACATCGCATCGCCGTAACTAAAAAAACGGTAGCGCTCATGCACGGCGCTCTCATAGATTCGTAGTGTCTCTTCAAGCCCCACAAATGATGCCACCAGCATCAGCAGTGTCGAGCGGGGAAGGTGAAAATTAGTCAGTAGATGGTTTACGCGCATGGGGGGATTGTGCGGATGCAAAAAGAGGTTGGCTTCGCCGGAAGTCTGTTTACTCCTTGCATAAAACTCTATGGTTCGTGTTGCGGTGGTTCCAAAGGCCACGATGTTTTGCGAGGAATCAAGAAGCGTTTGCGCAGGTTTGGAAACAGAAAAGTATTCCGAGTGCATGGGGTGATCGGTGATTGTTTCGACTTCGACGGGTTTGAACGTTCCCGCCCCTACATGTAAGGTTACAAAGGCGTGTTCATGCGCGCTTGTAACGGTTTCAAAAAGCGCATCACTAAAGTGCAGTGAGGCCGTAGGTGCGGCAACGGCACCTTCGTAGCGCGCAAAAACGCTTTGATAATCGCGTGTGTCTTCAGCGGTATCTTCGCGGTTGATATAAGGTGGCAATGGAATGTGGCCGATAGCATCAAGCAGGGGTACAACCGCTTCATATCGCAGTAGTGTAGCGTTACATGTAAAGCGTACGTCGCGGCTTCCATCCTCATATAATGCTAGGACTTCGGCTTGGAGGTTGGCATCAAAAAAGAGTTGCGTGCCTATTTTGACACGACCGCGAATATAGACGCTCACCACATACGCATCGCGCGGACGGTTAATGAGCAGTTCGATCTTTCCACCACTAAGTTTCGTGCCAAAAAGCCGCGCTTTGATAACCTTGGTGTCGTTAAAAATCAGTGCGGCATCGTGGGGTAAAAAGGTGTTGATATCATAAAAGTGCGTATGCGTAATACTATGATTTTGCCGATCATATACTAACAATCGCGCATTTTCGCGCGGAGTGACAGGATGCGTGGCGATCAGTTCTTCGGGGAGGCGGTAGTCGTAACTAGACGTTTTCAGCGGATCCATCAGGCTCCTGAGTCTCTTCTTCAACTACGGCAGGGTTGACGAGTTTTACAATCACGATGGAGAGGCCATAAAGCAAAATAAGCGGTCCGGCCATAAGCAGTTGGGTGAGTACGTCCGGTGGGGTCAGCAGTGCCGCGACAATAAAGATGAGTACAATCGCGTATTTGAAAAACGCTTTCATCTGAGCATCGTCTACAAGGCCAAGAAGCGCCAAAAAATAAGCAAATATCGGTAGCTCAAACGCAACACCAAAGCCAAACATGATCTTGGCAAAAAAGCCCACATAATCTTCGATATTTATGAGCGGCGTAAATCTGAAACTACCAAAGGTGATGAGAAAATCAAATCCAAACGGGGTGACAATGTAGTAAGCAAAAGCGACTCCGACACCAAACATCGTAGTCCCGCCGACAATAAAAGGCAGTAGCATTTTCTTTTCGTTGGCGTAGAGTCCCGGTGCCACAAAGAGCCAAATTTGCGACAAGATCACGGGCAGAGCCAGTAGTAATCCGGCAAAAAAGGAGACTTTAAGTGCCACAAAAAAGGCGCCGCCAACTTGATTGGTTGTAACCATTCCCTCGGCAGCATGAACCGATTTTTTGCCCACCTCTTCAAGCGCTACGTTTAGCGGATCGATCATCCACTCCAAAATCGGCTCATGAAAGAAAAAAGCCACAAAAAACATGACGATGACGCTAAACACCGAAATGCCAAGGCGTTTGCGCAGTTCAACAAGATGTGGTTTGAGATCGTCAAACATTAGGCTTTCTCCTCGGGTTCACTGCTTTTTTTGGCAAAGGTGACCACTTCGGGTTGTGGTGGTGTGTCGGGTTCGCTTTTTAGGGTCTCATTTAGATCGACTTTGCTCTCTTTTTTGATGTCGTTGATCTCGTTTTTAATATCATCCATAGAGGCAAGTCGGTCAAGTTCACTGCTAGCGGAAGTAAGCTCTTGCTTGTAGCTCTCCATCTCCTGACGCATCTCAGAGACGTGCAGTTCATTTTCAATGGAATTTTTGGCGCTGTTAACGGTACGCTTGACGTTTTTAAAAAACTTGGCAATCTCTACAAGGGTCTCGGGAAGTTTATCGGGGCCGAGAAAGAGAATCGCTATGATGCCGATAATTAGAATTTCGGCAAAGCCCATACCAAACATGCTGTAGTTCCTGCGTTAGAAATAAGCGTGATTCTAGCTAAAGATTGATTATGTGGTGATAAAAAGCGCAAGTTCGTCGCTTAAGAGGTAATCACGATTGTAATAATGCGATGCCTTACATGTGAGCTTGCCCTCACGTAGCAGAAGTGCCGCGCGTTCACGCTGTGCAGGCGATAAGAGCGTATCAGCAACCCCCACATCGCTGCGAAGCCCTAGCAAAAGCTTTTCATTGACGATATCCTCCGCGCTTAACATTTCGGTTTGAGTCTCAAGCGGGTTTTCAATATAGTGCTCTACATGTAACGAAGGATAAAAGCGCCGATTTTTCAAAAAACCCACGGCGCCGCTTCCTAGACCGATGTAATCTTTATACTCCCAATACCCACGGTTATGGCGCGATTGATAGCTGCCGAAATTGGAGATTTCATACTGGGTAAAACCGTGCGCTTTGATCTGATCAAACAACCACTGCGTGAGTTCTAGTTTCTCCTTGGACATCTGCGGACGATTTTCAAAAACCGTGCCTTCTTCGATGGTGAGTGCGTAGGCGCTAAGGTGGCTGATGGGCAGAGAAAAAGCGTGATCGAGGTCGCGTTTTAAAAGGGTTTTCGTGTCGCCTAAAACACCGTAAATCAGATCAATCGAGAGGTTTTTAAAGCCGATTTTTGAGCTTACATGTAAAGCATTAACGGCATCTTGCGCACTGTGGGCGCGGTGGAGTGTTTTGAGTTTGGCATCCTTAAAGCTCTGTACTCCAAAACTAATGCGGTTTACGCCTAGAGTGTACATCCCCTCAAGCCACGCTTCGCTTGCGCTGTTGGGGTTGGCCTCGGAGGTAATCTCCGCATCGGGCGCAAGATACGGGGCAAGACGTTTGAAAAGAGGTTTATAAAGTTCCGGCGCCACGGTCGATGGCGTACCTCCGCCGATAAAAACGCTCTGTATGCTTTGCGGCGCTACGTTAAAACGCTCCAGCTCAAAATCGAGCTGTTTGCGCACGGCTTGCATGTAAGCGTTTTTAAGGTGAAACTTATCCACATACGAGTTAAACGCACAGTAAGAGCATTTGGAGTCGCAAAAAGGGATGTGCAGATATAAAAGCATCTGCAATTATACGGTAATTTAATTCCCGATTGAATATAATACGCCCAATGAAAATGAGCAAAAACGAAAAACAATACCGTCCCAACGTGGCAGCCGTCGTACTCTCTAGCGCGTATCCCGAAAAAGTTGAAGTTTTTTTGGCGGAGCGTAGCGACATACCGGGTGTATGGCAGTTTCCCCAAGGCGGAATTGATGAGGGTGAAAAACCCAAAGAGGCGCTTTTTAGGGAACTTGCCGAGGAGATCGGTACGGATGATGTTGAGGTGATTGCCAAATATCCCGAGTGGGTGCAGTATGATTTTCCTGAGCATGTTGCTAAGCGGATGAAACCTTATGCAGGGCAGAAACAGCGCTATTTTTTGGTGCGGCTCAAAAAAAAGGCAACGATCGATTTGGCGGCGTACAAGCATCAGGAATTTTCACAATATAAATTTGTCTCTATCGATGAAGCGATGGCGCAGATTTCAAGTTTTAAAAAGCCGGTGTATGACGAAGCAATCGGTTATTTCAAAGAGAAAGGGTATCTGTAGATGGTAATCGTACAGAAATTTGGCGGCACAAGCGTGGGCGATTTGGATCGTATCCAAAATGTGGCCAATCGTGTGAGCAAAACACTAAAAGAGGGGCACCAAGTTGTCGTGGTAGTGTCGGCAATGAGCGGCGAGACCAACAAGCTGGTGGGCTATGCAGAGCATTTTTCGCAAAACCCGCAGCGCGAAGAGGTGGATATGTTGCTCAGTTCCGGAGAGCGTGTGACGGCTTCACTACTCTCGATTGCACTTAATGAGATGGGATACAAGGCTACGTCTATGAGTGGTCGTCGTGCGGGTATTGTGACTGATGCTATGCATACCAAAGCGCGCATTGAGCATATCGACCCTTCGGTGATGCGTCATGCACTCGATGAGGGCAATGTGGTTGTGGTTGCGGGCTTTCAGGGCGTAAACGAAGCAGGCCGCGTGACCACGCTGGGGCGTGGAGGAAGCGATCTCTCCGCCGTGGCGGTTGCCGGAGCGCTAAAGGCGGATCTGTGCGAGATTTATACCGATGTGGACGGTATCTACACCACCGATCCGCGCATTGAGCCCAAAGCCAAAAAGATGGATAAAATTTCGTATGACGAGATGCTAGAACTCGCATCACTCGGTGCTAAAGTGTTGCAAAACCGCTCTGTGGAGCTGGCAAAAAAACTCAACGTCAATCTCGTGACCCGCTCAAGTTTTAGCGATGCCGAGGGGACGTTAATTACAAAGGAAGAGAACATTATGGAAGAACCGGTAGTTAGTGGAATTGCTTTGGATAAAAATCAGGCACGCGTGTCAATGCGCGGCGTGGCGGATCGTCCAGGGATTGCATCGGAAATTTTCAATGCTTTGGCGCACAAAAACATTAATGTTGATATGATCATTCAGACCGTAGGACACGATGGCGAGACTAATCTGGGCTTTACCATTCCCAAAACCGAGATGCTTGATGCCCAAGAGACGGTGCAGACCTTTATCGATAAAAACGATGTACGTGAGGCGGAGTATGATGATTCGATCTGCAAGGTCTCGATTGTCGGTGTGGGCATGAAATCGCATACCGGAGTGGCCGCCAAAGCTTTTACATGTATGGCCGATGAGAATATCAATATTATGATGATCTCCACGTCCGAGATCAAAATCTCCATGATTATTCTGGAAAAATACGCCGAACTCGCTGTAAGAGCGCTTCATGGCGTGTATGAGTTAGAGAAGTAACACGTCGTGAATCCGTTTGAGAGCTGGACCTTAGAAGATATCCGATCCCAAGGTCAGAGTCTAAGCTGGCTTGAGGAGTTGCGTTTTGAGTGGCTCCCTTCGACGCAGAGCGCCATTGCTCAGATTTTAGAGGCAAAAACGATTGTGCTCATTACCGATGAAGAACATAAATGGTTTGAACACTACATTCTCTCATCGCTCAATAAGCCGATTTTAGAGCGTCCGCTCATTCCGATTGTGCCGCTTGAACATGTCTATCCACAGTTTAACGCCATAAGAGCTGATATGATTGATATGATTATCGATATGCTCAATCTGGCCTATAAAAATGATTTTTTCTTCTGGTATATCGGCCGAGGAGACTCTAGGCGCGCCGATATCGCCAAGCGTAGCGATCGTAGTAATTACCTGTGGATCATGGATGAGAACTCTACCTTTGTGCCGCTTTCGTCTTACGATGAAGAGATCGATATCCGTTTATTGCAGCTGTATAAACTTTTTGACCGCTCACTCAGTGCCGTGCTGTTTGGGGAGACGACACTTGAATCGTGAGATGCCCCAGAGCCACATCCACATCACCGAACGTATCGAAGAACATGCGTTAGCACTCCAAAACGAACTCAAATCGTCGCACCGTGTCGTGAGTTTTATCCGAGACGATTTTTTGATCGAAGATGCTCGTAGCGTTATCGCCGAAGCTTACATTAGTGAAGAGCGTGAAAAGTTTTTGATTCTGGGGGCGAAAAGTTTTAACAGCGTATCGCAAAATGCGCTTTTAAAGATTCTCGAAGAGCCGCCGCGCAATATCGTGTTTATTTTGTTAGCGCCTTCCAAGTCGGTGCTTCTACCTACAATCCGTTCGCGTCTGCCGATACACAAAAGCATTTCGCCGCGCGTGTTTGAACCCTTGGAAATTACGTTTAAACGTCTGGATAGTAAAGCACTTTTTGATTTTGTTAAAACGTATGAGCGGCTCAAAAAACATGAACTGCGCGATTTGATCGAGCGTATTTTATATCAAGCTTCTCATGTTGAAGCCATGACGTTAAATCATACGCAGTTAGAGGCGTTTGATGTGGCGTACCGTCTGGTGGAGCTAAACGGCAGAAGTCAATCGATTTTGACAATGCTTCTCATGCATCTTTTACCGGAGCCGCGACGTGCAGATTGAGAAGCTCTCAGCAGACTTACATGTAAGCTCTTTACTTAAAAATTTGGGCGTTGATGAGGGGGGCATAGCGATTCTTGAGTCTAAAATGAAGCTACACTTTTTTTATATTCGCGGCTTACATGTAGGGGCGGCGAATATTCTCAAACAAGATGCACTCTCCATCGGTGCCGATCTTGCAGTGCCTAGAGGTACGGTAACGGCGCAACATCAAGAGGTGGATGCCGTGCTAATCGGTACGACAAAACAGATGCAGGAGTTGGGGCGTAAAGAGCTGGCACAACCTTTTGGACTCAAAACGCTTGCATGGGAGTTACAGCGTTTTATGCATTCGCGTTTGGCACAAAAAAGCGTGCAGGTGATGGGCGTTATCAATGCTAACGACGACAGCTTTTATGCCCAGAGTCGTTTTAAAGATACGGAAGCGATTGCTAAGATCGAACAGATGCTACAAGAGGGTGCCGAGATTATCGATATCGGCGGGGTCTCTTCGCGACCCGGAAGCGAAGCGGTGAGTGCGAAAGAAGAGCTTGCACGAGTGCGGCCAATAATCGACCTGCTTTACGAGCGTAAACTCTATGAAAAGACGACACTAAGCATTGATAGTTACGCGCCGGAAGTGGTGGGTTATGCCCTTGATCACGGGTTTGGCATCGTTAATGATATTACGGGTCTCTTTAATGATGAGGTATGCAAACTGTGCGCTACGTATGACGCCACGGCGGTGATTATGCATATGCAAGGCACGCCGCAAACGATGCAAGAGAATCCGTGTTATGATGCAATTATTAGCGAGGTTAGCGATTTTTTTACCGAGCGTATTGCCAAAGCGCAATCATTTGGCGTAGCGAAGCTGGTTTTAGATGTGGGCATCGGATTTGGCAAGCGGCTTGAGGATAATCTTGCACTCATTGCACAGCTTGAGCACTTTTTAAAACTGGGCTATCCGCTTTTGGTGGGGGCAAGCCGAAAATCGATGATTGACGCTATTGATCATCCATCACTGCCCGATGAGCGTCTGGGTGGCACTTTGGCGTTGCATCTCAAAGCTGTGCAAAACGGTGCGCAGATCATTCGTGCACATGATGTAAAAGCGCATGTGCAGGCTATCAAAGTGTGGCAGGCCTTAGAGCATAATCCCGCGGATCGTAAAGAAGAGTAGAGCCGAAAGCAGTGCCGCCGCGGGAACCGTAATAATCCAAGCGGCTACAATCTTTTTAAGTGCGTCACGTTTTACATATTGCACTTTTTGCACTTTTTTAATCACTTTTTTGGCCTCTTTGATACGGGATTTTTCACCTTCGATCAACTGATACAGCTCTACAATACGGGCATAATCTTCGCGCGTTTTATCGGCTTTGGCTTCAAGGGTCAACAGCTCTTTGTTAAGTGCATTAAGGAGTTTTTCTTCGTTTTCGATAATATCTTGCTCTTCCAAGACCAGCGTATTGCCATTATCGTTTACATGTAACCATTCGCGTAAAAAACCGACCCCAAAAACCCCGCCTACGGCAATATGGGTGGAGCTTACGGGAAGCCCAAGTTGCGAGGCGATAATCACCGTAATGGCCGCGGCCATAGCAATCGAAAAGGCGCGCATCTGATCGAGTTCCGTAATTTCACTGCCAACTGTTTTGATAAGTTTAGGGCCATAAAGTGCCAAACCGATTGCAATACCAAAAGCGCCGACAGCCATAACCCAAAAGGGAATCCCCGCCTTTGCAGATACCTGACCGTGTACCACGGCATCATTAATGGCGGCAAGAGGGCCGACCGCGTTGGCGACGTCATTGGCACCGTGGGCAAAACTCAGTAGCGCGGCGGCAAACACAAGTGGAATAGTAAAGAGTTTATTGACCCCTTCACGCGAGTTTTCTAATTTATGGGCGGTTGTTGAGACCCGTTTTAAAACGACGCCGTATACGAAAACAGCGACAACCATTCCAAAAATTGCGGCAGTTACAAAGCTGGGATGGCTACTTTGCGGCAGTGTAAAAAAGAGGTGATTATTTACAAAATCTACAATTTGAGGCCATATTTTCTTAAGCCCCTTCAGTGTCAGGTAGGTTACAAATGCCCAAGACATAATCGCCACAAAAAACGGTACCCATCGTTTGGCCGAGGACACACGGTCGTCTCTAAAGATAATGGTGCGTTTGATCGCATACAAAAAGAGTGCGGCAATAATACCGCCAAGTAGCGGTGAGATGATCCACGAGGCTACGATTTTACCCATAGTTCCCCATGAGACAATGCTAAAGCCTGCGGCGGCAATACCCGCACCCATCACTCCGCCGACAATGGAGTGCGTCGTGGAGACAGGTGCTTTAAAAGCGGTCGCAAAATTGAGCCACAGCGCGGCGGCGAGAAGCGCGGCCATCATGGCCCAGATAAACGGATCGCTATTACCGCCAAAAGCGGCGATGTCGATAATCCCTTTTTTGATAGTGCTCACGACATCGCCGCCGGCAATAAGTGCGCCCCCGGCTTCAAACGTGGCAGCAATAATAATGGCGCCGCCAAGGGTGAGGGCTTGAGAGCCTACTGCGGGGCCGACATTGTTGGCCACATCGTTAGCACCGATATTCATAGCCATATACGCGCCAAAGAGGGCGGCTATAGCGAGAAAGGCACTGTAAGGAACCCCACCGTTTGATAAAAAACTGTATAAAAGTACTCCAACCATAAAGATGAGGGCAAAACCGATTTTGACAAAGTCGCGGCTACTTTTCTTGAGGGCCTCTTTTTCAAGCTTTTTTAGGGTTTGGATTTCCAAGGTGTTCCTTACATGTAATGATCAACGAAAGTATAACGAAGCGCTACTGCAATACGGCTTTGATAATCTGCTGTTGTTCAAGGGGTCTGTCACCGCCACGGCGGCCACTGGTAGCGACATTATTGAGCTTTTGAAGTGTGTCCGTACCCGAGACGACTTTGCCAAAAATCGTATGATGGCCATTGAGCCACGGCGTGGGAGCGGTAGTAATGAAGAATTGACTTCCGTTGGTGTTCGGACCTGCGTTGGCCATGGCCAAAATACCTGCTTTATCAAAAGTAAGGCCGGGTTTAAACTCATCTTTAAACGCTTTGCCCCAGATCGATTCGCCGCCGCGTCCGGTTCCGGTCGGATCGCCGCCTTGAATCATAAAATTCTTGATGATTCGGTGAAAAATAAGACCGTTATAATAGCCGTTTTTTACATGAGTGGTAAAGTTTTCAACGGCCAGTGGCGCGACATCGTCAAAAAGCTCAAGAGTAATGCTGCCTTGAGTGGTTTGAAGCATTACAACGGAATGTTTGGGTGTGGCTTGTATGTTTTCTGCTCCCCATAGTGTCAACGTAAATAGCAAAATCGCCAGAATTAGACGCATAAGAGCTCCTTTTTGTGTGCCATTATAGCAGGGAATGAAACTCGCTTTGCTTGTAGGCATCAAACAGATTGAGGTATTTGTGGACTATACGGTACTGGGGGAGGCGATCACCAACTACAGCTTGGGTGTTCGCGTCAATTTTTAGGTTGCTTCAAACTCTAAACAGACCGAGTTGATGCAGTAGCGCAGTCCCGTTGGCGCAGGTCCGTCGGGAAAAACATGCCCCAGATGGGCATCACATTCACTGCATAACACTTCAACCCGCTCCATTGCGTGGGAGCTATCGCGTTTTTCGCGAATGACCTCTTTGTTGATCGGTTCAAAATAGCTTGGCCAACCCGTACCCGAATCAAATTTTGCGCTTGAGGTAAAGAGCGGGGTATGGCAACAGATACATTTGTAGATACCGTCTGCTTTGAGGTTGTAATACTCTCCGCTAAAGGGTGCTTCGGTGCCGTGTTCTCTGGCAACATAGTAGGCTTCAGGCGAGAGCTGGCGTTTCCACTCCTCCTGACTCTTTATGACTTTCGGCATTCTCATCCTTTATGATATAGAGGCTATGCGCCGCCCTGCCAAGAGCATGGCAGAAATAGAGACGATCGGTCTCGCCATCGTCAATTACAATTACACGTCGGCGCTGAAGATGCGAGAGCGTGTTGATGGGCGCAATGATGAGCTGATCCATCTCTTGATACAGCAAGCCCTCATCGGCATTGTATATGGTGGCAATGTTGCCATAAAAACCACTAATTTCATCTAAAAGTTTTTGGGCAAATGCATTATGTGGCACGGCGATAAGAATTTGTGAGTTGTCGCAGTTCTTCAGCTGCTCCTTGAGTACAACCATTATGTGCATAAAAGGGTTTCCTTCGAGTACAACAAGGTTGTTAGAAGTCGGCGCCTCTTTTTCGGGGTTGCAGTAATCGATAAATGCGTTGGGAGTGCGAAACGCGTGGGTGAGCTGATACTGCGCATCGCTATCGCTGTTTGCAACCAGACAGAGCGCGCCTTGTTTTTGCTGAAAATTAAGATATTTTATAAACTCGTGATCCAGTAGATAGGCATCGTCACAAAAGATGATATCGGCACTCTGGTGACGGTGCGAGAGCATCTTAGGTGTAATTTTGGCAAAACGAAACGACTCTTTTTTATAAAGTTTTTGATAATGCTGTGCGATCACCTGTTGGGGCGTTAGAATAAAAATAGAACTCATATCAATGTCGATAATCGCATATTCAATAATTTCAAGCAGACGTTTTTTTAACAATTCGCACGCCGCGACACTGGGTTCGACAATAATGATCTTGAGCGAAGGCTTTTGTAAAAGTTCATAAATCGCTTTAAGCAATATTGCGCTACTTTTGCCACTGCCGTATGTTCCGTTAAGCGTACTTTTAAGCGGAAGCGGTGATGTCACAAAAGCAAACTGTTCATCGGTCAGCAGATGAAAAGCGCTATCGAGATTATCGGGAAGCACGGCCATATGAAAAAAGAGCGCTCCTAAAAGTTTGGCACTCTCAAGTGACGTGCTTTGCAACTCAAGCGCCGCTTCGAGTTTCGTGCGAATATGGGCTTCGTCGCTGTCGGCAAAAATAATACGCTCTTTGGGTAAGAGCTGATGAAAGCTCTCATCAAGCAGATCAAACTCCAGCTCACTCAGGGTATCGCATATAATAAAATTTGTAATTGTACATCCGTCGGTATGTAAAATTTCATTAAATTTACGGGAGAGAAAAGCGTGTTTGGCATCAACATTAATATCACGCGTTTTATGGTTGGGCATGGCCGGCGAGACGGTGGCATTTTTGATCGCTTCAAAACGCCAATCAAGCCGTTCAAAAAGGTAAATGCCACGGTGAGGATCAAAAACCATAAGTGCCAGATGTTGCTCTTCTTGACGATGATAAAGCGGAATATTTTCAAAAACGCGAAGATTATGCGTTTGGCAATAGTGTGTGAGCTGTTCGTATGCAGGTGAGTCTACATGTAAAGGTTTGTCTTCAGTTTTAAAAAATGAAAATAACCCCATAAAACTACCTTAGGTTTACCTCAAAAAGGTGATATGATGAATGATTATATCGAAATAGAAGAAGCGCCGCAACTATAGTTGCGGCCTAAAGTGTTATTTACCGGCAGCAACGCGGTCTTTAAGACCTTTACCGGCTTTAAATTTTGGAACCATTTTATCTTTAGTCGTGTATGTTTTGCTTGTACCAGGAACCGTACCGCTTTTGCCCTTTTGAAGTGCCGCAGAAAAGCTACCAAAACCAACAAGTGAAATTTCATCTTTAGCTACCAATGCTTCAGTGACCGCTTCCGTGAAAGCTTTGATTGCTGTCTCAGCTTCAACTTTGGTTTTGTAGTTTCCGTGTTTTTGTACCAATTCAACGAATTGTGCTTTGTTCATTCCAGCGCCCTTGCGAATATAAGATATCATGACCTCGTTTGTTGCCCAAATGCCTTGATTAGGGGCTTAAACGATTCATATAGGCATACTTTATACTCTCTTAGCTTAAAAATTTCTTCTTTTTAAGGTTTTTAGGTGCAAAATCTCCTATTTTAGGCATTCGTATCCGTTCTTTGAGTGAATAAAAGACGCTTTTGCCTATATTTTTATGTTGCTGTTGCTTTCGCCAATGATCTACACTGAGTCGAATACGTTGCATAAGTGTGGGGTGCTCTCTTTTGGGTGAGATTGACATAAATACTTCTTCGAGTCCTAAACGTTCCTGATCGGTTAAGCTGCTCACGATGATGTTCCTAATCGGTTGATTTTCCTGACCACTCTAATAATCTCTTCATCTTCAAGACGGCCGAGCATTTGCATAACGGCAGTTGCGGCCTGAGGCTTAGCATTACCCAGCCTCCAGTCTTGATAGGTTCGCATCGAAATTCCCAAAGAGGACGCCATCTCTTTTTGAGAGATTTTTTTCCCGTTGTTTTCGGCTTCGACTGCGTTATGAAGAATATTGAAAAGATCCGCCAGTTCCATGGCATTAAGTTTAGGTGAACCTGCCTTAAAGTAAGCAAAAAAACGTATAAAATATAAAGAAAAATGTAAATTAAATACGATATTATATTTATAATATGAATAAAAAAAACTATATTAAGAAGAAAAAATAATTAAATATAAATATTAATGTATTAAATATACGGAAAAACGTATAAATTAAAGATGACATTATTGACAACTGATTTGATTTGTAAAAAAATGAGAAAAAGAGTTGAAAATAGAATTTATCTGCCTCGCAAGAGGCAAGCTTCAGTGGCTAAAGTGCAGTAAAACGGGCTTAGCTTGTTTTGCGTAATATCTAATGGCCAGTTAGTCTGCCGCATCCGGAAGATGTGGCTAGCTTTAGGGGGTTGTAGGGACATTTGTCCCTGCCACTTTTCGGGCTTTGCCCGTAAAGTGCGTAACATCAGTGACTAAGCAGGTCGCTGTAGTCGTATTTGCTAAAATCGAGGTAGAACTCACCGTTTTGCTGGATAATGCGTACGTCACTGCCGTAAGCATTTGAAAAGCGGCGTTTGATGATTTTGCGGGCGTTTGAAGGAATTTCTAAAGTTTTAAGATAGCTTTTAAGCTCTATATATTTAGGTTGCAGTGATTCTGTCGGGGACTCATCGTGCTTTTCGTGTTCATGTGCGATATTCACATCGTGTACCGTAGTACTCTCATGCACTGAGGCACTAAGCAGTTTGGTATTGATCAGTTCCAAAATGGTTTTGAGCTGCTCGTCTTTATTATTATATACCTGTTCGATGCGGTTGCGCTCGGCAATTAACATACGCTCTTTATCATCAATGAGTTTATCGATTTTGGCTTCAAGGGTTTTAATGCGCTGTTTAAGCTGATGGTTCTCTTTTTGGTACAGCGCAATGATTGTACCGACAGTGGTTTTTTTTTGGCGTGGAGCCGCTACTACGGTAGGTTGTTCCTCATCTTGTGTTTCAGATGTTTGAGCAGTCTCCTCACGCTCTTTCATCTGCTCATCATGAAGTTCACGACGTGTTTCACTATCGAGTGAACTGCGCGGTACTATAATATAAGTGACACCGTCTTCGATAATGTAGTTGAGACGCTTATTGCGCATACGTGAGTGGATCATCTCTTTGGACATTTTAAAGCGTTTTGAATAGTCATCGATGCTAAAACGCACATTAGCTCCTTTGGTTCGGTGTCAAACTTGGCGGATTGATAATACCACCTTGGCGCATCCAGATTAGATACCCCGAATACCGGTTATGATGCTTGTCGGTAAATACATAAGGAGCACTGTGTTTGAACTCCCGTAGTATCAAAAGACGGTGAAAATCTTTATGCAGAAATAAAAAATGTTCTAAAGCACCGTAAGCAGCCTCAGAGATAATGACTGCGCTGGCATGGTGCTCTTGCGATACGATATAGCGCTGGCACTCATTGAGCCCGTAGCCGACAAAGTTGTCCTGATCCAAAATATCGCTAAAGTGCGATACTTCACCGGTATGAACCGCAATACGGATACCTCGAAAATAGGCATACTTATTTGAGATCAGTTCCGAGAGATGGCTAAACGAAAGAGCCAAAATAGCGCCAAAACCTTTATAGGTCGGATTAAGAACACAAAAAAAACCGTCACCTGTCGGTATGATACCCGATAAAAAGGTCTCCAGTGTCAACTCGGAGTTTTTAAGCATCTTTTTTATGAGTCTTTTGTAACTTTTTGAAATGTATGTGATGATTTCATACTGCTGATCGATGTTGAGTTTGGAGAAACCGATAATATCGACCAATACAATATCGCTTAATTGAGATACGCCCACAACATTCACCCGCTTTACATGTAATTCGCATATTCTACAGCAAATTGCGTATGAAAAGCTATCAAAAAATGATCATAATCCAATAATATGGTATGATTTGTTATATCGGTACTTCATTTACGGAGGGACGGCATGGGTGAGCAGGAGCACAGACTTTTAAAACTTTGCGGTTATGGTGCGAGTACACAGTCGTTGGAACTTGAAGAGCGAATCCGAAAAAACTACTCCCAATTTGAAACGCTTTTGGATGCACTCGAAGATCTCCAGCCTATTTTAAAGCATAGCGATTTTTACCTCTCGCTTTTAAGCCAGCGCGATATGATTAAAATCAAAAATGACATGGTTGATCCTGAAGAGTTTATGATTGTCGATACCGACATTATCGTATGGGCCAATGAACACAATATCGAACTCGAAGAGGGAATAGACGAGATCAATATATTGGGCTTTAAAAAAGATATTGGGACATGAGTATTGCTACACGACTCTTTTGGATTGTCTGCTTACATGTAACTCTTTATACATCGGCATTTGCAATTGCCGAGAGTGAGAGCAACGATTGGTGCTGGCAGGCCGATTCGGTTTCATTGAGCGATACCGTAACAGGGAGTGTTAAAAATTCGGGTGGGTTTACCGCCGATTTTTCTGACATTTTTACTTTTCAAGGCAACGGTCAAGTAAGCATTGTCATTACGGCAAGCAAAAGCATCTCTGCCCGGCTCGATAGGTATTACTGTAACGTATCGCTTTTGGATCAAGGAAGCGGCACAACCGTGACACTTAATGCCACATTAACGGCGGGCGTAAACTACTATCTTTCACTTGCACCTGTGGGATCGGGTCTTATTGATTATGAGATCGCTTTGGGCGCTTCGTGTACCAATTTCAGAGTCGATGATGATCAAAACGAGTGCAGTGATGCTTGCTACACTACCATCTCCGATGCGCTGAGTGCCGCAGCTGCTAATCAGGAGATTCTGGTTTGCGACGGCACTTACAATGAAAACCTTGTGGTTACAAAAAGCGGCATTACTTTAAAAGGGGAGAGCGGTAACCGCGCTAATGTTATTATTCAAAACAGTGCAACCCAGCCTACCGTATCACTTAACGCCGTTGACGGTGTGACACTTGATACGCTGAGTATCACGAACACCGTTTCGCGCGATGCAGTAAGCATTAGCAGCTATTCTCAAAATATCGTATTAAAAAATCTGTTGCTGGATTCAGGAAGGGACGCACTGCATACCAGTGGCGGAAACGGGCACCTTGAACTTTATGATAGTGTTTTAAATGCGGGTGATGACGGTATTGATATTACAGGACAGCTTAATGGCGGATTGATACTCTCGGGTGTGGGTGTTAGCGCTACGGATCAGGGGCTCTCATCTAATGGTGAACTCAATGGTGGTGTGACATTTAGCAATATAGATATTACGGCAGGCTCTAATGGTATTTCGCTGTATCAAAACATTAACGGCATCGTGAGTGTTGATGGAGTGAATATTACGGCAGGCGGTGTGGGTCTGCTTTTTAACAATCAGCTTAATGGGGCTACTACGTTGCAAAATATGAGTATTAGCGCCGATTCTCAGGCCATCTTTTTTGCCCATAATATTAATGCCGATCTCTCCGTGTCGGATTCGCAACTCGCCTCAACAAACAGCAGAGGCATTTATGTGGGCGATAACGCCTATCGCGCTTTTACGCTTTCACGTATCAGTGTTAATGCTAAAAATGAGGGAATCTATTTTCCTTACGGCAAACAGATCGCTCCGGTGATTAGTGATTCTAACATTACCAGCAGTGACTCCGATACCATTTTTACCCGAAGTCAGTCATGGACGACTTTTACCCTGAGTAATAGTTGTATGACAACGCAAAATAGCGGACACTACGCACTTAATCACTACATAAACGGTACAAACTCCCATATTAACGGTAACTGCTTTTATGCGACAGCGACTTCGGAGTTAGCGCGTGCTCAAAGAAGCGGCAACGATTTTTTGGGCAATTACTGGGATGGCAACAGCGGTAATTATACGCAAAATAACATCAGCGACACAGCGCCTTTGGCATCGTGTGCTTTGGGATGCGGTGGGGATGTACCGTTGAGCTTAGTGGCCGAATACAGGCTTGATAGCTGTAGTTGGAACGGCACTACGGGAGAAGTGGTGGATGAAACCGGAAACTACTCCGGACAGACGGTAAACGGAACCTATGTGGATACGCAAGGCGTCATTAATCATGCCGGAGGGTTTGATGGGAGTGATGACTATATTGAATTGCCGGGCTTTCCCGATCTGCTTGATAATTTTACGATTATGAGCTGGTTTCAAACCCGTGACCGCACAGAAGCGGGGCAACGGGTCTTTATTGATGATGAGAATAATGCCGTGGCTCAAAGCGGTTACGGTATCAGTATCGCAGACGGCGGTGCCGGACGGGTGCGCTTTTACGACCGTTCGCAAAGCAATTACGGCATTATTGATTCGGATGCGGTAATACAAAACAATACTTGGTATGCGGCTGTAGCCGTTAATGATGCCACTCATGCCATGCGCCATCTATATGTGTATGATGCTAACGGCAATCTTCTTGATCATAAGACACGCGCTATCGACGCTCTGCGCAGTGCCAATAGCGGTATGGCATCGATTGGAGGCGAAACGGACAGCGGAGAGACATACAACCGTTTTTTCGGTTTAATTGATGAGGTGAAAATTTTTGAATCGGCATTGACACATAGTCAACTTGAGAGTGTATTGGCACATGATCGCAACGGTGAAAATTATGATGGTACAAGCCGTGCAACTTTTACATGTAACCCCGCAGTAGAGTGGCGATTTGATGAGTGCGAATATGACGGCAGTGTGGATGAAGTGCTTGATAGTACCGGCAACGGTTACCATGCCCAGACCTTTAACGGTGTGGCAAGTGATGACGTTGCCCAGATTGAACGTTCGGCCTATTTTGACGGCGTGGATGACTATGTTGGACAAAGCAATCTGTATGATCTGCTAAAAGGCACGGCATCGCTTAGTTTTTGGATTAAAACGACACAAAAAGGAAAGAGTAACATCCCCTATAACGCTACCGGTATCGCCGGTATCGAACAAAGCGGAGGAGAGGACGATATCTTTTGGGGCTGGATTGATCGATCGGGTCGTATCTGTGTAACGGCTAAAGGCAATGCGCATGATGTGACATCGTCTCATAGAATCAATGATAATAGCTGGCACCATATTGTGCTTACGCGTGATCACGTCAGTGGTGCGCTTCAGATTTTTGTTGATGGAGGGCTAAGTGGTAGCGGTACGCATCCCTCAGGTGAAATCGGAACCGCTTTTACGCATTTAGGCATGATCGAAGATACCGGTACGTCGCCGCAATATTTTGAGGGTTATCTTGATGAGGTAAAAATTTTCTCCAGTGTCTTATCGGCAGCGCGGGTTAGTGCCATTTACACGAATGAACTCTCTAAAAACAATTACGACGGTTCGACCCGTACCCCTATAGAGTGTGGCGCATTGCCGCAAACCCAATACGCCATGGATGCTTGGGACGTTTTTAGAGACATCAACGACCGCAACATCTCCACCAAAATTGCCGCGCAACCCTTTATGCTCACACTGGCATCGCTTAATGAAACTAATGATGATTACCAGGAGTTTAACGGTACGGTCTGTAGCGCTATTGTGGGTGCAGTGCCGAAAATATGGGTAAAAAGCACGTTTGCAGACACCAATGTTACTACGGTAATGCATCAGGTAAATAATGCCATCCAAGATGCCCGCGTAGATATCAGGTGGTGGAAAGATGCTGATGCTACAAGCGTTACATGTAGCGATAACAGCGATGATAACCGCACCCTCTCTAGCGACAACTTTGCCCTACGTCCCGAAAGCTTTACATGTAATATTCCAATCTCGCCGCTTACGGCAGAACATAATTACAGTGTTAATGCCGTGGCGACGCAATATGGAGTGTTAGCGGCCACGCCCGATTACAATACAACGGCGGTGAGCATCAGTGCTACAAAATATATGAATAATTCAGAAGCAAACGGTTCGCTTGCCGGAACATTTAGCATCAGTGGATTATCGACGTTTGAGAATGGCACGGCAACGGGAAATCTAGGCTTTAGCGATGTCGGTATTATCGGCATTGATTTTAACGACTCCACATGGGCGGCGGTGGATAGCGACGATACCCCCGAATCCAATCGCACGATTTATACCGAATGCAACCGCACCTTTAGTGCGGATCATTTCAATGTGCTGCTAACGCTTCCGATAATGGAAAACAATAGCACTTTTACCTACCTCTCAAATGATCTGAACATGAGCGCATGGGTACGCAATCTCAACGTGACGTTTAGGGCACAGGGAGAATTGGGAGCAACGCTCTTAAATTATCAAGAGCCCCAAAGCCTCTACTTTGCCCAAAACGTTGATGTTACGCCTACTCTTATCATTCCAAATACTCCTTATGGTGATGGGGTAGTGACACTCGATCTGCCTCTAACACAAACCGATACTAATCTCTCTTTTTCTCAGGGTGTTGCCGATATCAACTACTCTGATGTGCGCTTTAACTACTCCAGAGCATTTGATACACCGAGAGCGCCGTTTTTGATTGATGGAGCGGATGGCAACTTTAGCGTCAGTATCCACGAAACCGCCACGCCGACGATCTCTGGAAGCACTGATACGATTTTAGATGAAAACGCCACGTTTTATTTTGGCAGGTTACACCCCAAAGACGTGAAATCCAGCGAAGATCCGGCAACGACAAGCATAGAAATCGAAGTGTATGACAATACGGCGAGTAATTTTGTGCAAAATTTTAGGCAAAATTCGCTCTACTGGTACCGTCATGCCAATCATATCGATGATACAAGCGGCGATGCGCTCTCCATTCACCCGCGCGCCACAACCATGCTTGACGCCACAGCGTCATTTAGCGAATCGGATATCACGATTGCAAACCCAAACACCGGCAGTATCGGCGTCTCTATCATTAAACACAACGGTCGTCACTACTTACATGTAAAGACACAGCCGTGGCTCTGGTACGCTCCCGATGGCTTTGGAAACGCTTATGACGACACCGCTGGATCAACGTGTCTGGAGCATCCCTGCTCTCTTTATACGTCGCAAGATGACGCCCACGCACCTGATATCTCCTCGGGCACGTTTGAGGGCAGTGACGTAGCCAAACCCGATCGCGGTGACTATACCAAGGGTCTTAAGGTATTTCGCTGATGCGTCACGGTTTGACCCTCATTGAGCTAATCTTCTCCATGCTTATCATCGCCGTGGTCTTTAGCGTTGTGCCTAAATTTATGGCAGTCTCCAACCGCGCTATGCAGCTTGGCATTAAAGAGGATGCGCTTTTTAACGCCGTAACGCAAACCGCCATGATCTCCAAACTGCCGTGGGATCAAAACACCATTGATACGAACGGCGCCATTTTGCACGCCGGAGGGCTACCATGCAACCAATACCGTGTCGGCGGTTTTGAAGGCTCGCGCAACTGTATTAACAGCCTTGGTTTTGGCGCAACGATGGGTAAAGAGGATGCCAACTATAACGATATTGACGATTACAACGGTGATAGCGTCACTACGACGGGCGGCAGACTTGCCTACACCATGGATACGGCAGTAGCGCAAACGGGCGATATTAAAACCATTACCGTCACCATCAGCGCCAACAGCGAAAAACTCGGTGGCAATTTTGCCTCACACTTCTTTTACGACTCGGCCAATCTGGGGCACGTACAGATTAACAGGCGGTTTTGGTAATGCACGGCGCGTTTACGCTTATCGAAATTATTTTCGTGGTGCTTATCTCCGCACTGCTCTCTTTGGGAAGTTTCAAAGCATTTGAAGCGCTCTACATCCGCTCCGCAAAAGCCAAAGCACTCACGGAACTCTCACTGCAATCACAAGTCACCCTCGATCAGATCAGCCAACTACTCTACCACCGCATCCCCAACAGCGCCATCGGTTACAATCCCACCACAAGCGCGTGTGAAAGCATTGATGAGCTTAGCGGCGATAGTAGAGTGCTGGAGTGGATTGGCGTTGATGAGGCACAGTTGTTGGCGGGAATGTATGACGGTTTTGTCGATATGAATGCCAGTGCACGCCCCACGCTACGTGCCTTACATGTAAGCGCGGGGTTTGACACCACCCACCGCAATCTTATCTTTGCCGGAGCGTTTGATGCGGGCGGCGAGAGCATCAAAGCCTGCAACGGCGCCTACGGATGGCACGGCAACGACAGCAATCTTAGTTTTGCCATTACCGCCGCACTTGATGCCATTACCTTTAGTGCCGATCAGCCCGATGCGATTTACGAAAAATACTACATTGCCTATGGTGCTTACGCCATTACGCGCGGTGAGGATGTGGATGACATCACCAATTGCGGATTTAATGAGAGTGATTTTAGAGATTTTGACAATACGCTCTTTCTCTTTTACGATTTTTATCCCTATGAGGGAGAAACCTACTGCGGTGATAGCGGAAGCGGCAGTGTCGCCGTGCTGGCTGAAGATGTCATTGGGTTTCGTGCCAGCTACATCAATGATACTATACGTCTTAGTATCGATATGAACCGTAGTATCCGCGGCTCAAATTCAGCCGTACATGTAAGCAAACAAAAGGCGGTGTTTTGATGCACCGCGCAGTAGGACTTTGGCAGGCGATTATGATGTTACTGCTTATGAGCGGCCTCGTGGTAGTGGTGCTGAAATTTGCTTCGGTGGGAGCGAGGCACACGGCGGATGCGTATGTGCGCGAACAAGCCGAACTCTATCTTAATAGCGCTATTGAACAGGCACTGCTGGCTATTAGCGGGCATGATCGAAGCAGCGGTGGATGTTTGTGGTCGTTTAGTGCGCCGACGGTTTCTAATCATGGCAAAATCTATACGGGACAGATTACGATGGAGCGCTATTATCTTCTAAACGGCTCACAAGACTTTACCGACTGCGGCGGTACTGCCGATCCTCGAATCACTGCCATACAGAGCGAAGAGAGCCACGGTATGGTCATAATGCAGATCGAAGTTAACGCCAGCATCGACGGTGAAGAGACGGTACGATTACTACGAAGGAGCCTGCAACGCCCATGAAACGCTACGCTTTTTCGCTTTTAGAACTTATTTTTGTCGTCGTACTTATCGGCATTCTTGCCGGCATTGGCGCATCATCGTTTCGCACCAATTATCTGGTAAATGACATTAATTTTATTGCCATGAAGATCCGTCGGGCGCAGTTTGAGGGCATAGGCTACGAAACACGCACATTCGGCGGAGGCCATATCGCCACCGATAAAGGATGCGTGACACTAAGCGAAAATGCGCTTAAAGACGACATTAACGCTAGCGGCGGCATGTATGCCTTACATGTAACACTGGATGCGACTGACTTTAATACGGGTGAAGTCTGTTTTGATGCAAAAGGGCAACCTCATGACGGTGATCATGCCAGCAATCTTTTAGCGGTACGAAAAGTGCTTAAAGTAAGGTATCGTTCACATGAAGCAAATATTACGATAGAGCCGTTAAGTGGGTATGTTATAGTTGATTATTGAAGTAGCAATAATCTAGCGTATCATATTTTGTCTGCATATGGAAGTTGTTTGATGTAGCTTTCCATAAACTTCCAATCGGGTTCACCGAAAGTTGTTGATGGTAGCAGGATGGAATGTTTCAGCAAATTTTTTTGTCTATACTGTCGCCCATATTGATAGCGGTATTTATCTTTTTCGATAATCGTATTTACGAAGAGCATGGCGTATTTACTAATAGGCGTTTTAGATTCAAGGGTTAAAATATTATCGTCACAACAAAATTCATCACTATGTGTATAGCTGTTGCAAAACATATCGATCGTAATTCGATTTGAAAATTTTTTTTGATCGTTATTTGAAATAAATTCTTTAACACCAAGATTGCCTTCCCCAGCTGTAACTAAAGGAAAAACTCCCTTTATTCTTTCTTCTTGAACAAGTCGTCTGCCTCGTTCATAGATAAATAAATCAGAAATGTTAAATTCTTTCCATACATTCATATCAAATGGCTCAAGAGGTGTTGGATCATTGGCACTATCTACTAAAGTACTAATCTTAGTTTTTTCAATAACAGTACCAATATATTGGTCCATATAGGCCCAGTCTGGATGTTTGTTGCTGTATGATGGCAACAATAATACAGACTCTTTCATTTTTTCCAGAGTCCATTTTCTTCCATAGCCAAATCTATATTTATTAGCTTGAATGATTGTACAGAGGAATAGGCCAATATTCCTATTTAATTCCAAATCTTTCAATCTAAGAACATTGACGTCATCGGATGCCCAGAAATCATCTTTTTGATAAAAAGCTTCACCAACTGAGCCATTATAATTGACAGTGATACAGTTTCCTTTATGCGTTGCCTTTGCATTAATGAATTGTCGAATACCGTTATTGTCAGAAATCGCTCCAATATAGTTAAGCGAACCTTTTTCCATATCCATTTTTGTTAAACGCTTACCTTTTGAAAATTCAAATATCTCTGACATTTTGAATTCAGACCAGGATATAGTGTCATTAAGCATCTTTAACTTCTTTGACGCCGTTTTTAACTAAATAAGAAAAATAATCCCGCACAGTTTTTTCAAAATCATCTTGAGTGAGTGAGGTATAGTCCGTTTTCATATATGCTTCTGCTAGCCATTCATCGAAATGGTTAACTTCTTTTTTTGCTGAAAACCCATCCATGATTTCTGAATTTTTATATAAAGCAAGCCATTTTTCCTTGATCTCTTCCCATTGATTTAAGGCATCGACTCTACCAAGCTTTTTGCGCTTTACAAAACCATCGTCTTTGCAATAGCCAAAAAAAGATTTAATTGATGGGTTATGAGGTTTGTGGGCTTCCCATACCATCACACATACATTTGTTCCGGTTGGATAAAAAATATCATCCGGCATGGAAAATACAGCTTTTAATGTATGTTTTTCAAAAAGCCTTTTTCTTACCTCTTTAAATTTTGTGCCTATTGCACAGGACATGGGTACAACAACAGCAGCTTTTGAACCTTTCACTAATAGTTTTAATAATTGTTCGACGAATTCCAATTCAACTATGTCTTTTTGTGAATAAGGCGGATTTAATAATCCTGCGCTAAGCCCAATGTTATCATGTTTAAGTTCACCATTGTCATGAATTTTTTGTTTTGCAGCATTTAGTAATGTTTCTACTGTAGTGTCGTTAAAACAATCCCCATGAATAATATTAGATTTTCCATCTTTTCTGATAATCATATTAGCTATCGCCAATACAAATAAGTCTGGGTCTAGTTCAATACCATGAAGTTGATGTTTTCGAATGTTTTCATATTTACGTTGATCTGAAGTTTTTTTAAACATATGATTCATGGCTGAGACCAAAAACGATCCACTACCACAACAGATATCAGCAACATAACTATTTTCATCAATTTCAGCGAGTTCACACATAAACTCTGTAAGATGCTGAGGAGTTAATACAATTCCTAGACCACTACCATCTCCACCGCTATATTTGACAAATTCATGATAAAAAACGCCGAGTGCATCTAATGATGAATCGGCATTATTCATCATTGGTTTGATTTTCATTTCGAGTTGCTCGATATACCATGTAATAGAGTTGTCAGTACCGAGGGGAATTTGTTTGAGCTTTTCGTTTTGACCAATAGATTTAAATGAAGCTTTAATATTGTCTCGTTTGGCTTTTGAAATATCACTTTCATCTAAAACATTATCAATCGCATTACTCAATGATGACATAACAGAGTTAAAGCCTGACATATTGATATAATCTCTTGCAAAGTCCTGATCTTCCAACGCAATTAAAATGCCAGCAATAAACATTGGTTTTTGCTTTTCAGTAACTTTTATGATTCTGAGACGATTATGAAAATCAATCGCCGTTTCTCGGATTTCGTCAAGAGAATAACTTTTTGAAATTTTTTCATTTCTGATTGCTTTTAGATAATTCTCAAGTGTTAGAAATATTCCATGCAGTTTTTTTTGATATAGCGGCTTGTCCTGAGCCTTTGGCCAATAGTAGACATCAGAAATGATTTTGTTTTTATCGGTACCACTGACTCCAATTGCAATGACATTATAAGTTGACTTTAAATATTTGGCATAATAAAGTGCACCATCAATCGCATATCCATGAGGTTTATTGAAATCATTTGTTGCATGATTTCTTGTTAATTTTTTGCATTCAATGACAACAATAGTACTTGGATCTTGTTTGAATGTAATGACAAACTCAGGTTTCGCTTTTCCTATACCGCTTTTTGTATAATCATCAAGCTCACATGCTTTGGGTTTTCCCCCAGCTTCTCGTAGTAATTCATCAATTTTTGAAATATCATGAACATTGCCTTGTGGATAAACATAACCAAAATTGTTTTCACCAATAGAAAATGCCATTAACTCTTTTGTTAACTCTTCGGTATATTGTTCTATTTTACCCATGATGTTTCACCCGAAATTTAGATTAAACTTTATTTATATAAAAGTGTAATTAAATAAGCAAAAAATACTACACAATATTTCATTTTGTCAAGTTTTTTCTTGCTATAGCTTTTGAAT
>JBNKLA010000083.1:0-33421 GCA_050292115.1 Sulfurimonadaceae bacterium | reverse complement strand
GATACACGCTATGGAGTAGAGTGCGATGTTTTTAGTCAAGATGACCACATTGTTTTTAGTACGCGTCAAGCCCGCTTCGAGCATGGCAAAGCCTGCCGCCATCCACATAACCAGTGCTCCTGCAAACAGAAACAAAAAGCTAGTCAGGATGTACTGTACGTCTGAGAAGTTTTCCATTGGTTCTCCCTATTTTTTTTGAGATGCTAAAATTATAAACTTATAGATGCGCTTTTTTGTTGTATAAATTGTTTATTATTTAATCAATTGAATTTTTTTGCACATTTTTGTCGATACGCTTTTTTCAATTTTATAGATTAAGCCCCTTTAGGATAAAATCTTTCCCTTATATATAATGATTACATGTAACAGTAACAACGGGGAACGCATGAACGATCTGTTAGACAATAGTGAAATCGAAAACATAAATATCGAAGAGAGCCTAAAGGCCAGTTACCTTGACTACTCTATGAGTGTCATTATTGGACGGGCATTGCCTGATGTGCGCGACGGTCTTAAACCGGTGCACCGTCGTATTCTTTATGCGATGGATAAACTGGGGCTATCAGCAGGTGCAAAGTATAAAAAATCGGCACAGACCGTCGGTGACGTCATCGGTAAATACCACCCGCACGGCGATAACGCAGTGTATGATGCATTGGTGCGTATGGCACAGCCCTTTAGTATGCGTATGCCACTGGTTGATGGTCAGGGGAACTTTGGTTCTATCGACGGCGACAACGCGGCAGCTATGCGTTATACCGAAGCGCGTATGACTAAATATGCCGGTGCCTTACTGGAGAATTTGGAAAAAAATACCGTTGACATGATCGATAACTACGATGCCTCTACTCAAGAGCCATCAGTGTTGCCTACACGCGTCCCCAATCTGCTCATTAACGGCTCAAACGGTATTGCCGTCGGTATGGCGACCAATATTCCTCCACACAACCCCAAAGAGCTAATGAAAGGGCTCATTCATCTCATCGAAAATCCTGATGCCGAACTCAAAGACATGATGGAGTTTATTCAAGCACCCGATTTCCCTACCGGCGGTACGATTTACGGCAAGAAAGGGATTATAGAGGCGTATGAGAGTGGACGCGGACGTATTAAAGTGCGTGCTAAAACCCATATTGAGCAGAGCAAGAAAAAAGAGGTGATCGTTATCGACGAACTCCCTTATATGGTTAATAAAGCGCGGCTCATCGAAAATATTGCCAATCTCGTTAAAGACAAACAGGTTGAGGGTATCAGTGAAATCCGTGACGAATCCGACCGTGAAGGTATTCGGGTAGTCATTGAGCTCAAACGCGATGCCATGAGCGAGATCGTGCTCAATAACCTTTTTAAATCAACCAACATGGAGACCACCTTTGGTATTATCATGCTGGCGATTATCAACCAAGAACCGCGCATCTTTAGCCTGCTTGAGACGCTTAAACATTTTATCAACCACCGCAAAACGGTTATTATCCGCCGTACCATTTTTGATTTAGAAAAAGCCAAAGCGCGTGCGCACATTTTAGAAGGTCTGAAAAAAGCGATTAGTATCATCGAAGATGTTATTCGCGTTATTCGTGCTTCTGAGAGTGAAGACGCGGCCAAAGAGAACTTGGTATCGGAATTTGATTTTAGCGACGTTCAAGCGGCAAGCATCGTGGCCATGCGTTTAGGTCGCCTCACCGGTCTTGAGATTGAAAAAATCGAAAAAGAGCTTGCCGAACTTTTGGAACTCATCGCTTATCTCGAATCGATTCTAAAAAGTGAAAAAGTCTTGCTTGGTATTATCAAAGATGAGTTTGAGGAGAGTCTGGAGAGCTTTAAAGATGAAGCTCGCCGTACGGATATTGAAGATAACTACGACGATATCGATATTGAAGATCTGATTCCTAATGAGCCGATGGTGGTAACCATTTCACACCGCGGCTACATCAAACGTGTACCGCTTGATACCTATGAGCGCCAACGCCGCGGCGGTAAAGGCAAAACCGCACTTACCGTTTACGAAGATGACTTTATCGAAAAATTCTATACATGTAATACACACGATACGCTGATGTTTATTACCGACCGCGGTCAACTGCACTGGCTCAAAGTCTACCGCATTCCAGAGGGCAGTCGTACCGCTAAAGGAAAAGCGGTGGTGAACCTTATTAATTTGGAGAGCGAAGAGAAGATCCGCTCGATTATCCCGACTACCGATTTTGACGAGTCTAAATCACTCGCCTTCTTTACCCGCAACGGAGTCGTCAAACGTACCAACCTTAGCGAATTTAGTAACATCCGCTCCAACGGCGTACGTGCCATCGTACTTGATGACGACGACACACTGGTCACGGCACACATTACCACTCCTGAAACCCAATACCTCTTTATTGTGACCCGAAAAGCACAGTGTATTAAGTTTGAGATCGAAAAAACCCGCGAACAAGGGCGCTCAACCCGTGGTGTACGCGGTATCAAATTTAAGCACAGTGATGATGAAGTGGTTGATGCTAATATTATTAACAGTGACGAACAAGAGATTCTGATGGTCAGCGAAAAAGGAATCGGCAAACGTACCACGGCTAGCGAATACCGCCTGACCAACCGCGGTGGTAGCGGCGTAATCGCTATGAAACTGACCGGTAAAACCGGCACCAGCGTGGTAGGATGCCTGATGGTTGATGAGCGCATGGATATGATGGCACTAACCAAAGAGGGCAAAATGATCCGCGTAGATATGCAGTCGATCTCCAAAAGTTCACGCAACACCAGTGGCGTATATATCGTAAAAGGCGATGACGTTGCCAGTATCTCACGTTGCCCTAAAAAAGAGGAAGACGAGGACGATGAAGAAGAGGAAGGCTTGGGCATCGAATAGTGGAACACTCTTTGCTTTTAAATTCTCAATTTTGAAAAAGCTAAGGATTCCAAGATGAAACTCCCGTACCTTTCCACATCCCTGCTGATCGTTGCAACGGCATTTTTTGGATGTACGGCAACGGTCGAAGACCCGTGTGTTAAAACCCAGACATGTGTCAAAAAAGTTGACCCCTGCGTAAAAACCCCCAATGCATGTATGCCCAAAACCCAAAAGCCGCAATGTGAATGTCAGGGAGAGCAACTTGTTGATGCCAACGGCTGTCCGTGTGATGAGCCAAAAGCTGAAATTGAAGAGACTGCACTTCTAACACCTTATGAAGATATCCGTATCAATGTGATCGGTCAGGGTGTGGCACCCACCAATACCATCTCACCTGCTCAGGCATACGCGCTTGCCAAACGCGCCGCAATTACCGACGGTTACCGCCTGATTGCCGAAAAAGTCAAAGGTGTACGTGTTGAAGGGCAAGATTTGATTAAAAACATGATGGTTAAACGCTCTACCGTACGCACCTATGTTGACGCCAAAATCCGTGATGCCAATGTGGTTGAAACCAACTTTAAAGAGGGACTGTGCGAAGTCGAAATGGAAATCATCCTTTCACACTCGGCCTTTGTGCACTAATCACTGCCCCCGCACTCTATGCGCAGAGCTATCACATCGGCTATCGCGCCGTTGTGAAAGACGCTATTCTCATCTCTGAAACCCTTAGTGTCAGCCGTGCCATGCTTCCGTGTCACGGTAGCGAAGCACCTGCTATAGCGCTTCCCTCCCAAGACGGTGACACGCTTCATGATATCCTTAGCGCATCTCATGATGATTTTTACCGCTATATGCAACACTACACTTTACATGTACGCTCGCAAGATACTACTACATTAGCAATCTACCACACCCAAACCACCCTCACCCTTCCGACACACTGCTTTGAAGTCGAGTTTAATGACGGTTTCGCTACAATCGCCCTAATTAAATAGGGGGAATACGGGTGAAAATCGCCATCGTCGAAGATGATATCAATATGCGCAAATCGCTCGAAATTGCCATGAGCGATTATCCGGAGTTTGACGTACTCAGTTTTAAAAACGCGCGCGATGCGCTTAAAAAACTCGATGACTCTTTTGAACTCATTATCTCCGATATTAACATGCCCGGCATGGACGGTATCGAGTTTGTCAAAACGCTTGACGGACGCTATGAAGTCATTTTGATTACCGGCAATGCTACCCTCCAGCGCGCCATCGAGTCGATTCAACTCGGCGTTAAAGATTTTTTGCTCAAACCTTTTGAGATTGAGACGCTTATCGAAGCGATCAAACGCTCTGATAAAATCCAAAAGATTGAAAAACAGACACCCAAAAAAGTTTCCAATTCCAAAGAGAATACGTTTCGCGCCACATCCGAAGCACTTGAAAAACTCTTACATGTAACCGATAAAGCCGCCGCAACCGATGCCAGTGTGATGCTACTTGGTGAAAGCGGTGTGGGCAAAGAGGTATTTGCACGCTATATTCACGATAATTCGCCGCGTTCTAAAAAGCCCTTTATTGCCATTAACATGGCGGCTATTCCCGATAATTTGATCGAGAGTGAACTCTTTGGATTTGAAAAAGGTGCCTTTACCGATGCTATTGAAGCCAAAGCGGGACAGTTTGAGGCAGCACACGGCGGCACGATATTTCTTGATGAGATCGGCGAAATGCCTTTTGCGCTTCAAGCCAAACTGTTGCGCGCACTGCAAGAGCGTGAGATTCAGCGTCTGGGCTCTTCAAAGCCAATCAAAATCGACGTGCGCATTATTTCGGCAACCAACGCCGATCTGCACGAAAAAATCGGACGTAGCGAATTTCGCGAAGATCTTTTTTATCGTCTCAATACGATTCCGTTGCATATTCCGCCGCTTCGCGAACGCAGTGAAGAGATTCTGCCCATTGGCGAATCGACGCTAGAGCAGCTCTGCAAGCAGTATGGGTTTGCACCCAAACATTTTAACGATGCCGCCAAAGCGGCCTTGCTTGGTTACCGTTGGCCGGGTAATATTCGAGAACTCATTTCGGTTGTTGAGCGCGCCGCGATTTTAAGCGATGGCGATACCATTACGCCCGATGACCTTTTTTTAGAGAGTCGTGGACTCAAACCCAAGCGCTCCATTGCCACCATGGAGCAAGAGCTGATCGAAGAGATTTTGCTTACATGCAACCGTAATATTGAGCAAAGTGCCCAGATGCTAGGAATGAGCCAAGCCGCACTTGAGCAAAAACTTAAACTCTATAACCTCGAAGGAGCTTAAATGAAAACGTATAATGTAGCCGTTGTCGGTGCCAGCGGCGCCGTTGGCGAAGAGATTTTGCGTGTACTCGAAGAGATCGACTTTCCGCTAAACAAACTCGTGCCGATGGCGAGTGCCCGCAGTGCCGGAAACACTATTGAATTTAATCGCAAAGAGCTCGTAATTAAAGAGTTAAGCGAAACGATCTTTGAAGAGGAAGATATCGAAATCGCCCTCTTTAGTGCCGGAGGAAGTGTTTCGGCTAAATACGCTCCGTTTGCCGCGCAGGCCGGAGCCGTTGTCATCGACAACACCAGCCATTTTCGTATGCACGAAGAGGTGCCGCTCGTAGTGCCCGAAGTGAATCCCGAAGATATTAGCCAATGGAGCAAAACCGGCATTATCGCCAACCCCAACTGCTCGACCATTCAGATGGTACAAGCACTTAAACCGCTCGATACTGCCTATGATCTCGTTCGCGTGGATGTGAGCACCTATCAGGCAACTTCAGGTGCCGGTAAATTTGCCATGGAAGAGCTGGTGCAACAGATGCAGGACTTTTTTGCGTTTAAACTTGATGAGAGTGAACATAATGCGTTTGTGCATCAGATCGCGCTTAATCTGATTCCCCAGATTGACGTGTTTACCGACAACGGCTTTACAAAAGAGGAGATCAAAATGGTAAATGAGACCAAAAAGATTCTCCATAAAGAGGTCGAAGTGGCAGCAACTTGTGTACGTGTGCCGGTACTTCGCGGCCACTCCGAGTCCATAAGCCTAACCTTTGATAGTGCCGTAGATGCCGATGAAGCGCGCGAATTATTAAAAAATGCGCCTAATATTATTGTGATTGACAATCCCTCACAAAGCGAATACCCCATGCCGGCAAGCTGTATTGATCAAAACGAAACCTTTGTCGGGCGCATTAGAAGCGATCTATACCGCGAAAACGTATTGCATCTATGGGTTGTGGCCGATAACCTTCGCGTGGGTGCCGCCACTAATGCCGTGCGTATTGCGCAAAAATGGGTTGAGCTTGAAGGCGACAAGTAATGTTTGAAAAGATATTTGAGCACACCCTGTGGAATAGCCGATTTTTTACGCTCCTTGCCGTCATATTCGGCATGTTGGGCGCAGTAATTCTATTTATCGTCGCCAGTTTGGATATTTGGAATGTCATCGTACTCATTTGGGATATGCTCATCCACCATACGCACCCCGAACACTTGCATGAAGATGTCGTCTCGCACATTATCGGTGCAGTGGATCTCTTTTTAATCGCTATTGTGATGCTCATCTTTTCTATGGGCGTTTATGAGCTCTTTATCTCCAAAATTGATCCCGCCGAAGAGGCTGAAAGCTCCGAAGTGCTTAAAATCCATTCGCTCGATCAGCTCAAAGATAAAATTGCCAAAGTGATAATCATGGTGTTGGTGGTGAGCTTTTTTCAACGTGTACTACACACCCAATACGAAGGCGCGCTTGAGATGCTCTACTTCTCCGGTTCCATTTTATTGCTAGCGCTTGCACTCTATTTCTTACACAAGGGAGACACCCACTAATGTCTAAAATTTTTGTTGATGCCTGTCTGGGCAAAGAAACCCCCTATACACCGGTATGGATGATGCGCCAAGCAGGTCGCTATCTGCCCGAATACATGGCCGTTCGCGCCGAGGCAGGAAGCTTTCTTAACCTCTGTCACGATCCCGAAAAAGCAGCCGAAGTGACCATTCAACCGCTTGATATTGTAGGCGTAGATGCCGCGATACTCTTTAGCGACATTCTGGTGATTCCCGATGAGATGGGAATGGATCTTAGTTTTGTCAAAGGCGAAGGGCCGAAGTTTTCCGATCCTATCAGCTCTAAAGCCGATCTCGATCGTCTAATCGGCGGCGACGAGGCGGCATCTAAACTCACCTATGTGTATGACACCATCAAACTACTGCGCCAACAGCTTGATGCACGCGATGACAACAAAGCCCTTATCGGCTTTACTGGAGCACCTTGGACATTGGCAACGTACATGATTGAGGGTCAAGGTACCAAAACCTACAACATCTGCAAAAAGATGATGTATTCAAATCCCGAACTGCTACACGATATTTTGAAAAAAGTGACCGAAGTCGTCAAACTCTATATGGAAAAACAGATTCAAAGCGGTGTAGACGTGGTACAGATTTTTGATAGCTGGGCCGCGGCGATTGAACCGGGTAATTATGACGAGTTTTCCTGGCAGTACATGGTAGAGATTGCCGAGTATCTCAAAGCGAAATATCCGCATATTCCGATCATTATGTTTCCTAAAGGCGTGGCGGCATTTATAGAGCGTGGCGCGGTGTATGGCAACTTTGACGTTTTTGGCGTGGATTGGGGCACTCCGATGGCGATGGCCAAAGAGAAACTGGGCGATCAGTACGTGCTTCAGGGTAACATGGAGCCGTGCCGTCTTTACTCTAAAGAGAAGACCACAGAGTGCGTTGAGGCGCTCCAAGTGATTATGGGCGGCAAACGCCATATTTTCAATCTCGGTCACGGTATTTTGCCCGATGTTCCAGTAGATCATGCCAAGCATTTTGTCAAAGAGTGCCATAGAGTGAGCCGAAAAGATTAATAACATTTAGCAGCATAATTCTTCTTTATTTCAAACTTAATATGCTAATATAAAATAATTTTTTTAGTAAAGAAGTATTTATGGAACAACCCCTTACCCACCCTATTGAGTTTCGTGCCACCGGTAGCGAATACGCTAAAATCTATTTTGTCAATCTCGCACTAAGTATCCTTACTCTCGGTATCTACTCGGCATGGGCCAAAGTGCGCAACAAACGCTATTTTCACGGCAATACCCTAATTGACGGCAACAGTTTCGATTACCATGCCCAACCAATGCAGATTTTAAAAGGGCGGATTTTAGTGGTGGGGTTTTTTATCCTTTATAATGTGGCCGCGGGATATGCGCCACCGGTTGCTGCCGTTTTTTTGATTGCTTTTCTGCTGGCACTGCCGTGGCTGATTTTACACTCTAAGCAGTTTAATATGCGCAACACCAGCTACCGCCAAATCCGTTTTGATTTTACAGGTGCTTTGAATAAACTTTTTTTATACTACGTTGTTATGCCCATTGGCTCTCTTGTAACGTTTGGGCTTATGCACCCTTACACCGTATTCAAACAGCGCGAGTATATTGCCAATAGTAGTGCATTTGGTCGTAATATTTTTAACTTTAAAGGCGATGTAGGCTTTTTTTACCAAACCTATATTGCAGTGGTTTTGAGTATGGTTTTGCTCTTCATAGCTTTGGGCTTTTTTGCCGGTGGTGATATGGCCAGTGCCTTTATAAAAGGTTTTAAAGAGGGACTTGCCAATCAACAAGTACAGCAACTCGTATCGTATGCTACGCCACCACAACTGGATATCGACGCCGAAGCAGCTACCGATCAAATAATGTACACCATTTATGCCGCGATTGCCGCTATTTACGGCGGTATGATTATTCTTACCTTAGCTATCACCACTTACATTCATACCCGTCTTACGAACTATCTGTTTAATAACCTCAAACTCGATTTTGTACGTTTTAAAATGGATGTCAACTTTTGGAAACTGCTCTGGATTTATACCTCTAACGTCTTTTTAATTCTGCTTACGTTTGGAGTCTATCTGCCTTGGGCCAAAGTGCGTGTGATACGCTACAAACTTAGCCGCGTAACGGTATATGCGGCCAACCTTGAACACTTTGTTGCCACAGAAGCCGAACAAACCAAAGCTATAGGCGAAGAGATGAGCGACTTTTTTGATGTGGATGTCGGCTTTTGATTAAGGCTTCGCTCTTTGATACCCAAAGCTCCCAGCGCATTGAGGCCACCTTACATGTAAAGCCCGAAGCGCTTGAGATTCACACCCCAAACGGCTCAACAACCCATCCACTCGATACACTGCGCTTTTCACAGCGTCTGGGCAATATGCCGCGCACTATTTACCTGAGCGATGGCACGGTATGTGAAACCGATGACAACGACGCTATCGATGCGTTTTTAAGAGAGCACAAGCGTCACGGCGCATCACTGCTACTACACACGCTTGAATCAAAATTTCGATATCTGCTACTCTCTATTGTGGTGACGGCGGCATTTAGTTATGCATTTGTCACGTATGGCCTGCCCGCGATTGCCAAATACGTTGCGCAAGAGCTTCCGGCTGTGGCAGTATATAGTATTGGGAGCAGTACGCTCAAAACGCTTGATGCTTCAATCTTTGAACCTACCGAACTAAATACGACACGACGCGACGCACTGCAAAACATGTTTGCACGCTACATCCAAAAAGATCGTGAATGGCCACGTGTAAATGTCACGTTTCGCTCAAGTGCCATTGGTGCCAATGCGCTCGCCCTGCCCGATGGCACCATTGTCTTTACCGACGATCTTGTCAATCTTGCCAAGGATGACCGCGAACTCTTGGGAATCTTTTTTCATGAACTCGGCCATGTCGAAAACCGTCACGCCTTGCGCACGATTTTGCAAGATTCGGCATTTTTCTTGCTACTTAGCGCCATCACCGGCGATGCCAGCAGTGCCAGCAGTGTCTTCTCTACCTTGCCGACCATGCTGGTTGAGAGTAGCTTTTCGCGCGAACTGGAGCAAGAGGCGGATGATTATGCCTATAAGATGATGCAACGCTATGAGATTGATCACGAATTTTTTGCCACCATTATGGAGCGCTTAATGCAGAGTCATCCCGACAGTAACGACAAAATCAGCGGCTATTTAGAGAGTCATCCACCCACTGCTAACCGAATTGCGCGTTTTCGCCATAGCAAGTAATGTGCTATGATTGCAGAAAAAGGAGTGCCGGTGTCGTCAATTTTTGGCCCCGTACATTCACGCCGTTTTGGGGTGAGTCTGGGCGTAGACCTCTCTCCTTCGCATAAGCAGTGCAATTTCGACTGCCTCTACTGCGAACTCGCGCCATCGCACACCATGAGCGCGCAAACCGATAGCGTTGATGTTGAGAGCATCATCACTGAACTCAAAGCCGCATTGGATAAACATAATAAAATTGACATCATCACCGTCACCGCCAACGGCGAACCGACGCTTTATCCTCAATTAGACGCTTTTGTAGAGAGTTTCAAACATTTACATGTAAAGCCCAAACTGCTGATTCTCTCTAATAGTACCACGCTTAGTGATCCTAAAATTTATAACACTCTTTTAAAATTTGATCAGGTCAAACTCTCACTCGATGCAGCAAGCCCAGAGGTTTTCAAAAAAATCGACCGTCCGCACGACGCCATCAGCATCGACGATATCATCTTACATGTAACGCGTTTTTCGCAAGATTTTAAAGGCAAACTTTTTATAGAAATTCTTTTTGTCAAAGGCGTAAACGATGCGCTAGATGAGATCAAAAAGTTAAATGAGGTCTTGTTACATGTAAGATGCGAGCGCATCGATATCGGCACCATTGACCGCCCGCCGGCTTATGCCGTTGAAGCGCTTAGCTATCATGACCTGCTCACAATTGCTACGCATTTCGATGCTTCGCTACCCATCCATATTGCCTCAAGGCATCGAGAGTACATTACCCCGACCTCCTACACAAAAGAAGCTATTATCAACACCCTTGATAAACGCCCGCTAAGCGAAGAAGATATTACCATTTTGTTTGACAAGGCATCTCAAAGCAGACTGGAGATGCTCATAAGTGAAGGTGCCATCACCAAAGTCTCCCGAAGCAACGTCGTTTTTTTTGTGCCTTCAAAAAATCTACATCGAAAACGTCACAACAATTCTTGACATTGCAAACTTCATAAAGTATAATTACGGCCTCCAAAGATTCCGGTATAGCTCAGCGGTAGAGTAGGTGACTGTTAATCACTTGGTCACTGGTTCGAATCCAGTTACCGGAGCCACTTCTTTATTTACAAATACTTTCATCCATATTGTCATAATCTCTACCTGAATGAACGACTACCTGTGATTTCAATGTATGTCATTTTTCTTTCCTGAATAGTAGCGTTGTTGTTCAACGATGGGAAAAGTATAGAGACGCTAATAGGTACGCTTGGTAGCGCTTTTTATCTTAAAAATATCGCATCTAAACAATAGACTTCTTGCAAAACTCCCAAATAGTCTCAGAGCCAAGAGACGTAGCAATCTTGAACTTTTTTACCGTAGCTACGGCTACGCTAAAAAGAACCTGCCTTGATCACACTGTGCTTTTAAGTGCTGAGACTATCTGGGAGTTTTGCAAGAAGTCTAATAAATATGACACCCTGCAACATTATGAGCCCAAATACTGCGTATGCGCTATGCTATGCGCATGACACTTGAAGAGAAACTTTCTATCCTGACCGACTCGGCGAAATATGATGTGTCGTGCTCCTCATCGGGTTCAACGCGAAGTGAATCTTTTGGCACGCTTGGAGCCACGCACAACAGTGGAGTCTGCCATGCGTTTGCTGCGGACGGGCGCTGCATTTCACTGCTCAAAATCCTCTTTACCAACCACTGTATTTACGATTGCAGTTATTGTATTAACCGAAGCTCCAATGAGCGCAAGCGCGCGGCGTTTACCCCCAAAGAGGTAGCCGAATTGACTGTGAATTTCTACAAACGCAACTATATTGAGGGGCTTTTTTTAAGTTCGGGAATTATCAGCAGTGAAGATCACACCATGAAGCTCATCAACAAAACATTGCGATTGTTGCGCCTTGAATACGGTTTTAATGCCTACATTCATGTCAAACTCATCCCCGGAGCATCAGAAGATTTGCTTCTTGAAGCCACGCGTTTGGCAGATCGTGTTAGCTCCAATATTGAACTTCCCAGTTCCAAAAGTCTGGCACTGCTCGCACCCGACAAGTCCAAAGAGCTACTGTTTGCACCGCTTAATCTTGCTCGCGACTATTCGCTTGAAAAAAACAACAAACCTATCGGCATGAGCACGCAACTCATCATTGGCGCCACGCCAGAGAGCGATCTTGAGATTTTACGTCTGAGCGACAGCCTTTATAAGCAGTCGCTACTCAAACGGGTGTATTACTCGGCGTACATTCCTATCAATAATGTCAAAAATCTTCCGGCTCTTGCATCGCCGCCTCCGTTACTGCGCGAACACCGGCTCTATCAGGCGGATTGGCTAATGCGCTTTTACGGTTTTGGCTATGATGAGATCGTATCGCATGAGATGCCCTTTCTTGATGAACGCTTCGACCCCAAACTGGCATGGGCACTGCACAACCTGCACCTTTTTCCCATAGAGATTAATACAGCCGACAAGGAGTTGCTACTGCGTGTTCCGGGACTTGGTGTGCGTAGTGTGCACAAAATTTTAAAAGCTCGACGCCACCGATTGCTAACGTTTGATACGCTTAAAACCATGAAGATATCACTCAAGCGTGCCGGATACTTCATTACGGTACAGGGTCGAACCTACGCTACGACGCCCCTAAAGTATGAATCGCTTCAACAGCGCCTGCTTGAAGCGCCCAAGATGGCCAAATTGCAACCGACACTCTTTGATGTTGGGCTTAGTATGAGCGGGGAGCTGTAATGCTCTGGAGTTACGACGGTTCGTTTGAAGGATTTTTAAGTGCCGTTGTATGCAGTTATGAAGAGAAAACACTTCCCGATACTCTTACATGTAACGCATCTGAAACGACACTTTTTGACGCTCCAAGAATCATAAACACCGATTTAAAAAAAGCGCACACGCTTCTTTTGGCGCTTCGCAAACATTTAGACAAAACAATTACACGCCGTATCTATCATGCGCATCTTTGTGACGAAGATGCGATTGAAACAGCGCTGTTGCGCTACGTGCGCCTTGTCCTTAAATCGCCTGCAATGGCGCAGCATATCGGCCATAGCGATATTTATACCATCAACGCGTCTGAGCGCCGTTTGTTTAATGTTTTGCACCAGATGTACGGATTTGTCCGTTTTGAAATGTTACACGATGGAATGCTCTATGCCCAAATTGCTCCACCGTGTAACGTACTGCCAAAAATCGGCGCACATTTTAAAAAGCGTTTTGCCGATGAGCACTTTATCATCCATGATCTCAAACGCCAAAATGCACTGCTTTACGATACTAAAACCTTTGACATTCAGAGCGTCGCCGATTTTGACATACCGCAAAAAAGTGAAGACGAGATGCAGTTTCAGCAACTATGGAAACGTTTTTTTACTGCCGTGGCAATTCAAGAGCGTGCCAATCCAAAACTCCAGCGCCGGTGGGTACCGCTACATTACCGCGAATTGATGCATGAGTTTAAATAGAAGTATTCATACGCTATAATTTTTTTAAATAGATTTAAAAGAGCCTTAATGGATAAGAATATCTTGAATCGTATTAAAATACAGGTCAAAAAGAGTTACTACGCCTTTGAGCGTTATCAAACCGCATCTACTTTTGCTCTTTTATATCACGAACAACCACTTAATGTTGTGGAACTTTCAAACTATGTACGCATTTCCGATCATCTTATTGAAATTGATGAGCATCACTACTTTATAACGTTTTCGCACACATCTCAAAACAATGCCTATAAAGCATCTCAAAATTTAGTGTTAAGTCTGGATCATCACTTTAACGACCAAACTACGGCAATCGCCATTGATCAGTTTGATGCTTCCAGCTCCGCTCAAATCGTGATAAACCGCTTGAATCAAATTCTGCAAGAAGCCCGCCGTAGTCCGATTTCACGTATCGAAGATGAAACCGCACTTGATGAACGTATTTAACAATTGATTTAATTTTCAGTAGTACCATATGTAAAAACCCCTTAAATAAGGAGGCAAACATGTTGGTGCTTTCTAAACGCATTGATGCAACCCCTACTCTGCCTCAATCGGTTCTCAGATTAGGCGCGTTGCGTAACGACCCCGACCGTTCGCTCGCAGCGGTTGCCGCCATTGTCGAAACCGATCCCGTACTCTCGGCTAAAATCCTTGGATTAGCCAACTCGTCGTATTACAGTGCAAAGGGTTCTATTACCTCCATATCTCACGCCTGCACGCTTTTGGGTGAGACTGAAATCTACTCCATGTCGCTACTGCTGAGCCTGCATAACCACTTTCGTTTTGATCTGGAAGCTTACAATATGAACGAACAGCGTTTTTTGCACAATACGCTTATGCAAACCAAATTGATGAACAAATGGCTTAAATATCTGCAAACCCATCACGCCGATGCCTTGCGTCTTGCCGCTTTTTTATCCGATATCGGAAAAATTCTTATCAATCAAATGCTCAAAGAAGAGGGAAAAACAGAGCTGTTCAAAGCCAAACTGCAACGCGGTATCTCCGAACACATTGTCGAGATGGAAGTTGTGGGCGCCACCACGCTTGAAGTGTCATCCATGATGCTGCGTCACTGGCAAGTTCCCGAAGCAATCGTTTCGCTACTCTATTACACCGCCAAACCCCAAAACACTCCCGACACACTAAAAGCTGCCGTGAATATGTTTGAATCGGTGCATAACATCTGGCAGCACTGGAAAGCGTCTGATGATAGAATATTTCAAGAAGCCCTCATGGGCTTTGCCGTGTTTAATCCTAAACTGCTACCGCCTTATGAAAAAGCGCTCAAAGAGGTCTTGCAACAGCGCAGTGCTTAAAAACGGTACGTTACGTCAAACCAAGGCAACAGCGGCAGTTGCGTAACGTAGCCTTTAATAGTATAGTCATCATTATAAAGAATATCGGAGCGGTTTTCGTAATTGGTGGCATTCATAAGCTCAAAGCTCCACTCAAGACGTGTATCTCCTACTAAATTAATCTGCTGGGCAATTTTAATATTGAATGTAAAATAATCCCGTAAACGCTCCGAATAGGCTTCGCCGTAAATCGGGCGGATACGCGACTGAGTATTACATGTAGACTCATAAGTGCCGATTACCGGCGTATAAGGAATCCCACTACTGTATTTTCCAAGCACCGAGAGGGCCCATTGCGGTGCAAAATGCCATGAACCCAAAAGCTGAAGCGTATGCGGAATTTCTCCATAAAAACGGTACATGTCGTCATCATCGCTATTTAACTGACGTCTTGATTGAATATAGGTATACGCGCCAAAGAGATACCACGCATCACTGCGCCACTTTGCCGAAAGATCAAAACCATACGCATACCCTTCGCCCGTGTTGTCATAAAGATAACGCTCATCACTAATGGCAAGGGCTTCATACTGTTTATAAAAAGGCTCAAAAGAGAGTGTTCCGCTCTCCAAAAAAGGCGTATCGGCATGGAGCAAAAGATGCCAAGCCCTCTCATATCCCAAATCGGGATTGCCCATCTCATCAATTAGCTTATGTCCTTGCGGTATTTGGGTATAACGCCCACCTGAAAACGACACGTGTGCGCCGCTGTCAAAACCGTAAACCACAGCCGCACGAGGATCGATATAACTGCCCAGAGCGTTATAATCACTCTGGCCGAGTCGTGCACCGTAACGCAGTGTCACATGACGCTCGGGCTTGTAGACATCTTCGGCAAAAAGCGCAGCGGTATAGATGTCGTAATTTTCATCAATCCTATACTTCTCGGCACAAGTAAAATCGTAATCGATATCGTCATCACTCGGCGGTGCGGAGATGTACATGTCAAGCGGAAGATGAAAACGCGACGCTTCGACACCGCCAATGAGTTTATGTTTGCCCGCATCAAGCGTACTTTGATGAAACAGACCCGTACTTTCAAGCTTGTTGTTAAAGTAGTAGCCGTCAAAGAGCTGCATTTTGTTTTGCGATTCCATCTGATATAAAAGCGTATTGGTACGATAATCGCCATAATAACCCAAATGGCGCGCGCCAAGGGTCATAAAACTTTGTCGTGAATCAATCTCTCCGGTTGCCTCCGGGTCTTTAACGGAATTTTCTTGCGTATCTACCGTCAGGGCATCCGAAGCGGTGATAAACTCTAATGAAAAGTAGTTTGAACTGTCGTAACTAAAACCCAAAAGTGCCGTGATGTCGTAATAGTTGGGAAACTGGGTGTAGGTAGTGTTCGTGTCTTCATCAAGCGTTCCCGTCGCTTCGCCGACCGCGCTTAGCAGAAGATCGTAATAGCTACGACGCCCGCCAAGATAAAGCGACACGTCATCGCTAAGACTCACATCCATCCCAAACGAAGCGTCGTAGATTCCGGCATGAACATATCCCGTATCGGAGCCTTCGGGATATTTTGGCGTAATGTCGATAACGCCGCCCATGGCATTGCCGTAACTCGCATCAAAAGCCGCCAGATAAGCGTTGATTTGCGAAATAGCATCGGGCGAGAGTACCGAGTGGATTCCAAATCCGTGATACAGATACCCCATAGGCAAGTGATTGAGCGTATAAAGCGACTCTTCGGGTTTGGAAGCATAAAGGTAGAGTTCGCCGTTGCCATCCCCCACCGAACTGACACCACCGACAAATTTAACCGCCTTAACGGGATCACCCTGTACGCCCGGAATAAACATCGCCTCATCAATGCTTAACACTCGTTTGGCCGGAGCGCCCTCGATATCATGCTCAAATTCAATAATTTCGGCTTCGTCAAACACACCTTTAAAGGCTTCTTGCGTATATTTTTGATCGATACCTTCATCGATGATTGTCATCGTTCCCAAATCCGAAGCGCTTACATGTAAGACCGTTATTAACGACACGATGCTGATTCGTCGCATGTACACCCTTTTGCCATTTTTGTCAAAATGGCGATATTTTCAATCTCCGCTTTTTGAAACTGTTCTAGCACCTTTACAAAACATTCGTGCGGTGAAGCGGCATCGGCGCCGATACGAAATACATTTTTAGCGTTTTGCGCTTTAAGCTGCGACAGCAGTGTTGAGAGTTGTGACACTTCTACCGCTTTTTTATCCAAATAGACCCGACACGCGGCATCCACATTGACGCTATGCGTATCTTTTTGCGGCGCAATATTTTGTGCATCACGGGTTTTGGGGAGTGTGAGATCAATCACTTGCAGTTGTAAAAACGACGTTGTTGTTACAAAAAAGATGAGTAGTACCAACAACAAATCAATAAGATTGACCGGAGCGATATCGAGCCGAAAATCGATAGGGGGTCGTCTACGACGCATGGCCTCTTCCCAGATACATGTAAAGCTTCTCTTCAAAAGCAATGGAGAGTTTGCGAATCCATAACTCCAAAAATTTATACGCGATTGTCGCATATACCGCCACGCTAAGACCGGCAATGGTATCGACAAGCACCTCTTTGATGCCTCTAGCAATCACGCCGGGTTCATTCAATCCAAAAGAGCCGACCCCTTCAAAAACATGCCACACCCCAAAAAAGGTACCGATCAATCCCAACATGGGGCTAAGTACGGCAATGAGGCCGATAAGTCCCACATAACGCATCATAACGCTTTCTACTTTTTCAATCTGCACACCGACATTGGCATTAAAAAGTTCGCGCTCACTATCTTGAAACCCCCGAATCGAATCAATAGCGGATTTGATGGCCGGATACGTCACCTCTTCGAGCGCTTTTGGCTGCATTTTTGAAATCACCCGCGCGATTTGAATTAGTGTAAAAAGCTTTTCGAAAATAATAATCGTCGCTACTAAAAAGGCAGTGATAAGGGTTTTTATTACCCAGTCATGCGTGCTCCAAAGCTCTATTAGTGTCATCGTGTCTCCTATTTTAATCGGTAGTTAAGTGTTATGGAAAACTCATAAGGTGTCGCTAGCGATTCCGGCGGCGGCTCAAAACGACGAATGCGGCTAAAGAGTTTTTCAACGGCTTTATCCAAAGTTGCAAATCCACTTGAACCTGTAATATTGTACTTTGATATTGTACCGTCTCTTGTGACGACAAAGCGCACCGTAACATCACCTTGATGTTTCAAACGCCGCGCTTTGGTGGGATAAAACTTCTGCATGAAAATTCGCTCTCTAAGTTTCGCTTCGTAGCTTTGAAGCGCATTAGGCGTTACTTGAGGCGGTGTCGATGGTGCTTGTTGCACTTGAGGCGTCTCACTCTCATGAGGTACCTCCGGTACTTTTTTTACAGGTTCGGGCGGGGGAACTTGTTGCGGATTCGGTGTAGGTTTTGGCGTGGATTTTGGCAGAGGTTTGGGTTTGGGTTTCGGTTTCGGTTGTGGCGCAGGTTTGGGAGGCACTACCGTTTTAACCGGTTCTGGGGGCGTGTAAAGCGTTACATGTACGCTCTGTTTGAGCGACGAAGCGCGCGTTGAAATCTCTGAAGTCATCTGCGGCAAGGGAGTAAAAAGCAGTACCCCGACCAACAGAAGATACAACCACCACCTAAGAGCACTCCACTGCACCAAGAGCCTGCCTTTTTTTGGCTTATTGTACTCACTCTACGCTTTAAGCGAGCGGAAAAACTCCATTTCAGATTTGCGCAAAACACGAATCATATTGGTCGATCCCGTCACACCCGTAGGATCGCCCGCAGTCAAAATATAACTTTTATCACGATCTAAAATCCCTTCACGTAAGCCCCGCTCCATCACTTCATGCAGTATCCGATCCAACGAATTGTCTTCAACCGAAAATACCGGTACCACGCCCCAAGAGAGGGTTAATTGGCGGCGCACGGTGTCATTATGCGTAATGGCATATACCGGACGTGACGGGCGGTAACGTACCAACTTGCGTGCCGAAGCTCCCGAAGAGGTAAGCGAAAGAATCCCATGTGTTTGTAGATCTCTTGAAAGGCGCACCGCCGATTCGTCAATCGCATCGGTCGCATCACGGCGCTCGAAATCGTGAAATTTATAATACCCGTAACTGCGCGCTTCGGTCTCACGGATGGTCTCAAACATTATCTTAACGGCCAGATCGGGATGCTTGCCTACAGCACTCTCTTCTGAGAGCATCACCGCATCGGTGCCATCGAGCACGGCATTGGCGATATCACTAATCTCTGCACGGGTGGCACGCTCACTTTGTGTCATGGAGAGTAGCATCTGTGTTGCGGTAATCACCGGTTTGGCGGCAATATTGGCCTTGTGAATCAGCATCTTTTGAATGGCAGGCACCTCATAATAAGGCACCTCAATTCCAAGATCACCGCGCGCCACCATCAAACCATCTGAGGCTTCGATAATCGCATCGATATTTTCAACAGCATCAAACTTCTCAATTTTGGCCAGCAACATCTGTTGCCCCCCATGTGAGTTTACAATCTCACGAGCGCGATGCATGTCTTCGGCATGTTGCACAAACGAGATGGCCATAAAATCGACACCGTGCTCAACGCCCCACGCGATGTCGTCGCGATCTTTAGGGGTAAGTACATCCACACCCAAGCGGTTATTGGGAAAGTTCACCCCTTTTTTAGACGATAAAATTCCGCTATTTTCTACCACTACATCTACCGATTCATGCTTACATGTAACCACGCGCGTACGGATAATACCGTCATACAGATAGATGTAGTTTCCGATACTAAGCTGATCGATAATCTCAGGATAGTTGATCGAAACTTCGTAATGATGATCGCTCACACTCCGTCCGACGATCGGGCTTTTTTGAAAGGTGATCGTATCATTCTCTTTAAGTGTAAACTGCGACTCCAGCTCACCGATACGAATCTTGGGACCACTGATATCTTGCAATACCCCTACAATTAGCCCCGTACGCTCCATCGCTTTACGAATACGCGCTAACACCATCTCATGATACGCATAACTGCCATGCGAAAAGTTGAGACGAAAGACATTGACACCGGCATGAATAAGCCGCTCGATCATCTCTAAACTATCCGAAGCCGGACCGATAGTAGCTATAATTTTGGTGCGTTTTTTCATCTACACCCTTTACATGTAAGATGTGCGATTATAGCGCTTTTAGATCACAACCAAAGCATATCTACAAATAATAATTTTTATCCTTTAGTTACTTTTATTAGTTTTAATCTTCCAATTTAGCTTAAAATTCCTATGCTACAATCGTGCCATCATTTTTAAAAAGGTAACACATGTTAGTAACAAACAAAGCTCCTGACTTCACGGCAACTGCGGTAATGGGTAACAACGAAATCAAAGAGGACTTTAACCTCTACGAAAACTTTGGCGACAAAGGTACGGTAATTTTCTTCTATCCACTTGACTTTACCTTTGTGTGTCCCTCAGAGATTATCGCGTTTGATCACCGTCTTGATGAGTTCACCAGCCGCGGCATCAACGTAATCGGCGTATCGGTAGACTCTCAGTTTAGCCACTTTGCATGGAAAAACACCGAAGTATCTGCCGGCGGTATCGGCCAAGTTCGTTTTCCACTCGTAGCCGACCTTACGAAACAGATCTCCAAAGATTACGATGTACTTTTAGGTGACTCTGTTGCGCTTCGCGGTTCATTCTTGATCGACAAAGACGGTACGGTTCGCCACGCGGTTATCAACGATCTTCCACTTGGCCGTAATATTGATGAGATGATCCGTATGGTTGATACGATGCTCTTTACCAATGAGCACGGCGAAGTTTGCCCTGCGGGCTGGAGCAAAGGTGATGAAGGTATGAAAGCCGACACTGCCGGTGTTGCTGAGTATCTTGCTAAACACGAAAGCGATCTTTAATAGACGCTATCGTTACATGTAAAGGTTCAAAACCTTACATGTAAACCTCTTTTATTACAATCTTCATATATTTTAACTTTATAATTACGAACCTCATTATAAAAGGCATACCGTGATTGATCATCTTGAACTTTACAAACGTTACCAAAAACGCTCGGTTTTATTTATTGAAGATTATGCTCCACTTCAAAAAGCGGTACGTGCGACACTCAACGAATATTTTGGTTTGGTCGTCACGGCTGTAGACGGAAAAGCCGGACTTGAGCAGTACATCGCACATCATACCAAGAATGGAAGCTATTTCGATATTGTCATTACCGATATCAACATGCCCAAGATGAGTGGTTTAGAGCTTAGCCGCGAACTCATGCGTATTAACCCCTCGCAGACTATTATTGTCATATCGGCAGATAAAGAGCGTGACAACCTGATTAGCTTCATTAACCTCGGTGTAACTCGTTTTATTCCCAAACCTGTTAATGTTGATGTATTACTCAAAACGCTTGGCGAACTCTATTAACCCAGATACCGCTTCAGTACCCCTTCGATCTGCTCTTCGGTATAGGGCTTACTGATATACTCCCGCATTCCCGCCTCTAAAAAACGCGTCCAGTCTCCATCTACGGCATTTGCGGTTACGGCAATAATCGGGGTTGCTTGATAGCCGCGCTCCTTTTCATATGCATGAATCGCTTTGGTGGCTTCAATACCACTCATATTGGGCATATTTTCATCCATTAATATCAGGTCAAAACGCTGATGCTGCACTTTATCAAACGCTTCAACACCGTCGTTGGCAATCTCATAAGCAACGCCAAACATTTCAAGAATAATGGTCATAAGCATCTGATTGGTCTTGTTATCTTCCACAACGAGTACCGTCCCTTTCATGGGTTCGGGTTGTGCCACATCAGGTGAATGAGATACCCCTTCGATTTCGCCCTCGCACATCTCGCTTTTAAGGTTAAAATAGAAACGGCTTCCTTCGTCTTGTTTACTCTGGACATTGAGTAAACCGCCCATCAGCGCAACCAGTTTGGAGCTAATCGAAAGCCCCAGGCCAGTGCCTCCAAACTGCCGTGTTGTTGAGACGTCTTCTTGACTGAAGGGGTCAAAAATCGATTTGAGTTTTTCCGTAGCAATCCCAATACCGCTATCTTGTATGCTTACATGTAAAGATCTTTTGAAAAAATCATATCCAATATGCACGATGATCGTTCCTTCATCAGGCGTAAACTTGATGGCATTTCCTAAAAGATTATACACAACCTGCTGTATTCGAACATTGTCAAGCATCAAACACTTGGGGACGTCACTGCCACATATCAGCGTACACTGCAATTTTTTTTGCGCCATTGTGGCTTCAAAAAGCTTTAGACTCTCGTTTGCAAGCTGTTTGATGTCGGTGGGATGTTGCTCAATAAAGAGCTTACCGCTTTCGATTTTGGAGATATCAAGAATATCATTGATTATGCCCAAAAGGGTCTTGCCCGACGATTCGATAATCGCAAAACGCTCGCGCCGCTTTACATCGTGTTCATCTTTAGAAAGTAGCTGTGCAAACCCCAATATCGCATTCATCGGGGTACGAATCTCATGGCTCATGTTGGCTAAAAAACGCGCTTTGGATGCGGCGGCTTCCTCGGCAACTTTTTTGGAGTGTTCCAGCTCCAACGTCCGCTCTTTTACCATGCGATCAAGTCTTCGGTTGTGTATATACAGTAGCAAGGCGATAGCACCAAATACCACTACCATTACGGCACCTACCCAAGCATAATGCCTAATACGTTCTTGAATAGAGTCGGGTCGGTAAATAATTTCGTCAACCGCCCGCATCAATGCATCGGATTCAACGCGCCCGTCATCAAAGATCGATGCAATGTAACGAAAGCGGTCTTTACTGGTATAGCCAAGCTCCACATATTGTGGAGCGATCAAACGTATCGTGGCGCGCGCTTCAAACATGAGTTGATCGTAATCCAATGAGGGTTTGTACTTTTCGCGGATCACGTTCGCCGTCTCTTCAGGGTGTTCAATCGCATAACGCCACCCTTTTAGCGATGCTGCTTTCATTTTAATCACCCGATCGGGATGATGCGCAATCTCTACTTCGGTCGTAAAAAGGTTGTCGCCATACAGATCAATACCGTAACTGAGCGGATTGATAATATTCAGCTCATACCCGCGTTTGGCAATCCAGTAAGGCTGATCGGTAATATAAGCGGCAATCACATCAATCTCGTCATTAATAAAGGATTCATAACTAAAATCCATCGGAAGCTTTATAAAATCGTTTCTGCCCAAGTTGGCATACTCAAACATCGATGCAAAGATAGCGTCATCCACCCCATTTTGGTAGCTGACACGTTTACCCCGCATCTCATAAGGGCTGACAATACCCGAAGATTTTTTACTAATCAGTACCATGGCGTTATGCTGAAAAACGGTAGAGATAATTTTAATTGGGGCACCCTTAGCCCGATACACAAGCAGACTCGAATCCGAAACGCCGTATTGCGCCCTGCCTTGAATCACCTGTTCGATATGGTTTTGATTGGGGTCGCGTTCGATTAGTGTAACATCCAAACCGACCTCATCGTAATAACCCTGCTCTTTAGCCATGATATAACCGGCAAACTGGTATTGATAGAACCATTTAAGCGCAATGGTGACTTCCTCTTTGTTTGATGCCGCATGAAGCAGTGTCACCAACAACATGAGCAGAAATACAAGAAGTCTCATCCAACACTCCTAAACAAAGTAAATTGATAGTACACCAATTATGCTTTAGAAGTACCTTTAATTACAAATTCTAATGCTTTAGGATGCACAAATGCAAGATACTTCCAATCTTTTAAAGGTTGCGTCACCATCAATCGATGCGGACTGATCGCACGCGAAAGCGCCACATAAAACTGCGAAGGCGCAAAAATTTCGGTCGTATCGATAATAAGATCGCTAATGCTCATTCCCTGCGATTTATGAATCGTAATCGCAAAAGCCAGCTGCACGGGAAACTGATAGAGCGTGAAAATGGGTGTTTCCACCATCTCCTTGAGCCCTTTCACGCTCTTCTCTTTCCACGTATTTTTACTCACGCCGACTTTTTCGAGTTTCACAACACGACCGTCATCTTTTCTTACATGTAAGCACTCACGCTCCATTTTGACAACCGTACCGCGTTCACCGTTAAAATAGTTCCATGCATTACGCGTAAAGAGTACGGGTGCGCCCACTTTTAGCCGCAACTTCCGCTCTACTCGGCTCTCTTCAAAAAAGCGCTCTATCTGCGTATCGTTTACGCTTTTGTCATGCTTACTGACATCCGCTTCATAGGCGCACTCATCACTATCTATAAACTCCAGTTGCCGCTCATTATGTACTCTAGCGGAATAGTTTTTACCGTATAAAAAGGTGTGTTTTGAACCGTCTTCGGGCAGGGGTTTGATGAGCTGATGCAGATACCAGTGCTCATAATTGCCCACCTCTGAATGGCGCACGGCATGAAGAATTTTGATAAAATCGGCATCGTCGGTGCGGTAGATATGCTCAAGCGTTATCGTCTCAAACTCAAAACGCTCCCAACTTTTTGCTTCAAACGCGAAAAAGACCTCGTCTGCCCCACGCACCACGGGCGGAAGCTGCAAAAAATCGCCTACTACCATCAGTGCGCCTTTGTACTCTGCTTGCAGTAGCCGCAACCGGATCATATCAAACAGCGGCGCGCTCACCATGGAGATCTCATCAATAATAATGAGCTCCATCGCATTTATCAGCTTTTTAATCTTTTTTTTGAGCGTATGCTTGCCTTGGCTCTCAAGATCGGCGATATCGCTACAGATACCCAGATCCAAAAAGCTGTGTAGCGTCTGGCCCTCTAGCAAGGTTGCGGCCATTCCAGTCGAAGCAAGGCGCGCCACTTTTTTGGCATCATGCTCATACGCGGCGATTATGTTGCGCGTAAGTGTAGTTTTTCCCACGCCGGCACCGCCGGTGAGAAAAATATTACACCCCTTTTGCAGTTTTTCAACAATAGCGTCGGTTTGAGGGTTTTTGGGGTTCATAAGTGCCACAATTATAGCAAAGAGAGGTTATAATAGCGCTCAATGCGACTGATAACTTTGCTTCTTTTTTGCCTCTCACTCTTTGCGCGAGATACCCTCAACGGTACGACGGAGCTTATTGTATTTAAAAAAATCCCCGCCGATGCTACCGTAACGTTTGAGCATAAAAATCTTATAGTACAAACCCATCCTACCGATCCTAAGCGTCACTTTGTACTGGTGCCGATCGCATATCGTAGCAAACTGGGAGATTACACACTCACCGTCAATTACCCCTCGGGGAGCCAAAGCATCCCTTTACATGTAAGCCAAGGCGACTACGCCAGTGAACAGATTAGCGTAGCGCCCTCCAAAGCCGCGCCTGATGCTACGCAACAAGAGCGCACCCGCCGCGAATATGCCGAAGCAATGCGTATTTACAACACTATCACCCCAAAACGCTACTGGCATAAACCTTTTGTAGTGCCGATGAGCAGTGCAATCACCTCACCCTTTGGCACCGCGCGGCTCTTTAACGGCCATCTCAAAAGCTTTCACTCCGGTACCGATTTTCGGGCCAAAACCGGCACGCCCGTCACCGCCACCAACGACGGCGTGGTCGTTTTAGCCAAAGAGCGCTTTTATGCGGGCGGTTCGGTTATAGTCGATCACGGTGAGGGGCTATACAGCTGCTACTATCACCTCAGTGCCTTACATGTAAAGCCCGGAGATACCGTTACACAAGCTCAAGAACTTGGCCTCAGCGGCGCTACGGGTCGAGTAAGCGGTCCGCATCTGCATTATGCAATGATGCTACAAGGCGTGCAGGTCGATCCCTTGCAACTGCACGATGTTATCAACTCACTCTTTTAAGGACTATTATGGATTTACACAGTGCTATCACCGCCTACAACGCCCAAGATTACGCTAAAGCGTATGAGATTTTTATCGATCTGGCCACTTTGCACCGCAACGCCGAAGCGCAGTATTATCTGGGCATGATGTACCGCGACGGCGACGGGGTAGAAGCCGATATTGAACAGGCGATTAACTGGTGGAAAAAGGCAATGCGCGAAGGGCATCAAGACGCGGCATATGCGATGAGCGAAGTGCGTACCTCGACCAAAACGATGTTTTAGTGCTCTAACGGAAGTTTCAATTCAAAGATGGCGCCTTCGCTTCCGTTGCGTGCGCTAATCCCTCCCTTGCAGTGCTCTTCGATGATGGTTTTAGACATATAGAGTCCCAGTCCCGTGCCATCACGCTTCTCTTTGGTGGTAAAATAGGGCTCAAACAGCCGCTCTTTAATCGCTTCATCAAAACCGCCGCCGTTATCACCGATTGTAAGCAATACCACCTCGTCGCGTACCTCCAAAACAACCTCAATCTTTGGAGAATCTATCCGCTTCTCAATCAAGATGTCTTCGGCATTTTTAATCAGGTTCAAAATCACCTGCCGCACTTCATTGGCGTGTGCAAACACCTTGGGATCGGCTTTATATTCGACACTGACTTCAATATGGTGGCTTTGTAACATCGAACCGATAATCTCCAGCGCGCGCTCTACCTCATCTTTGAGTGAAAAGAGTTGCTTCTCTTTGTTGGGTTTGAAAAATGAGCGAAAATCATCAATGGTCGAGGAGAGGTGCTTTGAGTAGCGATTCATATTAGAAAGCGCTTCAAGGTAAAAAGTCTGATCAAACTGCCCTTTCATTGCTTTAAGCTGCATCGCCGATGCCGTCGCTGCAATCGCCGCAAGCGGTTGACGCCACTGGTGCGCGATCATCGAAATCATCTCCCCCATTTGAGCCAGACGCGACTGATATATCAAGTGCTTCTCTTTTTCACGGTTTTTTTCGATCTCATCATTAACGCGCTGATGCAGTGTGGCATTAAGCAGTTGCAATTCGCTTGTTTTTTCGCGCAGAGTCTCTTCTAGCTCTATCCTGTGGCGTTCGTACATATTACTATTTTGCTCTTTAAACGTCTCATACCAGCCCAATAGCAAGGCAATAATAACGAGATTGGCTACAAAGGTCATAAACTCATAGTGCTCTAATGCCATCATCTTTGGATCAACAAGATGCACTCCTCCCAGTCCCAACACAATAGTGCCGATCCATACCCATCCCTCACGGCGGTCAAGCAGAAAAAAACCGATATAGACCGCCGTCGAAAACCAGATTAGCCGACTCTTTGATTCGGGAAACCAGATCATCTGCAATAGTGCTAGTATGAGCCCTATAAGCAATAAAAAACGTGATACGGGTTTAAAATAGCGCTTGCTCCGGCGTAACAACAGCCAACCCAAAAGCAACAGAGTTACTACCATAGTATCGGCAACGGCCTGTAGTATCTCATGCTGCACAAACCGAAATGCTCCAAAACTGCCTATGGTCACTACAAACACCCATATCAAAATGGATGACATCAACATTTTGTAGCGCAAAATCTGCTCACCGGCACTAAACGCGTGCGAACCGATCAGTATGCCTTCAAACGCAAACACCTTTGGCGCCATCACACGTTATCCTTCTATTATAAGCGCACTGGGTTTACCGATGTAATACCCCTGAACATAGCCTATCCCGCATTTAATGACTTCATTATAAACCGCTTCATCTTCAACAAATTCCGCTATCGTTTCAATGCCCAGCGTTTTAGCCAATTTTACAATGGCGCAGACGATCTTGCGGTCTTTCTCATTTTTGGTGATATTGCGTACAAAGACGCCGTCAATTTTAATAAAATCAAGATCAATATCCAGCAACCTTGAAAAATTGGAGTTCTCAACACCAAAATCATCAACGGCCAATTTAAAACCCGCTTCGCGCAGTTTTTTGAGTTCTTGCATAATCTGAGCGCTATTTTGCGACATGGTAATGCCCTCAAGAATCTCACATGTCACGCGTGATGGATCGATACCGTAATGCTTTGCCTTCTTGGTCATAAATTCGCTAAATCCTTCGTCGCCAAGGTCGCGCTCACCAATATTGATTGAAAAATCGTATGTATAGCCGTTATTGGCAAAAAAGGCAAAACTCTTGTTGACAATAGTACGAGTAATGGAACTGGTCAGTCCCAAACGCTCCGCCGCACTCAAAAAATAGCCGGGAGGAATTATCTCTTCGTTATCGATACCGCGTGCCAGCACCTCATACTTGACAATTTTTCCCTCTGAAACGGATTTGATCGGCTGAAAATAGGGTTCAATTTTATCCTCGCTGATTAACTCACGTGTGCGGTTAAGCCATTTGATAGTCTCTTGTTCACGTAACATCGATTCACTATTCTCTTCATACAGATAATAGCTGCGCCGCCCCATTTGCTTAGCCCAATCAATGGCGAAATCGGCTTGCAGTAGTGTATTGTTATCTTTTACGACTTCCGTGGCACCGATGGTAAAATTGATATTAATCTCACTGCCTTCGACATTGAGGTTTGTAGCATCAAAAAAAGCGATTAGTTGTCTGGCAATCTGTTCAAGTCCCTTGCATTCAACATCTTTAACCGCAATCACAAAACGATCCGATTCAACTTTAAAGAGACGCATCTGCTCGGTCATCTGTCGCTGTAACATCTGTGCCGTCGCATGGATAACCGCATTGCCGAATTTTTTGCCGTACTGTTTATTGATAATGCTAAAGTTGACAATATCAAGCACTAAAAGATAGTTATAATGCGAACGCTCCACGAGTTGACTGAGCATCGAAGCGTTATAGAGTCCCGTTACCGAATCGGTAACGCTTTGCTGATACAAGCGCTGTGCTTTGGATTTAATCTCTTTCGTCTGCTCAGCTACCATCTCTTCAAGACGTTGGTTATACGCCCTGTTTTCATCTATCAAACGAATTTTTTCCGTCACTCTACCGATAATATCGATAAACTGATCAACCTCAATCGGTTTAAGCAGATACCCCTCTACCCCTGCGCGGATACTCTCGATAAAATAGTGCTGTTCGTTGTATGCCGAGAGAATCACTGCCGGAGTGGTGCTACCCGCTTTGCGCATGGCAAGCAACATCTCAATCCCGTTCATTACAGGCATATTGATATCGGTTAAAATCAGATCAAAGTGCTCATTTAGCGACTTTTGCAACCCCTCTTTGCCATCAAGTGCCGTCACGACCTCATGAAAAAATTCATTGAGTACCATAAGCGTCGATTGGCGGGCTTCGGCATTATCTTCGACATAAAGAACTTTTAACTCGCGTGTTGCACGCTCAAGCTCTTCGAGCGTATAATTCATTGTATCTCTCCTAATGACGCCTTTAAACACTATTATAGCGGTACAATGTATTACAACTCTATCCGTTCTTCAACAACTTCCCCAACGTGTATTTCATATCGTCATCAAGCTCCATATTGCCCTGCATCCAGCGCAAATATCCCGCATCTTCAAGTGCCACGTCGGCAATGGCTTTGCCACGATATTTACCAAATCGGAAAGTTTTAACCTCAACCGGCACTTTGGTCAATGCAACCATCTTTTCAATCGGATTTTCGCCTGGAAATTTCGCCATTACGGCCTCTTTAAGCTTAGTCAAAAAGAGCTTGAGCACCAGTACATCGCCGATAGCATCATGCGCTTTTACCTCAATACCAAGTGCTTTAGCTTCATCTGCTTCCTCTTTATACAACTCCATTGCATAGCGAAAATATTGCAAACGATGCGCTTCATGATCATCAAAAACGTGTTTAGCGCAACGCAGGGTATCAATAAGACGCATCTTACATGTAAAGCCTTCGCGCTCCAGCATTCCCATATCAAAAGGAGCATTGTGGATGATAAGATAGTTAGATTCGTCATTGAGCGTTTCAAGTGCGCGGTAGGCATTGGTTTGCGTGCACGGCACCTTGTTTGCGATCATTTCAGGCGTAATACCGTGCACCTCCATCGCCCCAATACTAATGGGCACGTCGGTAGTGCAAAAATCGTTATAAACCACAACCGGTTTTGAAGGCTCAAGCACCATGTAGCCCAGCTGTATAATGCGGTCGTTCTCGCCCGCACCTGTTGTTTCGGTATCCAAAATCACAAATTTAGCCATTTTAATCCTTAAATTCTATAAAAGGCTCTTCCATCAAACGCGACATCGCATCGAGATAGAGCTCGTTGACAGCCAGATAGAGATAGGTATCCTCATCGCCCCACGGCTGATTGAAGCTACAAAAATCGAGTACCAACCATTTATAAAAATGCTCTTTGTACTCATAATCCGTAGCAACAACGGGTTCATTTAGCTCACAAATAAGTTGCTTAAAGTAAGCGACGGTTTGTGGCGTATGTGCAAAACCAAACACTTCACAAAGCCGTGCCACGCTAATTTTAAGATGCGAGTCCTCTTCAAGCAGATAGGTTTGGTAGATCGCATTAGCAAGTTTAATGGCATCGCCACTTGGCAATTCAGCCATAAAACGTTTTTTATCCATCTACTCTCCACCAAAAAGCGTATCAAAAAGTGCTTGTAAATCAAATGGCGAGAGTCGCGCACGAAAGAGCAGATGCGGTAGCAGTTCCAAAAAAAAGTAACTCAATAAAATCATCGGATAAAAAAGTAGCGTTTCAATATAAAGCTCTTTATAGCTGTGATGCATTTTAATCCAGCGCAGTGCGAGTTTGGAACCGCTCATGCCCAAAACCACTTCAAATGCGACAATAAAACCCCACACCAGATAGGTTAGTGTTGAAAAAAGTGCAACAAAAATTAGCCAATATTCCGTATCGATTCCCATAATTCTCATTGTGCCACATCAAGCCTTAACCGACAGCTAACCTTATGCTACAATAGCGCATGAATCCCTCCGTTTTGTATCTTATCGGCATTGCTGCCATCGCCCTTGGCGTTATGCTATTAGAGCGGCGCGCATGGCGTATTTTTGATTACCTTCCGGGCATTGTAATCGTCTATGCGCTCAGCATGGCAGTCGCGCAAAGCGGTATTTGGAGTGGCAATGCCATCGCACACACCTACGCCACGCTTAAAAGCAATCTGCTTCCCGCGATGCTCTTTTTGATGCTCTTATCGGTAAATTTCAAAGCTTTTTTTTCGATGGGGAAAACACTGCTTATTGCGTATAGTGGCGCTTTAGTGTCACTTTTTCTAGCCTTTGTTTTGGTCTTTTTGCTTTTAGGTTTCAACACCGAAGAGGCCGGTATCTTTGCTGCGCTTGGCGGTAGCTGGATGGGCGGTACGGCCAATATGTTGGCGGTGGGTTCGGCTTTACATGTAAGCGAAAGTGCTATGGGCTTTGCGCTGATAGTCGATTCGATCAACTACAGCCTCTGGGTGAGTTTTTTACTTATCACCAGCGCTTTTGCCCCACTTTTTAACCGCTGGAGCCGCGCTACGTCACACGCTCAGGCTTTTGAGGGTATCGGCTGTTCATGCACCATCGGCCCCAAACGTTACTGGCTACTGCTGTTGCTTTCGCTTGGCGTAGCGTTATTTACACAACTTATGGCACCGCATTTAGGCGGGCTCGGCGCCACCACATGGGTAGTCTTGCTCGCAACGCTTTTGGGGTTAATGGGGTCTAAAACCCCGCTCTCATCGCTTGGCGGTTCAAGCGAACTGGCCAACACCATGCTCTATCTGCTCGTCGCTCTCATTGGATCACGTGCGCTGATTGAGGGCATGGGCGACATCGCTACCTATATTTTTGCCGGCATGGCTATTTTACTGATACACGCGGCCTTGATGGTGCTTTTGGCACGACTCTTTAAGCTTGATCTTTTTGCCATCGGCGTCGCATCACTGGCCAATATCGGCGGTGTGGCCTCGGCGCCCATTCTTGCGGCAACATATGATCGTGCACTGATAGGCGTAGCGGTACTGATGGCCGTAATGGGCTATCTTATCGGTACCTTTGGCGGCTTGACGCTAGGGTGGCTACTTCAAATGATCGCCGCATGAGTATCGCTACTATCACCACCTCACGTCATACCATTGAACTGGCACACCCTTTTGTGACCGCATTGCGACGCGTTGATGCCGTGCATTTTGTTCGTGTCGTTATTTCAGACGAACACGGGTTTAGCGGCATTGGCGAAGCGCCGCCGACCGTTGCCATTACGGGTGAGGACATGCAGAGCATCGAAGAGGATATCAATAAACACATTGCCCCGCTTTTGCGTCATCAAAAACTGGATGCCCGCATTTTTGAAACCTTACATGTAAGCCATGCCAAAAGTTCAGCCAAAGCCGCGGTAGATATGGCGCTGTACAACCTTTTGGCCGCACGTGAGCGTCATGATCTTGTGACGTATCTCGGCGGCAAACGGCGTACGCTACGCACGGCGATAACCATTTCGCTGGGCACACCCGAGACGATGGCACAACACGCCAAAGCGGCATGTGAAAAAGGGTACGATATTCTCAAAATCAAAGTCGGCGGCAAGGATGGGCACGACATCGCGCGCATTCAGGCTATACGCGCTGTGACAGGCAATGCCACGTTGCTGATTGATGCCAATCAGGCGTGGAGTGAAGATGAAGCGTTGCATACCATCGAAGCGATCACACCGCTTGATATCGCCTTGATTGAGCAGCCCCTAAACGCAGATGCGCTTGAAGCAATGGCACGCCTTACATGTAAGAGTCCTATTCCCATTTTGGCTGATGAGTCGGCTTTTGATATTGAGGGGGTGCAACGGGTTTATGAGATGCGCTCTGCCGATATGATTAATATCAAACTCATGAAGTGCGGCGGCATCTCCAAAGCGATAGAAATTTTGGAGTTTTGCCGTGCGCATAAGCTTACATGTATGATGGGTTCCATGCTTGAGGGGCCGCACTCAATAAAAGCGGCGGCGGAGCTTGCCATGTGCTATGGCGATGTGATTCGCTACGTGGATCTGGACAGCCCGCTACTTTATGCCGACAGTGCCATGGCCGCGCCGCTACGCTATGAAAAGGCGGTACTGCTACCGTGAGCTGGCATCTCTATATTCTTACATGTAACGACGATACGCTCTATACCGGTATTACCAAAACGCTGGATCAGCGCCTTGATGAGCACAACAGTAGCCCCAAAGGCGCCAAATATACCCGTTCGCGCCGTCCGGTAGTGCTAAGTTATCATGAATGCCATGAAACCCGAAGCGACGCACTCAAGCGTGAGCTTGCCGTTAAAAAACTCTCACGCGCCCAAAAGCTTGAGCTTATTCGCTCTGCTGTAGCATCTGAGTGAGCTCTTCGATAATCTCTGCACACTCATCAGACTCCATCTCGCCGCTTTGAAGATCACGCAACATCTCGTTAAAATCATCGCGTAGCTCTTGCATCTCTTGAAGTGCGTCACGATCCTCATTGCTTGCGTTTTTCGTTTCGGCTATTTTTTCAAATAGCGTATCGATATATCCTTCTATCTCGGGAATAACCTCTTCATGTAGCATCTTCTCCAGACGTTCGCATTCATGCATTTTTTACTCCTCATATCGCGTTTTTCAATTTTAAAATGTGCTATGGCGAACCATACCATTTACAAAGTTGGTTTTAAACTCTTTGTAAAAATTATAGCTTTTTGTAAACTCTTCTTGCATTAGACTTCTTGCAAAACTCCCAAATAGTCTCAGAGCCAAGAGACGTAGTGAGATTGGGCTTTTCTTCTTTAAGTGCGTAGCCGTAGCTACGGACGCAAAGAAAAAAGTTCAAGATTGCTGCGTCTCTTGGCTCCCTTCG
>JBNKLA010000082.1:0-25717 GCA_050292115.1 Sulfurimonadaceae bacterium | reverse complement strand
TCTTCTATCATTCCCATGACAAGACCCAGTTGGTCGATACTCTGAATGCAAACTTCCGACATATAATTGCCTTTTTTCTGTTTGCACTGTGCTTAGCATCTCTTGTTCCGTAAAATAAAATTTAGGGGTGCGCAATGTCGGATATGTATTGGTGGGCGCGACTTTATCCTGATAGAATAGAAGTGCAAGAAGGTACTATAGATAACGATCAAAACGTAAAAATTATCACAATAAATTCTCAAAAAGAGGCACAAGCGTATATTGCATCTGAAATGCAGAAGAAAAAGGAGTATGTAGCGTCAGATTTACGCATTCCTGATCTGTTTGATCTCTTTTTTAGAGATATTGAAGAGTTTCGTGAAGGTATTAAGCTCCTTCAAAAAAACGGTGTTACGGATATTCGAAAACTGCATACTTATGATGAACAAACGCAACAAAACATTTTACAAAAGTATGGGCTGGCGCTTAAATATATTCCTAATCCCTCTGCACAATTAATAGATACCGCCATTCGTCAAAACGGATTTTGTATTCAGCATATTGATACACCAAGTAGCGCGCTACAAATGCAAGCGGTTGAGAGTAATGCGATGGCATTACAGTTTATTGATGAGCAAACGCCTGAGCTTATAGCGTGTGCACTAGAGAATAAATTGATTGTTTTAGCACATTCGCATATAAAAAATCCATCCGAAGAGACGTTTTACAAACTGCTTGAGCGAGGTGTTATACTGGGAGATTTGGATACCGATCTTAAAAACGATAAAGCGTTTGCATTGCACGCGATTGAAGCGCGTCCCAAAAATTATCGAGATCTACCCGATGAGCTTAAAAAAGATGAAGAACTCGCATTGCTTTGCTTAAAAAAAGATACATCGTTAATGTCAGATATTGACAAGAGCCTATTGCATTCCAAATCTTTTGTAATGCAGACAATAGAGTATTATCCCGATGTGATTGGTTATGCGTACAATGCACACTCTGATATCGTAGATGATAAAGAGGTGATGATAAAAGCAGTAAGCAGCTATAGTTATCTCTTTGAGTTTGCAAGTGATCGGCTCAAAAAAGACAAAGACGTGCTATTAGAGTATAAGCATTAAGTCAGTTAATAAGCTGCAACGGATTGATATGATAATTTTTCTGAGTCACTTCAAATAGCAGTTCATCGTCAACGCGCCCGATAATAGAGCCTTTCCGGATCTTTTTTCCGGTTTTGATGGTGGGGGCGATTTGATCAAGGTGCGCGTATATGGTGTGCAATCCATCGCTATGTTCCACAATGACCACATTGCTTAACATTGGCGTCTCTTGAGCCATGACGACTTTGCCGTTTAGGATGTTTTTAACCTTGGCGTTGCGCTCTTTGGGTCTAAGCGAGACCGATTCGTTAAAGATTTTGATATTGTAAATGGGGTCGGTGTAGGGACCATATTTTTTAGTAACGTTATAACCGTCAAGCGGAGCAATGGTTTTTTTACCGCGGTAGCGTTTGGTTTGAACTTTTTGATAACTGTGGCCGACCTGTTTCACAGTGGGTAGCGTATTGCTTGCAAGGATGCTTTCGCTCTTCTTTTGTGCTTCTTCTTCCTCTTTTTTGCTTGCAAGTGCAGCGGCTGTTTGCGCTTTTTCTTCTTCGGCTTTTACGATTTTAAGGCGTTTAAGTGTTGATTTAAGCGCTTTTTGTTCATGCAGTAGTTTATTGAGTGACACTTTATATTCCGTAGTTTTAGCCTTAAGACGTTGCAACGCTTTTGTGTTGGCATCATAAGCGATAGAGAGTTCATGTTGGCGTTTCTCCATGTCAAGTATGGAGAGGCGCAACGTTTTAACCCGTTTTTGCAAAGCAAGGATGGCTTCGTTATTGCCGCTGTATGAATCTTCGAGGCTTTTGATCTCATCTTGCGTGATTGTCGAGAGTTTTCGCAGCGCCTCTTCGGTAATGAGGCTTTCGGCATTTTTGGCTCGATCTTCATTTAGCAGTAGTGAGAGCGATACGTTTTTGGCAATGGCAAAAGCGAGGCGCTCTTCAATCTCGTTTTGCGCTTTTTGCAGATCTTCTTGGGTGACGTTGAGTTTTGCGAGTTCGCCTTTTTCAGATTGGTAAAGTGTCTCTTTGGCATCAAGGGCTTTTTGCAGTTTTTTAAGTTCGCCTTGTTGAGTCAGTACGGCGCGGTTTTGCTCAAGAATCTCTTTGGCATTGGCCTTCATATCGGCACTCAGTGTTTTATAAGTGGCATCAAAATTCTTTAGACGTTTACCGGTATTGGTAATTTTGTCATCAATTGAGGTCACCGCCAGCAGTAGCGGCGAGAGTAAAGCAACAGCCAGAATTAGACGCATTAAACCTCTTCTTTATGTCCCATAATTATCATCGAAGCCAGCAAAATCGATACCGAAAGAGCGATACTAGAGAGCAAAATGGCATCTTGTATCGGCTCAAACAGGGTGATCGAAATATTGACCTGCTGTAGTCTATCGTGAATAATCGGTTGCATATTTAAAGCAAAAAACGTGCCACTAACAAGAATAGAAGCAATAACGGCATCAACTATAGCCAGCCGAAACAGTACCGCAGAACGAAGCCACACCGGGGCGCCAAAAAGTGCCATGATGTTCATGCGTTCCATATGCTGAAATTGCCAGATGCGCATCTCTTTGATGATAAGTAGCGTTGTAACGATCAGCGTCGAAACGGCGAGTACGACAACCACGTATTTGACAAGCACCAGCAGACCGAATAGACGGTCGTGAGACTGCGAAAAGCTCTCTACTTTCGTAATCGATTTAATGCGCTTAAGTGCGCTACTGACCGAAGCAATTTGCTCGGGCGAGGGGTAACGATCCAGCCGGATCCGATAAAATTTTGGCAGGCTGATTTTGAGTAGATCAACATTCTTTTGTTTCATATCGTGTGTGAGTTTATTAAGCACTTCATCAACGCTAACCGTCTCACTGCTTTTGATCATGGAGTGTGCATTAGTGAGTTGCGTGGCGGTGAGTGCGCTATTGGAAATCACGATAATCGAATAGTTGTCTGAAAGCGTCGTTTCATAGGCACTTACGGCGCGCTGTACATTAATGAATATCTGAATCGCAAACAAAATCGTGAAAAGCGCCATGATAAGCGATAAGTGATTTTTAAACGACCGCATAGACGGCTCCTGCTTCGATATGAAAATGTTTATAATCGACATTGATACTTTCGGGAATATGGTGCGTGACGACGACAACAGTTGTTTTAAGTTGCGTATTGGCACCCTCAAGCAACCTCCAGATAAGATCGGATGAGTAGTCATCAAGGTTTCCGGTGGGCTCATCGGCCAAAATCATAATAGGATTGTGAGCCAATGCTCTCGCCATAGCGATGCGCTGTTGCTCTCCACCGCTCAGCTCAGGCGGGTACTTTCCGGCCTGATGACTCATTTTAACATGCTTGAGCAGTTTTTCAACCTGCATCTCACTCACATCTTTGGCGTAGCCGGAGATAATCAGCGGTAGCATCACGTTTTTCTCAATCGTCCACTCTTTGACGAGTTTATAGTCTTGAAATACAATGCCTAGATGGCGGCGCAGAAAGTTAAGCTTTTTAGTCTCAATCGCTTTCATCTCCACACCCCCCACGATCAATGATCCGTGACGCGGCTGTAAAGCACCAAAAAAGGATTTAAGCAGTGTTGATTTTCCACTGCCGCTGGGTCCTGTAATAAACACAAAACTGCCTGAATCAATATCAATGTCGGCCTCGTTAATAATAGTCTCGTTGTCGTTGTAGGCGAGTGAAAGCTCTTGGGCGAGTATAACTTTATCCATGCAGTAAGGCCTTAAGATGATTGTGAATAGTGAGGTTAGAGCGCGATGCGACGGGCGGTGCGGGATAGTAGCGGCATGAGTGTGTATCAATGATAACATAAAGATGTTCAGGACGGTCAAAACTGCCCATAGAGAGGCGTAATACCAGTGCATTGTCTGGTGTGGCATATATCCGCTCAAAATGGATAAAGCCCGCATCAAAGCGTTGCGTTGTACCGTTGAGCGCTGTAAGTTCATCGTGTGAGCGCTTACATGTAATAAATGAAAAGTCGCTATTATCGGTAAGTACTTCACTGACGGTGCTGTTGATCATGGTGATATCGTAGATATTTTTTTCCATCCGTTTCCAGCGCGCTTCGTATTTACTGCTTATGGCGATATCGCGGTTTTTGTGTACTTCAAGCGATATCTGATTGCGTGCGATAAACGTTTCGTATGAATAGGCAAAGTAGTTATCGCTGTCGGTGCGTAGCTCCAGCCGGCCATTTTGGCACAGTACCCGCTCCGCTTCATCAATAAAACTTTTGGAAATGACGCGACGGTGCGGTTTTTTATCCCACGGCACGGGGAAATGCACAAAAATCTTGCTGACAACGTTAGAGGGTACCAGCTCCAAAAAGAGTCTTGCATCATAATCGAGTACCATCACATTGGCGAGCTTTTGAATCGCCACCTGTTTCAAAAGCTGCTCAATAGAGGCCTTGTGAATCTCAATGCCGATAAAAAGCGACTCGGGATGTTGTTGCGCCTGATGTAGCAGATGGCGTCCCGATCCAAAACCGACCTCTATCTGAATGTCGTCTGCTTTGGGAAAGTGCGACGCAAAAAAATGAATATCTTTGAGCGCCGTGTCATTTTCGAGGTGGCGGCTTTTGGAGTCTTCATCCACATTAGAAGCCAAAACTTCCAGATTAGCCGCTTTGGCATACGCCAATAGGGCATGTTTGATAAGATAATTGGGCGAAGGGCGGGTGAGTTTGTCGCTTTTGAGCAAAACGTGCGAATCATTGGTTTTGCACAGTAGAAAGAAGTGCTTGTTTTCATAGGTGACGGCAATTAGTTTTTCATCATTATGCAATAGGTTTGAAGCGATAAACTCAAACTGCACGCCGTCGTGTTCACAGGGCAGAAGGGGCGCGTTAAATTGCTTTGCATGTAAGTGTGGCAAGCTATTGCGCCTCTATTGATATTTCTACCGCTTCGCTGGGTTCAGAACGGATACCGTACTGATTTACCGCAACGACTTTATAGGCGTAGACACTCCCCGCGCTTACGCCGCCATCGGCAAAATTGGTTTTGTGGAGTTTGGGGAACTCTTCGACACTTTGTTCAAACCAGCCCTCTTTTTTGGTTTTAATAACCGTATAGCTTGCGGCATTGTCATCGCCTTTGATCCAGCGAATGCGTACCATGCCGTTTTGATAGTTACCACGAATCTGCTGTGGTGTGGCCGGTTTTGCAAGCGTGGTTCCCACATAAGCACGCTTGCCTTGTTTGCTTTCAAGGCCGTCGCTATCAACGGCGGTAACTTTGTAGTAATAGCGTGCGCCGTCGTCCTCGATGCGATCTGAAAATGTGCTCTCATGAAGTTTGACATGATACTGAAAACTTCCGTTTGCCGAAGTGGCGCGGTAGATATTGTAGTGCTCAAAGTTTTCGCGTTGGCTTGCATCCCATGAGATACGAATAGCGCGTGGCAGATTTTGGGTGACTTTAATATTGGTTATAGGATCGGGCAGGGGTTTGGTGACCACGGTGACGGTTTCGCTGGGAGACGATTCGATCCCCTCAAATGTAGTGGCGTAGATGCGGTAGTTATATATTTGGTTGTCATCAAGATCGTCATCAATATACTCGGCATTAAGTCGCCCGTAAATACTGGCAATCGTGCTCCATTCTGCATCGCTACGAAGTTTGCGCTCAATTCGATAACTCTTGACGCGCACGTCGGTGTGAGGCCGCCAGATGAGCTTGGCACTGCGCGGCATATTGCCGATAGAGGTAAAAAAGCTTACTGATTTAAAGAGCGGTAGTGTGCCGGTGCGGTAGGTCTTGCTGGCGCGCGATTCGATGCCTTTGTCGTTAAAGGTTGAAAAACGGTAGGCATAGGTTTGATCGGGGCTAAGGTCGTTATCGACATAATGCGTGGCGTGCGTGCCTTTAACGGTAGCGTAGCGTTGCAGTTTTTCGCCTGCATCCAAAGAGCGGTACACATAATAGCCTTTGACCCGTGCATCTTCAATGCTTTGCCACTCAAATGCAATGGCATTCATATCGCTGATATGGCCGTTTAGTACCGGTGTGGGTAGCGTAGGGTCAATCTGAACTTTGGGTTCGGGTTTGGGTTGTTTGGAACAGCCGCTAAAGAGCGAAAGTGTCGAAATGATGACTAAAAGTGTCCGAAGATATGGCCGCATTAAGAAGCTCCTGATCGAAATGTGTACTCAGATATGCCTGCATCGCCGTATCCATCGGTGCACAAAAGTGCAACATCTCACCACGTAAAGGGTGTTCGAGATAGAGAATATAGGCGTGCAGTAAAATGCGTTCGATTTTAGCGTGTTTGCTCTTAACACCGTATAAATGATCGCCCAGAATATGGCGGCTAACGGTCTCTAAATGGGCGCGAATCTGGTGCGTTCGTCCGGTAAAAAGTTTACATCCGATCAGTTCGCTCTTTTCATCGCTTGAGAGCACTAGACGGCGAAAGAGCGTTTTGGCCTCTTTACCATGTGCCACGTCAGCCATTTTCAGACGGTTTGAAGGACTGCGCCCCACTTTGGCCTCGATAAGTGTAAAAAGCTCTTTGAGCGGCGGTGTAATCACAGCCAAATAGTAGCGTCCCATGCTTTTATCTTGCAGTTGAAGCGATAGTGCTTCGTGCGCCGCATTGTTTTTGGCCACTACCATCACACCACTGGTGCCTTTATCGAGACGATGTACAATGCCGTGGCGCTCTTCGCCGCTGATTGTCGAGAGTGATATGCCTTTATGTATCAGCCAATCTACGAGTGTGGGCTCTTTCACGCTGGGGGCAGGGTGTACGGTAAGGCCACTGGGTTTGTTGATCACTAAAATATCATCATCTTCATACAGCACCGGTATGTCAAAGTTTATATCATGGGCTTCGTGTTTTTGTATTTCGGGAAAGCTTACATGTACACTCTGCCCACTTTTGAGTTTGAGACCCGGTTTGGAGGTGATTTTGTCATCAACACTCACGGCTTCATGCTTGATGAGCTGGGCAATCTGGTTGCGGGTCTCACCCAGTTTAGCGCTTAAAAAGGTGTCAAGACGCGTGGCCTCATCAACAGTAAAGGTAGCGCTTTTAGGCATATTGAGTCCTTACATGTAACGCTTATAACAGCGAAATATGAGACGAGTTCGTATATAATCGCAAGAAATAGATATAGCAGGAACGTCCGTGTGGAAACTTGATCGGCGTATTTTAACACATTTCGATTTTTTTACGCTCTTGCTATTGGTGCCGCTTGTAGCAGTTTCGGGGTGGCTTATTGATGAAATTCATCCGGCACTGGCGCAAAAGCATATGGTGTATGTTTCAGTAGGATTGGTACTTTTTGCCCTTTTTATAGTGCTTCCTATCCGTCGTTTTAGCTGGATGATTCCACTCTTTTACTGGCTTAATATTATTTTGTTGATTGCCGTAGAGTTTGTAGGCGAAGTACGCCTTGGGGCGCAGCGATGGCTGGAAATCCCCTTTGTTAATTTTACGTTGCAACCCTCCGAATTGATGAAACCTGCTTTTATTTTAATGCTGGCATATCTGATTGCGCAGAACCCGCCGCCGCTAAAAGGGTACGCCTTTAAAGATTTTGCACGCATCTCGTTTTTTATTCTGCTACCTTTCGCACTGATTGCCAAAGAGCCCGATCTGGGCACGGCGACTGTACTCTTGATGCTGGGGATGGGCGTGCTCTTTATTGTGGGTGTACGGTGGCAGATATGGCTCTCGCTGATTGGAGTTTTCTTGATTTCGATGCCGCTGATTTATACGCAACTACACGATTATCAAAAACAGCGTTTGCGCGATTTTATCGGAGAGAAACCAAGTTATCAGGTACAGCAGTCGATTATTGCCATTGGTTCAGGGGGATTGCTAGGCAATGCCAAAGAAGACGCCACACAGGCTCAAATGAAATTTTTGCCCATCGCATCGAGCGATTTTATTTTTGCTTATGTCGTTGAGCGTTTTGGATTTTTGGGTGCTTTGGGGCTGATTGCAGTGTATGCCGTATTGATTTTACACCTTATGGGCATTGGCATGTGGAGCGAAGATTATTACATCAAAGTGGTTGCCGCCGGACTCTCTTTGCTCTTTTTTATCTATATGAGCATCAATATCGCTATGACCATAGGTTTTGCTCCGGTTGTCGGCGTACCGCTACCGATGTTTAGCTACGGCGGTAGTAGTTTTGTGAATTTTGTGGTTCTCATCGCCATTTTAGAGAATCTGTTGGCATTTCGTTTTCGGGATATGTATGATGTAAGGGGTAAAAAAAGCTTCTTGTAAACTTGCTTTTATGATAGAGTGTTTATAATTTCGCTCTTCAAATATTTTAGTGGGTCTTTAGCTCAGTTGGTTAGAGCCCCCCGCTCATAACGGGGTGGTCGAGAGTTCGAGTCTCTCAGGACCCACCACTTCTATACCTCTAAACTTTTTTCTTTTGGACTATATATTTTTTTACTGTGCACTTTTCGCATCTTCAAAATCAATGTTATTTAGGAACTGACCTTACGCACTTTTGAAAAAAAGGGCGTAAATGGCCAGTTATTCTGCCGCATCCGAATGATGCGGCTAGCTTTAGGGGGTTGTAGGGACATTTGTCCCTGCCACTTTTCGGGATTTGCCCGTAAAGTGCGTAACATCAGATAATAAATAAAGGGTGCTATCGGTGATGATACATTACGCTAATTTGCTTGTAATAGGCGTTGAGAGCCGATCAAGCTCATTGTACAATTTTTTTGAGAGCTTTGGCCCTTTAAGCGACTGGGCAATGGCGATGAGGGTGTGTTTATCTTGTAAATCCATGCTTTTGTTATGTAGTACACGCATGGCGAGAGTGTCAATAAGTGCATCATACGAAACATCTTCAAGCGTAAAGAGTAGACGTGAAATGTCCATATCAGGATTAATGTTTCTGCTTTTAACCATTGATTTTGCCGTTTCGGCTTCAAGCCCTTTTCCTGTAAGATGGGCGGCAATATCGTTTTCAAGGTTCTTGCGTTGACGTTTCTGACTCTTTTGGGTTTCGGTATTAAATTCAATAAAAATTTCTTGATTGGCAAGGCTTACATTGCCGATAACCAATAGCGCTCCAAAAGCTATGATTCGGATATGCATAAAAACTCCTTGAAAAAAATTTTGCTCCAATTGTAGGAATTAGAAGTAAACGGTATGAAAACACCTAAACGATAAATATTTTCCATAACTAATTTATTTCTAAGATTATGCAATTATAATTCTAAGATATCATAATAAAGGAAATCTTATGAAAGTTATTACTTCTCTATTCGTAGCGGCCTCTTTGAGCACAGTGGCCTATGCAGGTTCATTGATTGATGTAGCTAAAGCATCCGGTCTCGCACCAATCCCCGAATCCAAATCAGAACTTATGAAATTGGTAGATGATGCCAAAAACCCAATGAGTGATGCTAAAATCGAACTGGGGAAAAAGCTCTATTTTGACCCAAGACTTTCAAAAAGCGGATTGATTAGCTGTAATACCTGTCACAACCTTGCCACAGGTGGTGTGGATGGCGTGAGTGCGGCGATTGGCCATAAATGGACGGCAAATCCACATCATTTAAACTCGCCAACCGTGTATAACTCGGTACTAAACGCCGTACAGTTTTGGGACGGGCGCAGTCCGCATCTTGAAGATCAGGCGCAAGGACCGATTCAAGCAGGCCCCGAAATGGCGGCGCCAAAGTCGCTTGTGGTTGCGCGTGTCACGTCGATACCGGATTATGTGGCAGAATTTAAAAAAGCGTATGGCAACAGTGTCGAGATTGATTTTGAAAAAATTGCCGATACGATTGCCGTATTTGAACGCACACTGATTACGCCTTCACGCTTCGATGCGTTTATGCTTGGCGATGAGACGGCATTAAACGCGGCAGAACAAGCGGGTCTGAAAACGTTTATTGATAAAGGGTGTGTCGGTTGTCATACCGGTATTGGCGTGGGCGGTACGATGCAACCGTTTCAGATTGCAAATAAATACAAATTTGCGCATGTAGGTGATTTTAAAGGTGATTCCAACGGTATGGTGAAAACGCCGACACTGCGTAATATCGAAGAGACGGCTCCTTACTTTCACAATGGTCAAATCTGGACGCTTCAAGAAGCGATTAAAGAGATGGGTAGCGTGCAACTCGGCATTGACATTAGCGATAAAGAGGCCGCATCTATTGAAACGTTTTTAAAATCACTCACCGGTGTTAAACCGCAAATTGTCTATCCAGTGCTTCCTGCTAGCACGCAAAATACTCCTAAACCCGACGCGCAATAAGCGCGTTATTAAAACGCTCTCAAAAAGATTTAAAGAGAAACATTGTATAAATAAATATAATTTTAGACTTAATAATAAGGTGTATTTATGCTTGATCGTCTCTCTATTGGAGCCAAAATTCATATCCCACTTATTGCATCAATCGTTATCGGTATGTCTCTCATTTTGGTGAGTTCGTATTTTTCACTCATTGAAATTGAAGAAGATGTGTATCATAAGGAGGAACGCAATCTCGGGGTCTATCTCAAAAATCAGCTTGCGACCAAATTTGATATCGGTCTTTCCAATGCCATTAATATTTCAAAAAACGGTACGGTTATAGACGCGCTTAAAACCGAAAACCGGGAACTTGCCTTGCAGTCACTGAGTGCATTGGCTAAAGAGTTTAAAGAGAATACCGACTATCACAATATCAAGATTCATATTCATACGGCCGATGTCAAAAGTTTTTTACGTCACTGGAAACCGAAAAAAAATGGGGATGATCTTAGTGGTTTTCGTCATACGATCTTACATGTAAAGAAGACACAAAAACCTTTTTCAGCTGTTGAAGTAGGTCGTGCAGGTATGGTGATTCGCGGTTTGGCACCTATCGTTTCAGAGGGAGCCTATCTGGGATCGGTGGAGTTTATTCAAGGATTTAATTCGGTTGTCAATAACGCAAAAAGCGATACGGATGCCGATGTACTGATTTTAATGAATCAAGAGCTACTGTCGTTATCTACGCTACTGGACAAAGCACCCAAAACAGCACATTATGTATTATCTCAAAAAGAGGAAGGCAGTAATCAACAGCTACTCAAAGAGATTGGAGCACTTGATTTGAGTCATAATGATACGTCGTTTAGTACAGAAAATTATTTTGTAGTCAAACAGCCTATTAAAGATTTTGAGGACAAAGTGATCGGATATGCCGTGATTGCCAAGCCGATTAAAATCGTAGAGAGTTCGATTAAAGATGCCGAGAGCGGGCTTATTATGCAAATTGTGATTATGAGCGTCATTGATATTATCATTGTGGCGGCATTGATTTTTATTTTGCGTTATGTGCTAAGCCTTCCGATGCATGAGTTTGAGGTCAGGATGAAAGATATCTCCGAGGGCGAGAGTGATTTGACACAACAGCTCAATGTCCGCAGTAAAGATGAGATAGGAATAGTTGCCAAATATATCAACGCATTTATCAATAGAACCCACTCTATTGTTTCAGATTCAAAGCGTTCGCTTGAGGTAAATAGTGAAACATCCAAACAGTTACTGGGTAATGTAGAAGCTATTATGAAAGGTATTGAGGAACAGCAGCATCTTGTTTCCAATACGGTAGGCAAAAACCGTGACGTCAAGGATAGTATCGCCAAAACGGTTGAGTTTACCAAGCAGTCCGAAAATGATATTAGCAATGCCAATAACCAGCTTCAATCGGCATCTACGGATTTTATGGGACTAATGACAACATTGCAAGAGAGTGCACAGAGCGAACTGGAGATGGCTCATAAACTTGAGACCTTAACCGGTGAAGTAGAGCAGACCAAGCAGATTCTTGAAGTGATTTCCGATATTGCGGATCAAACCAATCTTTTAGCCCTAAATGCGGCTATCGAAGCTGCGCGTGCCGGAGAGCATGGTCGTGGATTCGCCGTTGTTGCCGATGAGGTACGCAAGCTGGCTGAACGCACGCAAAAATCACTCTCCGAAATTACCGCTACGGTAAATGTGATTGTGCAGTCGATTATAGAGATTTCAGAAGAGATGAATGCAGACTCCAAAACGGTTCAGGAACTGCTTGAGAACTCTGAAATTGTCAAAACGCGAATTGAGAGTACCGGCACAATCATGAATCGTGCCGTTGAAATCTCTTCGAGTGTCGTTTCACAAAATGTGCAGGTGCTTGAGAGCGTTGAAGACGTGACGAATAATATTGACGGTATTAATAATATCTCGACCGAGAATCGTAATAGTGCAGAAGAGATTGTGCGTAAAACTCATCAACTCTCTGGGGTTGTTCGAGAACTTGGTGATAAGCTTAATCGGTTTAAAACATGATATGAGTTAAGGAGGAGATTATATTTAATGTAACTTTTAATTATGAAGTTAACTTAAAAAAGCGCCTTCGTATAAATTTTTGAAATGCTATATTTTTACAGAAGGTAGCAAGAAATACTCCTTAGAACAATTCATCATCCAGAGCTAAGAGTTTCAACTCCATTCAACACCATTTCTTGTTGCCTCCTGCTTAAAACGTTACCTCATAACTTGCAAAGATTTCACTCCCTTCGCGACTCACTCCTCCAGAAGTTCGATAGTAATACGATGGCTCTTTTACATCTGCATTGAAGATGTTTTTGATACTTAAACGGATGTGTGAACGTTGTGAAAGTTTAAATGTAACCGTTTCATCAAAAACATGATAATGATCTACCGTAGAGTCATTGCTAACCCAATCGAGCGGCGTTTTGGTAGTTTCACCGATATAGCGCCATACAGTACCAAACGACAAGCGGTTACTAGGGCGAAAAATATAGAGCCCTTTGAGCATCACTTTGGAAATATCGGGCATGTCGCTCATAATGTCTTGCGTATCGGTAACCAAAGAGTATTCAGTGTCGATATATGTTGCATTAAAGTAAAGGTCGTGGCGTTCTCTCGATTTATAGTTATACTCCAGCTCAACCCCTTGAGAAACACGTGTGCCGTAATTGTCGTAACCTTCGGGGGTGAGATGATCCTCTTCAAGGTCAATAACATTGTCAAGAACGGAATAAAAATAGTTGATCATGAGGTGGTGATGGAAATTCGGTTTGTAAATAGCAACCGCTTCGTAGGTATTGGTCTCCTCAGGTTTTAAGTTTTCGTTGCCTTGACGGTAATTGATATGTCCGTTTGCATAGCTTTCAATAAATGAGGGTGCGCGAAAAGCAGAGCCATAAAGTAGTTTAAAAATGCTTATCTCACTTGCGCGGTACACCAGTGCGGCTCGTTTTGAGAGTTCAAAACCAAAATCGGAGTAGTTGTCGGCGCGGATGCCAAGTGTAAGATCAAACGCATCGCTAAGCGTAATAAGGTCTTGCAGATAGGCATAGACATTGGTGCGGTTTGTCCCGTCTTGAAGCTTTTTAGCCGTTTTATTGCCCCAGTATGCGGGTTCGTTGATCTCATTAAAATCAAAATCGGCGTAATTGGGTTGTGAGGTGATGGTGTCAAGATTTGCTTCAATATAGGCTTCGACATTGTTGTAATATTTATCCGAACTCACCACGGTATATTGCACACCGATTCCGGCAAGCAGGTTGTTAGAGTGATAGTCCTCAAAAGTGGCGACACTCTCAAAATCAAAATTGTTCTCTTCAGCTTCCTCTTCGATATAAAGACCTTCACGCATCCCGTATATACCAATCTCTTTAAAACGTTTGTCAACTTTTCCAATACTTAAAATATTGGCATCGAATGAAACATTGCGGTGTGAAAAAGTTGCCGTGGTTTTGAAATGGATGTCGCTAATATTGCTCTTGTAGCCAAGCCGTGAGAGAAGAAAGGTGCTACCATGCCTTCCCATATCACGACCTTCAATAGGATTAAAGGTGCCTTCAAAACTATACGAATTTCCCGTATCATTGGTTTTGAGACGGGTTAAAAATTCCCAATTTTCATTCTCAAGCCTAAAACCGAGTGAGTAGTCTTGCATTGATTCATCTACATAATCGCCGCGTTTTCCTTTGCGAAGAGCATAGAATTTTTTATCGTTTTGCTGATAATAACCGTCGGCATAAAAGCTCCAGTCACCGATTGATGTATAAACATTGCCGCCGGCTGAAGCGTATTTGAATGATCCGGTTTTAAGCTGGAGACGATTTTGCTTCATCCCACTCCCGAGTTTGGTAATAATATTGATAGTGCCATAAAGCGACCCCGCTCCATAAAGGCTCGAAGCGGGACCGCGAAGTACTTCGATTTTTTTGACAAGCTCCAGCGGAAAATCGAGAAAAAAGTGGCTACTTCCCGAGGTTTCATAGTGTACCGGTATGCCATCAATCAAGATTTTAATCTTATCGGAGAGATAGGCATTGGGATTTTTGAAACCGCGCACGGTTGTTGTGGTATAGCCGATGGTAGTGTGTTGAATCTGAAATCCCGGAAGCATCTCAAGTACTTGGGCTAAATTGGAAATACCGGCATCTCGAAATTTCTCGGCATTAATAACGGTTACGACTGAAGGCATATAATCGACATTGAGGGAGTTTTTGGTGGCAATATCACTTACTTCATCCAACAATGCACTTAGATCATCTGTAGGCTCTTGTGCTTGCAGTAATGTCACCAATAAAGAAGGTACCAAGATGAAGCGATATCGCCATAAAGGTTTCATTATAATTCCTTATTGAATGATTATAGCGTTTTAGCTGTGTCTTTGTAATGAAATGAAATAATGTTGAGTTGATATCAGAGATTTTAAGTAACACAAGGTAACGAGAATGATACTTTATATTCATGGCTTTGGTAGTAGCGGTGAAGGAGCCAAACCCACGCTCTTTAAAAACCTTACATGTAACCATAAGGTCTTTGCACCTTCCTTGTCGTATGTGCCCGATTTGGCGATACAAACGCTTAGTGAGTGCATTGAACTGTGTAGCGACAACGATGCGCCTCTGCATCTTATCGGATCATCGCTAGGAGGTTACTATGCCCACTATTTAGCCCATAAATATGCGCTAAAAGCGGTACTTATTAATCCGGCGCTCTACCCCTACAAAGGGCTCTCGCGCTATCGCGGTATGGCAAAAAACCACTATGACAATAGCCATTTCGAGTGCAATGACATCCATTTTGAGATGCTACGAAAATACGACATCCCCGCCACTGCTGAAAACGACAATATTTTGTTGCTGAGTCAAAAAGGCGACGAGGTGCTTGACTACCGTGAGGCGGTTGCCAAGCTTGGAGGCGCTACAATGATTGTAAAAGAGGGTGGCAATCACGCATTTGAGAACATTACCGAACATCTCGATACCATCGCCGACTTCTTACATGTAAGGTTTGGAGCGTATTGATATGAGTAGTTATCGTTGTCATATAAAAGGGCGTGTTCAGGGTGTTTTTTATCGCAAAAGTATTCAAGCTTTGGCATCACAAGCGGGCTATAACGGTTATGTCAAAAATATGAGTGACGGTTCGGTCGAGGCGTGTGTTACATGTAAGCAAGAGCGTCTTGAGAACTTTATAGCACTTTTGCGCAAAGGATCGCAGGCAAACCGAGTAGATAGTGTAGAGATATTGCCGTGTGATGAAACGTTTGAGGCGGGCTTTACGATTCGCTATTAAAGAGGCCGCATGATGATCATGTAAAGCGATGCGGTTTTATGTTTGCTCTCAAGCAGTCGGATGTCGATCTTGAATTTTGTGCCATCCAAGCTAAGTGTATAACCTAGCTCTTTGATGAGCGCAATGTGTTCGCACATCGTTTGAAACCCGATCTTCTCTTTGAAAAGTGCGATGCTATCAAAATGCGGATGCGGCTCTTTGAGATGAAAAAGCTCTCTAAAACGGATATTCATTGATGTCAAGACTCCATCGTCACTGACATAAGCAACGGCGTAAGGAAAGTGGTTAAATCCGACTTTTACGCTGGAGAGTTCGCGTTGCAGGTCGTCTTGACGCTCGATAAGGCGGCTGATATCGCTGCCGATGGCAATTACATAGGTATGTTCATTGCGTACAAGTCGCGACACCTGCCAGTTCATGCGGTGTATTTTGCCTTCAAAATTTTTGATGGGGGTAACAAAATTTTGGTGATAACTTGGACGGCTCAGAATCTCTTGAAAATAGGCGCCAAGCTTTTGAGCATCGCCCGGAATAAAGGTGCTTAAAAACGATTCTCCTAACAGTTCGGATTTGTCATGTCCTACAAATTTTGAAAAACAGTCGTTGACATCCACCATGTTTCCCTCTTCATTCAGTACCAGTACCAGTGCGCTACAGCTACTGCCAAGATCGCTGAGTGTGATGTGTTCAAACAAACCGCCGTGACAAGGTGTAACGTTGAGCAGTACTTGCGAATCCTGCCAACGCAGGTGAAGGTCAAACACACCGTCAAAATATTCACAACTATGCAACGTGTGTACCCCTGCGTCAGTAGTTAAGTGTTTAAGTACCAGTGAAATAACGTCATCGGGAAGTGCACCGGAGGTCGTTTCAAGTAACTGCTCCATTGCCGTATTGGTATAAAGCGTGTTGAGCACTTCGGATTCCTGCTTTTCAAGTAGCATAAAAGCATCTGTAGAGGTATCGATGATATTAAAAAGAAGTTGAGAAGGTTCCATGCAAAATCTTAGCATAAGTTTTAGGGAACGTTATTGCGTTAACGACAATAGTTTCTGCTTTAGCGTGCGTTTCATCATTTTTTTAAAACCCATAGGCGCAATGATTCTAATATTTGGCAGCCATTTAATGACAAGATCTTCAAGCTCATATAGCGAAGTGACGCTGTAATGAACCTCGATATCGCCGTTGTCAAAGGTGTGTACGACTTCCTGGGAAGGCAGGTATTTTTTAAAAATAAAAAACCGGCGCACTTTTTTGGCAACGCGCATTTTTACAACGATGAGCTCTTTTCCAAACACGGCCCACGGCGTCTGAATGTTTTTAATAAAGGTATGAATATCTTTATGCGTAAAGAATGTTTTTTTGGTGTCATGCACCGCTTCGATCATGGCGATACGCCGAAACTCAAACTGCTGTTTCGAGGCATTTTCACCGACAAGATAGAAGTTTTCGTTTAAAAAGAGGATTTTGTAGGGGTGAAACGTCGTCTTCGTAACGGCTCGTTCACTTTTGTAGTCTATCTTGATCTCTTTATGAAACTTGATGGCGTGCTCTATTTTTTTAATGACCTCTTTGTTGCGCATGTTCTCAAAAGGGCGGGATTTAAAATTGTACACACTCATGGACTGCTCAATCAACGCTTTGGTTTTGTTTGAGACAAGCGACTCTTTTTGCGCGACGCCAAAGAGGTTGACGATATTAGCCAGCGTCATTAGATCGGTCGCGCTTAGCACCTCTTCGAGGAGTATTTTTTGGTACGCCTGATAACACTCGCCCTCTTTGGCGACAAAATCGCCGAAAATCTCTTTGATCAGTTCAAAATCGCGGCGAATCGTGCGATCGCTTACCTCGTACGCCGTTGCCAGATTGGTGACACACACTCTTTTACCCGCGTTGAGCGCTTTAAGGATTTCTAGGGTTCGGTGTAGGCTGGATTTTTGGCTCATTACAGATAATTTTCTACATATCTAATGAAACAGTTCACCATGAGAACCGATGTCAACAAGTTTTAAAGTATCATCTTCAATCAGATAAATGAGAAGTAAATCGGGTTTGATATGACACTCCTTAAAACCGTTGTAGTCCCCTTTTAGAAAATGATCTGCATATTTATCATCAAGAGCTATGGCATTTAGGAGTTTATAAACTATGTCTATAAAAGCCTGCTCTTCGCTGTCTTTTAGTTTTAACTTCTTATAAGATCGTTTGAATTGATTGGTCTTAAAAAGCTTGTAGGTCATTTTTTAAGATCATCCATAAGAGCATCTATCGAATCGTTATAACTCCCTTGGTCTGTTTTAGCCTCATTCATCGCTTTTTTTAGCTGTTTAGAGGGAACTTTGATATCAAAGGGCATACCGCCTTCGAGACGGACCTTATTGAGAAAAATATTAATAGCGTCAGAAACATTTAGGTTGTACTCTTTGAATATTTCACGTGCCGCTTCCCATGCCTGCGGGTCAACTTTAATAGAAGTCTGTTTTCTGGCAATCATATAAAACTCCTTTTTTACTATTGTACTTCGTTTGAATTATAATGTCAATATCGATTTTTAGGTTATTTTTTCTTACATGTAATGCCATTAGATTTTTCCAACCATCAAACACCAAGATTTTCAATCGGACAAAATACGTCATAAAAAAATTGTACCATTTTTTCAACAAAACAGAGGAGCCAAAGATGAGACACTTTGCAATAAACACACAACAAAACAGAAGAAAAAATTACAGGAAAAACAATGGACAATGTAACCATCATCGCTTCGGACAAGAATTATATCGATACCCGTAGCGTTGAAACACTCAAACAGATCGCACGCTATGAAGGGGTGCAAAAAGTGGTGGGGCTTCCTGACCTTAGTGTCGGCAATGTACCCAATGGTATGGCGGTTTTGACAAAAGAGCGTATTTATCCGCATCTTATCGGAGGCGATATCGGATGCGGGATGAGCCTTTTTGAAGTGCCGTTAAAAGCAAAAAAAATTAAAGTAGACAACTTTGCAAAAGCGCTTTGTAAAATAGATGCATTAGAGGATGTAGCGCTTGATACGCCAACACTTGGCTACCATTTGGGAAGCATCGGCAAAGGGAACCATTTTGCGGAACTCCACCGTGTTAATGAGGTAAAAGAGAGCGCGCTTTTTCAAAGCCTTGGCATTGATAAGCGTGCACTTTATGTTTTAGTGCATAGTGGCTCTCGTGCTTTTGGGCAGATCGTATTTGACACCGTAGCGGGTCAATACAAACCAAATGAGGGCATCAGCGTTGATGCCGCAAAAAGATATTTGACAGAACATGACCAAGCCTTAGCCTATGCCAAACAGAGTCGTGAAGTCATTGCGAAACGCTTGCTTAAAGCCATAAAAATTGACGCTGAGATGAAACAAGTAAGTGACACGGCACACAATAGTATTTTACACACCAAAGAGGGGTGGTTGCACAGAAAAGGTGCCACGCCTACAGATAAAGGTGCGGTTATTATTGCAGGTAGTAGAGGCACGTTAAGTTACCTTGTGATGCCTACATGTAAAACACAATATTCTAATTACTCTTTGGCTCATGGTGCCGGAAGAAAGTGGGAAAGAAGCGGCGCAGAAGCAAAGCTTAGAGATCGTTATAGCAAATGTGATCTGGAGCGTACGGCCATTGGTACTCGCGTTGTTTGTAACGATGCAAAACTGCTTTATGAAGAGGCGCCACAAGCGTATAAAAATATTGATATTGTTATTGATGACTTGGTAGAGGCAGGATTGGCAAGTGTGATTGCAACATTTAGACCCATCTTGACCTACAAGGAGTAAGCGATGCTGATATATATTAGCAGCGGTAACGGTGTCGATGAGGTATGCAAAGCAGTAGGGCACTTTTATAAATGGTTAGAGGAACAATACAGTTTTGAAATTGTCTCGGTAGAAAAAAAATCGTGTTATGAATGCTATCAATCGCTTCTTTTAAAAAGTGATGATCCACGGTTTAGGCAGTTACAAGGCACACACCTTTGGCGCTGTGCAAGTCCTTTTAGACCCAAACACAAAAGAAAAAATTGGTACTTTTCGCTGCAGTGTTATGAAGAGGGTGAAACCCAGCAGGTAGAGCGTACAAAAATCATCTATCAGACAATGAAAAGCCCCAAAAAGGGTGGGCAGCATGTTAATACCACTTCAAGCGGCGTCAGGGCGCTTTACCCGCCTTTGGATCTTGAAGCGCTTAGCTATGATGAACGAAGCCAGCACCAAAACAAAAAGATAGCACAAGAGAGACTTTTGAAAAAAGCGGCTCTCATGCAACTTGAAAAAATAGATAAAGAAGCCGCGCTAAGATGGAAAGAGGGTAAAGCAATCACCAGAGGAAATCCCGTAAAAATTTTTGAGGGGTCACGATTTTTGGAGGTGAAAAAATGAAGCTTGATTTGTAAGCTTGAATAAAATGAGAAGCGATTCAATGTCATTGACTTTTAAATTTATTTGTATTAGAATACAAGATATTGTATATTAAATTTGTATTGGAATAACTATGATAGAGCAACTACAGCTACTTTCAAATCAAATCTTAGCTCAAAAAGTTCCTGAGTATAAAAGGTTTTTATTCCATAAAATAGATTTTAATGAACGTCTTATCGGAATACTTGGTTCTCGCGGTGTTGGTAAAACAACAATACTACTTCAATATCTACATGAAATATTTAAAGAGAAAAAAACACTATACCTTATATCTGATCATCCATTGGTTGTTGCACTTGGACTTTTTACTATTGCAGATGAATTTCAAAAAAAAGGTGGAGAAATTCTAATAATTGATGAGATTCATAAAATCAAGAATTTTGAGACAGATTTGAAACTAATATATGACAGCTTCTTTTCTCTCAATGTTGTATTTACGGGATCAAATGCAGTTGCTATTGATAATGCAAAAGCTGATCTAAGCAGGCGTGCAGTGATTTACAGATTACCGGTACTCTCTTTTAGAGAATTTTTAGAACTTGAAACCAATAAAATGTTTGAGCCAATCAGTTTGAAAAATATTTTAGAAAACCATACAATCTTGGCAACAGAGATTTTATCAAAGATAAAACCATTTGCATACTTTGAAGAGTATTTAAAAAGCGGTGCGTATCCATTTTATACGACAAGTAAAAACAGTTATATTCAAAAGCTTCTAAGTAGTTCTATGCAGATTTTAGAAACGGATTTACCTATGATCTATACCATTGATCATGATAAAATCAACGCTCTTAAAAAAATGATGATTATGCTTTGTCAAAGTGAACCATATGATATAAATATCTCAAAGCTGTGTGGAGCAGTTGCGTTAAATCAAAGAACGCTATATAAATATTTAGGTATTTTGCAAGCTGCAGGTTTAATGAGAATACTTGGTGCAAAATCAAGCGGTATTAGTATTATTTCAAAACCGGAAAAACTCTATTTAGATAATACAAATTTATTTTCAATATTCTGTGATAGTCCAAAAATAGGAACACTTAGAGAAACATTCTTTGCCTCATCTGTTTCATATGAACATCATATTAATTATCCTAAAAGCGGCGATTTTATATTAGATGAAAAATATACTTTTGAAATTGGTGGAAAAGATAAGCGTTTTAAACAGCTAAAAGATGCTAAAGATGGTTATGTCGTAGCTGATGATATAGAGATAGGAATTGATAAAAAAATTCCTCTTTGGTTATTTGGTTTTATGTACTGATTTAGCCCTTCTTTGAGCGTCTTATGGATCATTTTTACCGTACATGTAAGGTTTTAAAGTAGCCGTTCCCCTTTTTCACGAAAACAGTTGAGAATGCGTTCCTAACCGTAATAAAATAATCTCTTCATCTTCTACCAGATAGATGAGCAACATATCTCCGCCCAGATGAAATTCCCGACAATCGGCATAATTACCTTCAAGTGAATGGTCTTTTGACTCTGGAGGTAAAGGCGTTTCCTCTCTAAGTGCGTTCAAATAAGAGACCATTTTTTCAAACTGTCCATCGGTTAGGCGGGTTTTATTGTAGTCTTTGATAAAGTTCTTATGTCGTCTGAGCCGCATTATCGCTCTAATTCATCAAAAGAGAAATCTTCGACATTTTTACCTTCACGAGCTTCCACAATGGTTTTAGCTGTCTCTTTATTGGGAATTTTCAACTCAAACGGCATCCCCTTATGAAGTGAAACCTGATGCAAGAACATATTAAATGCATCACCCATAGAAATGCCTAACTGTTTAAACACCTTTTTTGCCTCTTCTTTAGCTTCTTTATCTAACTTTACACTGGTAGTCTCTTTTATACTGACAGTTGCCATAAAATTCTCCAAAATAATACTTATGTATTATTATAGCACACCTATCTATTCATAATTAAGTAAAAATCTCATTGAATACTGGTTTTATGTACTGATGCCTAGCCCTTCTTTGAGCATCTTATGGATCATTTTTATCGTGTAACCTGTGTTACATGTAAGGCTATAAAGTAGCCGTTCCCCTTTTTCTTTCTATTTCCAAAAACGAAAACAAAATAAGATTGTGCTAGTAAGCTATAATGCTCATAATGAAAACAGGAGGCTTGTACGATGACATTACATGTAAATACCTCTGAGAGCGTATCTCAAAAAATACTCGCTTTTTTAGAATCTTTAAGCAAACAGGGTGAATCCATAGAGATCATAGATGATGCCATATATCAGTATGAGAAAAAGGGTATTTTAAAAGGTTTAAAGCAGATCGAAAATAAAGAGTATACGTCATCCGATGAACTCATTAACGAACTTATGAATCATGAAGGTTAATTTTTCAAAAGACTCGAAAGATTTTATTTTGGATCTAAAGCGATATATTGCCAAAGATAATCCAAGGCGTGCAAAGCAATATGCCGTTAAATTGATTTCAAGAATCACAAAAATGTTGCAATACCCTTATGTCGGCAAAGTTAATAGCACGTTTAATGATGAGTCAATCCGTGATATTGTCATTGACGGGATGAAAATTATTTACAAAATTTACCCAAAAAGTGTCGGTGTATTAATGATCTATAAGTATATCGATTTTGACGAATCGGGGTTGAATATAGAATAACGCTAAAATTTAGGTGTTGTTACATGTAAAGAGTAAAGTCATGACACCTATTTATTTATTTATGGATCATTTTTAACGTGTAATTTGTGTTACATGTAAGGCTATAAAGTAGCCGTTCCCCTTTTTTCTTTTTTTTAATGATATAGAATTATAGTGGTAATTGGCAAAATTGGCAATTCTGCCAAATATTAAAGCTTAATGCTTTTTCTGTTTGAAGTCAGTTTTTCACCAATTTGATATTTTGAGTTTTCCAGGCCACTGTAAATGCTGCGGGTCGCAATAAATATCTGATGTTTACACTCAATGCCATCTGAAACTTCTTTAACTATTTTTTGAAAGTTTCTTGAACGATCATCTGACATCCCACCGTTTTCAATACCATCCAAAATTAATAATCTTGGAAATCGTACATACTCTTTTTTTACTGATGCAACCAGCAACGCAATATGGAAAAGGTTGTTTAACAAAAACATGGGCACCTCTAAAAACGGCTTGAATTGAAACCGTTTCGAGTACCATTTTCAATTTTTCAACTTTCACCGTCGTTTCGATCAGGAAAATTGACTCAACTTTTCGATTTTGTTTTGAAAAAAAATGGGAACGGCTACTTTATGGCCTTACATGTAACCTGCATTCCCGAAGTTTTGTAACGAGGCGTTTGTAAACTCCAGAAAATGGGGACTTTGAAAGTCAAAACATCATCATGATAGGCATTTCACGCCTATCATCGTCATGTGTTTACGAGAATCTAGGTTGTATTACGGCACAAAATGAATATGTGACCTTTGGAAGGGTGTAATTTGTATCATCCATGCTAGATCATTTAAGATAACCTTCTACAGACGATTGCAACAGCTCCACCAACGTTTCATTCATATACTGATACTCATCGGGAATATCAAGCACAATAATTTTTTTGTATTGCAAAAGCTTTCCAAACACCGTTTTTAGCCTCTCTTTGTGTTTATACTCCATCACAAAAATCAATTCTGCCCATGCGATATCTTTGGCGTTAACGGTTTTTTTAGCTTTGGGGCTTGTGCCTGCCGAGCGTACGTTCATTCTTGGGTCTTTGGCATATATTTTTTCTGCCGTGGGGCTTCGCCATTGGTTGCGGCTACAGATAAACAAGATATTTTGCATAAATAAGAGACGCCTAAAGTTCTAAAAGGACATGCTTAATCTCTAATGCTGGAACATTGGCCAATTCTTTTGGCTCTATTTTGTGCATTCCACCACCATAAACGCGGCCTTCATCAAGCATGCTTTTTCCAGTTATCTGATTTAAAGCATCCAGCAACTGTTCGTTCAATTTAGGGTTTTGTTTTATTGCTTTTTCTAAGTACGGTTTGGGATAAAGAATTAGGTAAGAATTGGCAACAATTGCTTTTGACCTGTTTAAAACAAAACGAAATGGCTTATTTCCTTCCTTGTTTGAACGTCCAATATACGTGCAATAAAAATAGCTTTCAGGTCTAGTTTCTTGCGAATACCAAATTTTCCGGTTTTTGCACAAATATCTTTCGGAAACGCCCATTTGAACACCTTCATTAAGGTAGTTATATAATTTTGGATACGTTTGCTTCACTTCATCAAGTGGTAGCTTACAGTCAAGAACGAACCGCTGATTTTCAATATCGGGGTAACCGTTCTTGTCTGCTTTCACTTCTGTAGTGTTAAGGTATCGCGGACTTGGTAAGATTGGACGAAACTGTTCAAGCGGAAGGTCGCGGTCTTCTATTTGCTTTCGCGTCAAAACAAAGAATTTGTTATCACCGGTTGCAATTCCGCGCTTCACCGCAAAGTAATCACTTAGTTTGGGCATATCTCTTTCTTCGCACTCTTCAGATAAGGGAAAACGAGTCCATTTTTTTTCTTTTACTAACGTAGAAACGCTAACGTTTTTTCATATATTGGATTATCTATAGTTGCGCCATAAGTAAATTTTACTTTGTGATTTTTTTCCGGCTTTTTGTTTTTAAACCAAACAACCGCTGAAGAAACAAGTGCATCATCAAACTGAACATCGTTGGGATCAAATCTGTGGATTTGAAGGAGCGTTACTTCAGTCAATAAATAATCTTTAATAGCCTGACCGTAATTCACATCCATAAATTCACTTGGAATTAACCAGCCGGCAATACCATTTTTTTTCATCCATGGGTGTGCAAGTGCAATAAAGTAACAATACAGTCCAGACAAACTGGAAAGTTTCATATTTGCAGCTTTCAGAGCTTCTATTTGAAGTTGTTTTTTCTGTTCGTTTATATGGTGATAGCGGACGTATGGTGGATTGCAGATAATTAAATTGTATTTTTCGTCTTCATCCGGTGAAGTTAGTTTTGTGAAATCTGCAAGCTGATAATTTAAACCTGTTTGTTCCCACAACTTCAGAGTTGGTTTTCCATAGTATTCGTCAATTTCAAAGCCTGTAGCAACTTCAATTCGTGTTGGTGGAAATATGGTCTTTAACGCACTGTAAAAAGAGCCTGTGCCAAATGCCGGATCAAGGAAGCGCACTTTTCCACGCTTTGGAAAAATGCGTTTCGCATGGGTTAATATGTTATTGGCAAGAGCAATAGGTGTTGAAAATTGACCCATGATATTACGCTCTTTTTGGGTTTTCTTTCCGTCAAGTTCCATTTGAAGCGCCTGACGTTTAATTTCGAGTTGATTAATTTTCATTCTCAGAATCCAAACTGCTCCAAATCGTCAATGCGGTGTTCCCAAACCCAATCAATACCTTCTGCCGCTTCATAACCAAGGTAACCGGAGTCAAAGTAGCCACATAAAAACAGGTCAAAAGTTATTTTGTCGCCATATGTGTGGCGAAGCTGTTGAATCTGTAACCCCCAAGTAAACCCCATCTTGAAAAAAGGTCAAGATTTGGCTAACTGCACATTCCAAGGCAGCAGAGGGTCAATATCCCTGCTTTCAACCTGATAGATTGGAAGTTCTGTAAGAAGATGGCTTAGATAGGCAAAC
>JBNKLA010000081.1:0-42577 GCA_050292115.1 Sulfurimonadaceae bacterium | reverse complement strand
TTTGCCTATCTAAGCCATCTTCTTACAGAACTTCCAATCTATCAGGTTGAAAGCAGGGATATTGACCCTCTGCTGCCTTGGAATGTGCAGTTAGCCAAATCTTGACCTTTTTTCAAGATGGGGTTTACTTGGGGGTTACCTTCTTATGTATTAATAGATTATTAAATCGTTAAAATTGCATTAAAAATCACTACTTATACTTACATGTAAGCCCTCGTTTTTTTGTTAAGGCTCCGTTTAGCCTCCTTTGCCTATGCTATGCCAAAAAATTCAAGGCATAGCTATGGCAAATCGTCTCCAGCACGAAGACTCCCCCTACCTCCAGCAACATAAAGATAATCCCGTCGATTGGTATCCGTGGTGCGACGAAGCGTTTGAACGCGCTAAAAATGAGCATAAAGCGATCTTTATCTCTATCGGCTACTCTAGCTGTCACTGGTGTCACGTGATGGAGCATGAGGTGTTTGAAAACGTAGCGATTGCGGCATATTTGAATACACATTTTATTAGCATCAAAGTAGACCGCGAAGAGCGCCCTGATATCGACAAGCACTACCAAGAGGTACACATGCTCTTAAATCGCCGTCCCGGAGGTTGGCCGACTTCGATTTTCGCTACGCCACACAACAAACCTTTTTTTGCCGGCACCTACATTCCGCCCGAACCCAAACATAATATGATGGGCTTTATGCAACTGCTTGAGATTATTGCACCCAAAATTGCAGAGAATGATGAAAAACTTTTTCAAAATGCTGACGAGATTGAGCAGTATCTCAAACCCTCTGATCGTCCCACACAGGCCACAAAACTCACCGAAGCACTCTCTGAGCGGTTTTTAAAACAGGCCAAACACAACTTTGAGCCAACCTACGGTGGCTTTTCGGTGGCACCTAAATTCCCACACGCTTCTACACTCCAGACACTGATGAGCATCTATCAGCTTCATGGCGATGAGGAGGTAGCTTCTATGATACGCCATACGCTCGATAACATGTCGGCCGGCGGTATTTATGATCTTGTAGACGGTGGATTCTGCCGCTACAGCGTCGATACCGAGTGGCTGGTACCGCATTTTGAGAAGATGACCTATGACAACGGCCTACTGTGTAGTGTTTACCTGCGTGCGTATGAGCTGTTTGACGACGCGCGCTATTTGCAAATTGCCAATGCAATTGCAGATTTTATGTGCGACTTTATGCGCGAAAACCGCCTTTTTTACTCCGCAAGTGATGCCGATAGCGAGGGCGAAGAGGGAAAATATTTTGTCTACAGCCGCGCCGAAGTGCTTAAAGCCATAGAGGATTCGGGCTACAGTAGTGACGAGGCCAAAAAAATGGCGATGCGCCTTACCGTCTCATCCAGCGGCAATTTTGAAGGTCGCAATATCATCCGCTTTGCCGATCTTAAAGAGCCTGAGTGGTTTGAGCGCATCAAGGGTGCACTGCAAAAACTGCGCAAACCGCGTACCTACCCCTTTATCGACCGCAAGGTGCAAACCTCGTGGAATGCCATGATGATAAATGCCCTTTTTGAACTTTCGCGCCATGACAAGAGCTATCTTGCCATTGCCACCGAAACACTCGAAGCGCTGTTGGCAAAGATGTTTAAAAACGACACGCTAATGCACTCCGCACTGATTGACAAAACAGCTAAAATCGCTGCATTTTTAGAAGATTACGCCTATCTCGGCGTAGCACTTGTGAGCGCCTATGAGCTTACATGTAACGAACTCTACCTGCTTAAAGCACAACAACTGGCCAATACCGCACTTGGCGAGTATTATGAAGAGGGGCGCTGGTATTTTAGCCGCGGCGAGTTTACCACCGAAGCCGAAATGAGCGACAGCTCCTACCCCGGTTCGGTGGCACTGATGTGCGACTTGCTACTTTCGCTAGGCAGTCTAATCGATCAAAAATACCGCCACTTTGCCTTTAAAACGCTAGAATACGCCTCGTACGAACTGGGACAAAAACCGATTTACTACCCCTATATGATCAATCAAGCCCTGCGCTACGTGCATGACGATCATATTTTAAAACTACCAATGCAAAGCGACCTGCTTGCCATTTCCAAGCTCAATAAACACCCTTATCTGCGTCTGCATTATCATGAGAGTAAGCGCTATATGCTTTGTAATAATCAGAGCTGTTTTGCCGAGGGGGAGAGTCTGGAGAAGGTTTTTAACGGCTAAGATACTTTATCCACTCCGAAGCGCGTTTATGTTGCAAAGGATCTTTCGCGGCTTGTTCAAACGCTTTTTTCGCTTCAATCACCTTCTTTTGCTCAAATAGTGCCAATGCTTTGATAAAGTAGGCTTCGCCTTCGGATTTCAAACCTTTTGCAAGGGCTTTATCCGTCATGTTTAGCGCATCTTTATACTGCTGTGCATCCACATACAAACGGGCGATATCCATGTAAATCGTGCCCTCTTTGGCTTGCTTGGCCGCTTTGAGATACGCCGCAATGGCGTTTTGATATTCGCGTGCCTGAATCCATGTGTCGCCAAGCAGTTTTAAATGCTTTTTATCAGATACGATCTGCTCGTTTTTGAGCATCTCCTCTAACAGCTTAGCCGCGTCGTAAGGCATATTTAGCGAGCGTTTCATCGATACTAGTTGCAGATGCTCCTCGGGGGTCTCAAGCAAGCCTTCACGATACGCAATATCAAGTGCACAGAGCGCCGCGCCGTCATTTTGTTTTTGGGCATACACTCCGCTTAACTGCATCCAGTAGGTTTTATTGGCTTTAAACAGACCGATCATTTGGCGCATGGTGCTAATAGCGCTATCGATATCTCCAACCTCATACTGTAAGAAAAAGAGCATTTGGTAGTAGTTCTCATGTGCCGTATCGCTTTGTGCAATCGCTTTTTTAACATAGCTGAGCGCATCGGGATAGCGCTTAAGCTGCACATAGCCCTGAGCCATCATGATGTAATCATTATCCGAGATGCTTTTGGCCTTTTGCATCCACTGCTCTAGTGCTTCAATCCCTTTGGCATACGCTTCGCTCGACATGTAAAGCTGTGCTAGGTTATAGAGCAGGTTTTGCTGCATATCCTCAGGCAAAACCGCGGCATCATACGCTTTGCGGTACGACTCTAGGGCCAGATCGTAACGCTCTTTAAGAATGTACAGATAGCCGTAGTAGGTCTGCATGTAAGCACGATCATAAGCGATATCTTGAATCTTTTGGTAGTATTCATCAAGCTCCAACTTGGCCTCGGCATACTTTTTGGCTTCCATCAGCTCTTGTGCTTTGGTGATGCTCTCATAGGTTTTAAGTTTGAGTGAGGATGAGGCTTCTAAGAGCATGCACCCTATCAATATTGCAAGTAAAAAACGCGCCATCTCTACTCTTTCATCTTAAAATCAAGTCGCAGGGTTCCGCTATGTTTAATAGCAGTGCCATTAAGGGTTTTGGGTTTAAATTTCCAGCGTTTCACGGCGCGTATCGCTTCGCGCTCAAACACCCATTTAGGATCGGCTTCGAGCACTTCGACGCGCTCTACCAAACCTAGAGTATCTACATAAACGCGCAACGATACAAACCCTTCAAGTCCCATACGTTTCGCGCGCATCGGATATTGTGGCTGCATGCGCACCAGCGCGATCAGATCCGAATCGCCGCTCATGCTCGGCAGTGCGAGTTTGGGGCCTTTGGCAAACGTTGTTTTACCTCTAAGCGAGGGCATCTTGATATCAAGATTTTGGGTTTTGGCAACATTTTCTTGCGTCGCGGTCGGTGTGCTCATTTTGGGCATCGGTTTGGGTTTTGGCGCTTCGGGCGGCTTGCGGCGTTTTTGTTCGGGCGGCCGGTTTTCGCGTTTGAGGCGTACAAAGTCGATCATGTTGGTGTTTACGGCATGCTTGTTAAAGGACTCATCAGGGGTAATCATCCACTGCATCAGCCAAAACATCCCCAGTGCGAGAATGAGAGCAACCGGCAACGCCAGTGCAAAACGCAACACCTAATCTTCCTTATTAGCGGCCAGCGAAACGTTCTCTACCCCAGCCAGACGCACCTGATCCATCACCCGCACCAAAAGGCCCGTTTCACTCTTTTCATCGCTTACAATCACCACGGCACCTTCTGGATTCTCGGCGTGAAGACGCTCTACGTTGGGGCGTAGTGCCGCCACATCCACACGGCGTTTGTCAATCCATATCTCGCCGTTTTGGGCGATAGAGATCAAAATATTTCCGTGTTCTTGACGCACTGCGCTTTGTGCTTGCGGGCGGTTCACCGAAATGCCGCTCTCTTTGATAAATGATGCCGTTACGATAAAAAAGATCAGCATAATAAACACGATGTCAAGCATCGGCGTCATATCGATTTGCGCGTCATCCTCTTGTTCAAGGTTTAGATAGTTTCGTCGCATATACGCTCCTCAATCAGTTCGTCGCCAAAGTGTGCAAGCGCGCGATTTTTTTGATGCTCAAATCGGGCAAGCAGAAAAATGCCCGTGACGGCCACAACCATTCCCGCCATGGTGGGAATCGTTGCCATGGAGACACCGCTTGCCATGGCTCTGGCATTGCCGTTGCCCATCATGGTAATAACGTCAAAAACAGTAATCATTCCCGTTACGGTGCCAAGCAGACCCAGCATGGGGCTTAGTGCCACCAATACTTTTATGACACCAAGGCTTCCTTCGAGTTGCAGTTTTGCCTGGGAGCGCAGCGCACTTTTGATACGCTCTTTGCTCCAGAGCGTACACGCTTTACATGTAAGATACTCCTCATGCAGTAACGCGGCGCGTTTTGGAAAATCAAAACGAATAAACCAAAAACGCTCAAGCAGTAGCGTTAAAAGCAAGATACTGCTAAAGAGAATCAGCCACAACACATCACCGCCACGCTCCATGAAACGAAAAAGCGCTTCAATCTCACTCACCCGTGTGCTCCATACGTTTTGCTATCAGCCCCGCGCTTTGTTGCGAAAGGATTTCAATGATGCGTTTGGAGCGCGATTTTACGATAGCGTGCGCAAAGAGTAGCGGCACCGCAACCAAAAGCCCCAGCATGGTAGTAACCAACGCCTGCGAAATACCGCCGGCCATAAGTTTGGGATCGCCCGTACCAAAGAGGGTAATAGCCTGGAAGGTCTCGATCATTCCCACAACGGTGCCCAAAAGCCCCAACAGCGGCGCAATAGCCGCAAGCAATTTAATGACCGGTTCACCGGCGCTAATTGAGGGAAGCTCTTTTAAAATCGCTTCATCAAGTCTGCTCTCAATAATCTCGATAGACTCTTTGACGTTTTCATGAAATGCCTGAAGTACCCGTCCTAGCGGATTGTCTGAGTGTGGCGTGTCAAATGCGCGTACTTGGGCATGTACCCGTGAAGCAACGATCATGATATAGACAAATTTAGCCACTGCGATCAAAAGACCGACCAGACCCAAAATCAAAATCACGTAACCTACAAGACCGCCTTGTTGTACACGCTCTTGAAGCGTCGGCTTCTCCATCATAAGCTCAAGTATTGCACCGCGTGTCGGATCAATCGGTGCAATGTGTCCAAACGTAGCCTGGGTGATCCCTTGTGTGAGTTTCACATAACGCTCATGCGGTTGTCTTGGAAGTTCAATAAGGTTGCCCTCATAGCGTAAAAATTTGCCTTCGCTCATGGCACTAAAAAGGCCGATACGCGTAACTTTGCTTGATGCCAAAGTGCCATCAGGCTTAATGACTTTGGCATCAAACGTGACATTTTTACCCGATTCAAGCATTTCATTGAGGGTCTCAAGCCAAAGCGTTTCAAGTGCTTTGGAGTCGGGAAGTTTTTTGCTTTTAGCCATCTCATCGAGAAAACGGGTACGATTGGGATACTGCGCCGAGACTAAAGAGGAGCGGATAACGCCTGAGAGCTCGCCTGCATTTTGACGCACGACACCAAAAATTTCGCCCAAATTTCCAATACGGTTATCAAGCTCTTTTTGATGCGCTTCAATAACGACTTCGTTGGCATCAAACGCTTTTTGAAGCGACGCGGTTTTAGCGTGCGCGGCTTTTAAATCGGCTTGTGCTTGTTCTAAAAGCTGTTTTTGTTCGCTCTTTTTTTCCAAAAACTTCTCTTCACGCTCTTTGTAGAGCGCGTTTTCGTGTTTGCTTTGTGTTTCAAGGCGTTTTAATAGTGCGTCAAGATCTTGAGCATGAAGCCAGGATAAAAGTGAAATGATTAGTAAAAATAGTCGCATTATCGCACCTGCTCAATCGTATTAATAGGAAGGGTGAGTAGATCGGGAGCACTCTGTTTGCGCGCCATCAGCAGGCCTTGTTTTATAAAACGGGTAGCAGTATCATTAAGCACGGCCCATTTTTTATCATGCGTGTTCCACATGCCGCTCTCTTTGCCGTCAAGCGTTTGATAATAAAGCTCCACTCTGCCGATACGCAAAAAATCGACACTGCGGCCCTCAAGATCGGCGCGATAGGCTTCAATGGTTCGGGCATAATCAAGCTCTGTAGTGTAGGCTTCCATGATTTTACGGTACTTTTCCGCTACGCTGATTGAGGCGTGCGGCATCATCTGCTTGAGTGCTTCAAGACGCTCAGTGCGCTCTTTGAGCAAAAACGGCGTATCAAGTGTAATGAACTGATCAAGAGCATTTAGCATCCGCATCATTAAAGGGACAATGGATTGATGGGTCTCTTTAATGGCGTTAATCTGCTCATCAAGCGAGGCAATATCCTCTTTTTGAGCATTTAGCATCGATTCGAGATGCGTGTTATAGGTGTTAACGCGCTTGATATCTTCAAGATGCGCGCGGTACTTTTCGTACAGCTCGCGGGTTTGCTCATCAAGTGCATCAATGCGTTTTTGCGAAAGTGTTGATGCTTTGTAGTGGTCTTGAAGGTGTTCTATGACACCTTCGCTTCCCCAAAGTGAGAAGCTTAAAAACAGTAGAATAAAAAAATAGTGCAACCATGCTCCTTTATTACATGTAATACTAATAATCAAGCCCTAGTGCATTAAACACTTTTTCGATACGCAGTATTTTAAAGTTCTGCATTTTAGAAGGCTCATCATGGCCGTCTTGAATGACCATAAAGCCGTAAGGGTAGATTTTTCCGATCGGCGAAGCGACCACTTCGATGCCGTCCGTGTCATTTGTGCCGTCAATAACGCCATCGGCAATCTCAAACGCCCCAAGATAGTTGCCGCTTTTTCGATCATATAGCGTATAACGGTTATTTCCTTGTGATGACGCGATAAGATAACCTTCGCCGTTATCACGCAGATACAGCGCTAATCCTTCGACATCACTCACAAGATGTCCCGTTTTTGTTGTCGTATCTATCGACGTGCGAAGATTGGGTGCATCAAAAGCGGCATCATAACGCCAGATCGCCACATCTTCTTCACCGATATAAAGCGCCTGTTCTTCATCATCGACAACGCACCCTTCGGTTTGACTGCCAACTTCAAACCGGCGCACAATTTTGGCATCGACTTTATCACCGTTTGCAAAGAGTTGCATCTGTACAAACGCACCCTCTTTAGAGTTAACAAATACATAATAGTTGGCATTTTTGGCATCGTAATACATGCACAAACCGTAGCTTTTTGCTAGCGTTGGAATACTTTTTGCCGCGATGGGATAGAGTCGGCGTTTTTGTGCATCAACACCATAAAGCGCCAGTGTGTCATCGCTTCGGTTGCTTGCGGCCACGATATCAACACGCTTATCGCCGATCTTCATGCCATAGCGCAAATCGACATTATTGAATTTGCCGTCTTCAAGGGTTTGGAGGCGCTTGCCTTCAAGGTTATACACCTCAAGTCCGCCGCCTTTTTTGTGCGTTCCAATAATTAAGCTTTTATAAGGATCGCTTGGATGAATCCATACCGCGGGATCATCCGCCACGTCACCTTCATGCATAATGACATCGGTCTCGGCATCGGCCGTAACTTTAAGTGTTTGATGATTCGCGCAAGCCGTGAAAAAGAGAAGGGTTCCTGTAAGTAAAAGGGTACGCCACATCATGTTAGAACCTCCCTGAGAGCGTTAGCATAAAGACCGAACCCGCACGCTCAATTTGCGTCTCATAGGTGTCGATTTTGCCCGCTTTTTTATCTTCGAGTGATTCATAGTTTTTCATCTCTTCGGTTACCTCTGCATCGAGCAGGTTATCACCCGTAAAGCGTAGTGTGAGATACTCTGCCGCTTTATACTCAATATAGGCCTCAAGATTAGCATCATAAGAGGTAACTTCGGTTTTGGTAGCCTCTTCGTTTGTAGAGTCACCGCGCTGCTGATAACTAAATCCGTAACTCAGACCCAACGGTTTTATCGTATGTGTGAGACCGACATTATAGACATAATCGGGCTGGTCGTTAAAGCGGTGTTTTTCACCGGTAAAGTCATCTTCGACTTCCGAGTCAAGATAGGTATAGTTGCCAAAGAAGCTTACCGAAGGCAATCCGATAAAGCCAAGCGGAAAACTTGAGTCAAGCTCAAATCCATATACACTGCCGTCACCGACATTGTCGTAAGTGTATTTTCCGCCGGTCACGATTTCGCCGTCATCCTCAACTTCGTTGGTGCCGAGATAACGGTACTCGATTTTGTCGTATACACTGCGGTGAAACGCATTAACTCCGATAATACCGAACTGATCGGCAAAAGCGTGCTCATAACCCAAATCAAAACCGAGTGAACGCTCAGGAACCAGATCGGGATTACCTTTGAGTTCATCGTAATCGGCGGGTTCGTCATTGGCGCTAAACGGTACCATTTCATCAAATCCCGGACGGCGAAGCGTTTGCGCTACGGAGAAGCGAAGCTGATCGGAGTTTGTAAGCGCATATTTTACATGTAAGAGTGGATTAAAGTAGGTATAGTCATTACTGACATCCCCTTCGGTTCCTTTTTGATTGAGATCGGTATACTCCATGCGTGCACCAAACTGCACTTCAAGCGCACCGGTGATTTTATAGACATCCTCGGCATACGCATCCAGACGATTTTCATCAATTTCATGAGTTCCGTAGCTAAGGGTCTCAGGCGCTACATAGATGCCATCTTCAACTTCATATTCGCTAAAATCGGTATCGCGGTGCTTGTTTTGCGCCTGGATTCCAAATTTTAGAGTATGCGAATCGATCTGATTCACGGTGTAACCGATAGCACCTTTAAGCTCTTGATCTTCGGTTTTGGTTAGCTCTCCACCGTAATCAACGCCGCGAATATTTTCAACAATATGCCAGTCGTCGCGCTCGTGAGTTTTCTCTTTGCCTTCATACTCGTCAAGATCGCCCAAAAAGGTGTCATACACTGCTGAAAGTGAGAGCTCATCCGCAGAATCAAAACGGTGAATATACTCTGCTGCCGCATTGTAACTGCTTTGATCAATATCCATGATCTGATGCTCGATTTTTTGCACTTCAAACGGATCACTCTCGGTGTCGCGCTCTTGCTTAAACTCGTACTGCTCCTCTTCGCGGTCGGTATGAAAATAGTTGGCCGAAACAATCAAACGGTCATCTTGGGTAACGTCAATATCAAATTTGGCATAAAGTGAACTATCTTTCGTATCGCGGTTATCCCACTCATCTTCGGTGTAGTTCCATACATGCGCATCATCTTCTTCATTGGTAATCTTATCTTTAGCGTTATAGCGCTCTTGATAGTAAGCCGATGCGGTATAGCTAAAGGTCTCAAAGTTTTCACCATAAGAGAGAAAAGCATTAGGCTTATATTTGGTCTCTGTCCAGGGGTTATCTTCGCCATTGCTATGACGGCTCACTCCGATGCGGTAAAAACCACCCTCCATAGAAGCGCCGTCTTTTAAAATAATATTGATGGTCCCTGCTACGCCTTGTGCATCAATCTCTGCCGATGGACTACGTACAATCTCTATACGATCCACCATCTCCGCGGGAATACGGTCCATGTTCAAACCGCGATCACTCCCGTTGCCCGGTAGACGTTTACCGTTAACAAGAATCTGTGTATAAGAACTCGCCAAACCGCGAAACTTAATAAAATCGTATTCGCCGACGTCGCCTTTAAAAACAACGCCCGGAACGCGCTTGAGCATGTCGCCCACCGTTGTCGGTTCAAAACGCTCAAAAAATTCACGCTCGTAAACAAGATTTGGGGTAACCGTCTCACTGCGGTTTCGGTATTTATCTTGAGTGTCAATAACTTCGACACTTCCAAGATTTGAAGATGAATCGGCAGCATAAAGCGCCGAAGCCGCGGCAACAGAAAGGATTGTAGCAATGAGTGAACGTGACATCAAATAGAACTCCAAAATAATTTTCGTGATTGTTATCAATAAACATTGCGGCCGCATTACAAAAAAATTGCGCTATCATAATAATTGTAACCCTTTCGTAAGGATTGACGATGAAACAAAACAAGCGTAAACAACTTGAATCTATTCTTAACAACAATGAAACTATTGAAGAGAATATCCACCCCGACAGACGAATCGAAAAAAAAGAGGCTAAAGAGGCACTGCAAAATGCCGTGGAAGATGCATTAAGCGACGGCAAAGCGGATATTGACCGTCGAAATGACAGCAAAAAGAAAAAAGTTCAGGTCTGGGTCAAAAAATCGACCGTTGAGTACGAAAAAGAGTTGCGTATGCTACAAATTGAACTGCTGAAAATGCAAAATCATATTAAAGAGCAAAATCTTAAACTGCTTATTATTTTTGAAGGGCGTGACGCGGCGGGAAAAGGCGGCACCATTAAGCGCATTACCGAACATCTCAATCCTCGTGGTGCACGTATTGTGGCACTAAACAAGCCTTCGGATATTGAAAAAAGCCAGTGGTATTTTCAGCGTTATGTGTCGCATCTGCCTAGTGCGGGCGAAATTGTACTGTTTGACCGCTCATGGTACAACCGTGCGGGCGTTGAGCCGGTTATGGGGTTTTGTACGCTTGAGGAACACAAATCGTTCTTGCATGAGGTGCCGCGTTTTGAGAGCATGGTGGTCAACTCCGATATTATCTTTTTTAAGTTTTACTTCTCCGTCTCCAAAGAGGAGCAGCAAAAACGTTTTGACAAACGCAAAACCGATCCGCTTAAGCAGTACAAGCTCTCTCCGGTCGATCAGCAGTCACAAGAGCTTTGGGATAATTACACCATTGCCAAATACTCCATGCTGATGTCCTCAAATACGGTTCATGCCCCATGGATGATTGTGAAATCCGATAACAAGAAAAAAGCGCGCATTAATTGCATAAAGCATATTTTGAGTAATATTGAGTACGAAGGTAAAATCGATATGTCAAATTTTGAAATCGATCCCGAAATTCTCTACAGCGGTGATGTCGAGATAAAAGGTATGGAGTCTTCCATGTCGATGGCATTTAATGATGACTAAAAAGGAGGTAGCATGAAAGCACATATAATGATTGTTTTGGCACTTTTGGCTTTGGGTACGCTATTTAGCGCCTGCGAACGTAATGATTATCAGCATCCGTTGCATCGGTCAAATAATAAATAGGCTCTTATGAGTTTTGAACATATCAAAATTGCGCGTCAGCCCGTAGTTGACATTTCAAACCATTTTTTTGCGCACGAATGGTTATATCGGGATTTTAATAGCAAAAAGAGCGTATCGCCACGCGTGGCTTCAAGCCATCTGCTATTGACGCTACTCAATAAAACCTCGCATTCACATTTTGAAAACGATACCAAAGCGTTTTTGAACATCGACACCAAATTTTTGGCTACGGGTCTGATTCAGGCACTTCCCAAAGAGCGCTTTATTTTTGATATCGAAGCCTCACAAGAGTTTCGTAATAGAGACAAGAAGATGATTCGCAAGCTCTATCAAAGCGGTTACGCTTTTGCACTCGATAATATTGATCTGCATAGCAACTGGTATGAGCAGTGCGAAGCGATGCTCTTTATGTTCAAATTTCTTAAGATCAATATTACTACCGTAGAGCCCGAATATCGGCATGAGCTGGAACGTCTGAAAAACAATCATACGCTCATTGCTCATAAAATCGAAAATATGGCGGATCACGATTTGGCGGTATCAATGCCGTTTGATTACTTTCAAGGCTACTATATCGCGCTTCCCGATACGGTTGAGATTTCGATTATTCCAATTGAGTTACAGCATGTTAATCAGCTCTATTTAATGCTACAAAACCGCGAGTCCTCAAATAGCATCACCGACTTTATTTCATCAAAAAGTGACCTCAAATTCTATTTTTTGCAGTTTTGCGCCCATTTTGATCTCTATCCCAACGCTATGGGGAGCAATATGCACGAACTTGTTGAAGCTATCGGATATTTAAAGCTTGCCGACTGGACACTGATGCTTATCTACTCCAAAATGGCCAAAAACACTTAAGGGCATCACCAAAAACCCTTAATCTTTATCACGTTTTCGCTGCAAACGCTCCACGGTATGAATAAATCGATCTAAAGGTAGCCCGTACTGCATTACCTTCTGTTTGGCCTCTTTAAAACTCTTTTCGCTCATGATCTCTTTGACATTCACACAGGTGCGTACCACGTCGAGTGCTTCGACAAAAAGTACGTACTCCTCGGGAGCTTTTATCGGATCGTCCAGATAGCGCATGGAATTAATGTATATCTCGTTGAAACTCCAGTGCTCAAACAGTAATGCGGCGACTTCAGCCGATGTCATATCCGTAAAAATACGCTCCGTCTCGGTAGTACCGTTTTCATCAAGCATCTCCAAAAACTCTTTGACATAAGAGCTTTCTGCCACTTCTTTGGCAATGATGACTTTGCCCATCTCCATAAGAAACGAAATTGGAATCAGCCGCTTGGCACGCTCGACATCGACACCCATATACCACTGAAACATTATGGCGCTTTGTAAAATGCTAACTTCTTGAAAGGTCTCGTTACTAACCCCATAAGGGTTCATGTCGATTTTAAACGTGTTAGAAGCATAAGATGAGAGGATAAAACCGCGTAACAGCGCCGTACCAAAAAGCGTTGCCGCCTGCATCACAGAAATCATATTTTTACTGAAACTGTAGAGTGGAGAGTTAACACGAGCCAGAATATCGGCAGTGAGCACGGGGTCTTCCTCTACGATTTTAACAAGCGCGCGCATGTCCGGATCGCCCTGTGCATAGAGCCGTTCGATCTTTCGCACCGATTCGGGTAGCGGCGGTAAGGACTCTATATGCTTGACAATTGAATCAAAACCCATCATTTTCCCTCTTCATATCTGACGCTATCATAGCAAAAAGAGTTATACTTCCATATGAAAAAAAGCTACGCCTACAATCACGACCCGATTTCCTTTGATTTTGCACAAACCACCGAGCGCTTTTTTGTCGAGGAAATTCCTCTGGCATTTAGCGGCCGCGGCAATAATCTGATTTTGAAAATCAAAAAGCAAAATATGAGCACCTTTAAACTCATTAGCGTTTTGGCAAAAGCCTTACATGTAAGCGATAAAGAGATCGGTTATGCAGGGCTCAAAGACAAAGATGCCACTACCATTCAGTACCTCTCTTTGCCCAAACAAGCCGAGCGGCATCTTGAGAATATTACGACCGAACGTATTGAAGTTTTAACACGCGACTTCAACGCTACGCCCCTTAAAATCGGCGCACTTAAAGCCAATCGTTTTGAGATTATTTTAGAGCAACTCAGCGATTTTAAGCGTTTTGAGCAGCAGGCACGAATTATTGAGCAGCATGGCTTTCCCAACTATTTTGGATACCAGCGTTTTGGAACGGATCAAAAAAGCTATGAACAGGGCAAAAAAATCGCGCACAGCGGCAAAAAGCTACGCGGTGCCAAAGAGCGTCTGCTGGTAGCGGCATATCAGGCATATCTGTTTAACAACTGGTTAAGTTACCGTGTCGATGTTAGCCAGAGTATCGACACCTTAAGCCCCAAAGCCGCCGCTGCAAAGCTAAAATATCCTCTAAAACTCGCAGAAGCGCTCAAAGCACAACCGCACTTTTTTAAACTCTTTTTAGGCGATCTTATTCACCCCTACCCTTATGGGCGTGATCGCAACGTCACCGACCTTACCAAAGAAGCACTGGCGTTTGAACAGGCTAAAATCACCCCCACGGGACCGCTTTTTGGTTCACACTATAAACACGTGCAGAGTGACGCCGCTTACATCGAAGCGCGTTTTGAAGATGAGAACATCCCCAACCACAAAGGCGACAGACGCGCCGCATGGGTCTGGCCCAAAGATCTAAATCTTGAGTACAACGAAGATCAAAAAAGCTTACATGTAAGCTTTGAACTCCCAAAAGGGGTCTATGCGACTACATTTTTAGAAGAGATTGCCAAACGTCCGCTGGTATAATTACGCCATGAACAAATCAACACTCACCAACCTTATCGCGCTGGGCGTAATGGCACTCTCGTTTGCCGTTACCGATGCAACCATCGCCAACGCCCTGCTCTACACCGGACTCTTTGCGTTTTCAGGCGCCATTACCAACACACTGGCCATTCACATGCTCTTTGAACGCGTGCCGTTTCTTTACGGTTCGGGCATCATCCCCAACCGTTTTGAAGCCTTTAAAAGTGCCTTACATGTAATGATTATGGAGCAGTTTTTTACCAAACAACAACTCGATGACTTTTTTGCCCAAGAGGAGCAGAAAATCGACTTGGCTCCCATTATAGAACAGACCGATTTTACCCCAACGTATGATGCACTCAAAGCCAGTGTAATGGAGTCGTCGTTTGGTAATATGCTGGGAATGTTTGGCGGTGAGAAAGCGCTGGAACCGCTACGCGATCCTTTTAGTAGCAAAATGAAAAAAGCGCTCATTCGCATTGTAAAAAGCGATGCGTTTGAGCGCCAAATTCAAGATACCCTAAGTAATTCATCACTTAGCGAGGATTTGCAGCAACGTGTCGAAAAACTCGTTATGACGCGTCTGGATGAGCTGACCCCGAAAATGGTCAAGGAGCTACTACACCGACTGATTCATGAACATCTGGGCTGGCTTGTCGTGTGGGGCGGTGTGTTTGGCGGGCTTATCGGCCTATTAAGTGCGGGAATTACCGTTTAATCAAAACGGTGTGGATCTGCTTTGAGTATCTGCGCCAATGCATCCACCACATCTTTATCAAAAAATGTTCCACGATTGCTGATTAACTCTTCCATAGCATTTTCGCTCCCCAACGACGGTCGGTACGGTCGATGCGCCGACATCGCTTCATATACATCGGCCACGGCCAGAATACGCCCCTCCACAGAAATTTCGTCCCCGCTCAAACCATTAGGATAACCGCTACCGTCAAGCCTTTCATGATGTTGCATAATCATCTCCACCACCGGCCAAGGAAATTTTACCCCTTTTAAAATATCGGCACCCGCCTCGACATGCGTTTGGATCACACTGTATTCAAGCGCACTTAATTGTGTGGGTTTTACCAGCATCTCCGTAGGAATAGCAAGCTTTCCGATGTCGTGAATACTAGCGCCGAGCTTAAGCCCTTCGAGCCGATCTCCATCGATATTGAGCTGCTCTGCTATGGCCGAAGCGATATCGGAAACCCGTTGCTGATGCCCCGCCGTGTAGGGGTCACGCGCCTCCATCGCCCTGCTCACCGCCGTAATGGTACCGATCAGCGCATCTTTGATCTCTTCGGTTTTTTGTATCAGATCCTCTTGCGTGCGTTTGAGTTCCGTAATTTCAATACCTGTTCCAAGAAAACCGCTGTCTCCATTAATTTTAAACGGTACGCCATTAAGCAAATAAGGAATCTCCTTTCCCGCTTTGGTACGTACATAAGCCTCCAGTTCTACAGACTCTCCTTTAGATATTTTTGCAAGTGCTTTTATAATTTTTTTGTGCTCTGATACATTGAAAAAATCGAGTACCGTCATTGCTTTTAAATCAGTTTCCAGATAACCGAGATCTTCGGTATAGTGCCTGTTCCAGCGCGTAATATGTTTTTCATCACTGGAAAGGTATACCAATCCGGGAACACTATTAATAACTTCATTGCCAAACTCTTGCTCTTGTTGTTCGCGTAGCTTAAGTGCCTCAGTTGCCTTGGTATGCTCTTTTTTCTCTTCTTCGAGCTCCAGTGTGCGAGATGTCAAGTTCTCATACATATTAAGTAGTGAATCGATAAATACCTCAATGGCACTGCTCATCTCCATCTGCGTGCGCTCTTTTGCTTCTTGAAGACTCAAACCCTCATCCATGGCATGAATCACTTTCGCCATTCGCATGTCATCATCCAATATGTGATGCACCAACCAGTAAATCAGAAAGCGCAAGACCTGTTCATACAGTTTCTGATTCTTACCCGCTTGTTCTTGCTGCCTGAGCTCATCAACCTTGACAATAAAATCGCGATGGCTTTTTTGATGTGCAATGCTCCATTCATCATCATCAAAACGCACTTGCCACACCTGCTCTTCTGATTTAAAATGATACGCGGCATAGTCGTACAGCTCATCAATCACGTTGTTGATTTCAAGAAGATCGTCGCCTTGAGCTAATTTGGAACCCATTTTATTGAGCAGACCGACTAAACGCTGATGCTGTTCGTCTACCGAGTTGATTTTGGTCTCAAATGTGGGACTCCACGGGAGTACTTCTCTTATTGGATGAGTAAATGGCATCGTCATCTCCAAACCGTAAAATGCTAACGTATTTTCATAAATTTTACTATGAAGTACTATAACCAAAGCTTTATAAAAATGCCAAAATCTCCGTTTCAATCTGCGCTTTATCAATCACGGTGGGATGCATGATCGATTTGCCAAAAAGTGTTGCAACCATCTGCGGAATGACGATACCTGCTTGTTGAGCAATTACCTCAAGTGCTTCGGTATCACTCATACCGCTTTTTCCGGTAAGCGCCTCGGCAATGGTGGGAGAAAATTTTGTCCATTCCGCTGTGGAGTAAGCGATAGTTTTGATGCCTGTTTCACTACATGACTCATACGCTTTAAAGCAGGTCGCGGTATGTGGATCCATCAAATACCCGGCATCAAACGTCTCTTTGATATAGCGTGATCCTGCTTCGCTACTGCAATAATCGGCCATAAATATTTCTTGAAGCATCTGCAACTCTTGTGCATTAAGCATATAACGTTTGTCATTTTCAAGTTGCATCATCAGCTCTTTGGTGCGCTCGGCACCGAATAGATCGTAAATCACGCGCTCCACATTGGATGAGATTAAGATATCCATCGCAGGCGATGTGGTCTGAATCAGCTCGGCACCGCGAATGTCATACTCGCCCGTTTGAATCAGACGTGTGAGCACGTTGTTTTCATTGGATGAGACCACCAGTTTTTCAACCGGCAAGCCCATTTTCATGGCGTAATAGCCGCCAAGAACGTTGCCGAAATTGCCGCTAGGCACGTTGAGATAGACCTTTTCGCCCATAGTAATGGCACTTTGGCGTACCAGCTCAAGATAGCTGTGAATATGATACATAATCTGAAAAATAATGCGCCCGAAATTCACGGAATTGGCCGCCGAGAGCGCGATATGTTTCTCGTGCAATTTAGCTTTAAATGAGGATGAAGCCAGTAGCGATTTAAGCGCCTTTTGCGCATCGTCAAAGTTGCCGTTAATGCCGATGACTTTGAGGTTTTCACCATCTTCGGTGACCATCTGCAAACGCTGCACATCCGAAGTACCGCTTGCGGGATACATACACGCCACTTTAACGCCGGGTTTATTTTTGAATGTCTCCAGTGCCGCGGGGCCGGTATCGCCACTGGTGGCGGCAAGGATAAGATAGTTCTCGCCACGCGCTTTGGCAAGATGTGAAAGAATATAACCAAAAGGTTGTAGCGCCATATCTTTAAATGCACGGGTTGGGCCGTGATAAAGCTCGCTGATGTAGAGATCTTCTTTAACTTTGAGCACCGGTACGGGATTCGCAGGATTATCAAAATGATCATACAAAGAGAGTGCCTCTTCAAGTACCGATTGCTCAATATCCACGCCGAATGCAAGCAAAATATCAAGTGCCAGTTCCTTGTAACTTGAATCAATATGCCGATTCAAAAAGGCTTTGTCTAATGTGGGCAGCTGCTTGGGAACATATAATCCTCCAAAAGATGCAATAGGGCTAAGAATGGCCTGAGAAAAGCTTACATGTAAAGGATGCGCACCGTCATTGCCGCGGGTTTCGATAAAGTTCATAATCTCACTTTAAAATTTTTTGAAATTATACCCAAAGGGCTTACATGTAACCTAATATTGGCGATTTTGGCTTATAATATAAATCAAAAAAGGATACTTTTATGGAAATTTTTAAAACCGCTTTTTTATTAACCGCTTTAACCCTTTTGATGATATTCGTCGGCGGTATGCTCGGCGGACAACAGGGTATGATTATCGCTTTTATTATCGCACTGGGGATGAACTTTTTTAGCTATTTTAACTCCGACAAAATGGTACTTAGCCGCTACAATGCTATTGAAGTCGGTCCCGATCAGGCGCATGGACTTTATGAGATTGTCGGGCGTATCGCAAGCCGTGCGGGCACACCGATGCCGCGTGTGTATATCATTCCCGAACAGACACCCAACGCCTTTGCCACGGGGCGCAATCCCGAACATGCCGCTGTGGCCATTACCGAAGGACTGCTTAATCTGCTTACTCCCGAAGAGGTCGAAGCGGTTATGGCACACGAGATGAGCCATGTAAAGCACTACGACATCCTTATCGGTACCATTGCCGCCACCATCGCCGGAGCAATCAGCTTATTGGCGCAGTTTGGAATGTTTTTTAACTCCAATAACCGTCAAAATGCCATTATCACGCTGGTGCTGATGATTCTAATGCCCATAGCTGCAAGTATTATTCAAATGGCAGTCAGCCGCAACCGTGAATATATGGCCGATGAGGGCGCCGCCAACCTTACCGGTCATCCCGAATGGTTACAAAGCGCGCTAGCGAAGCTCGATGATTATGCCCGCCACGGCACCCTTCACAACGCTTCACCGCAAACGGCGCATATGTTTATAATCAACCCTTTTAGCGGGCATGAAGTGAACTTTCAGTCGCTCTTTCGTACGCATCCCAGCACGGCAGATCGTATTGCGAGACTCGAAGAACTCAAAATTCGTTCACGCAATTGACGCAGAATATGTTAGGATATCTTTACAGGTTGCTAAAAGGTTGAGTTATGGGGTTGATGCAATTTGCACAAAAAACGCAAACAAAAGCGGTTGAAGAACCAGACGACTATTGGGATATTCTGATTGTTGACGATGAACCTGACGTTCATGATATGACACGTCTCGTACTTAAAAATTTTGTTTACAACACAAAAGGACTACGATTTACTTCGGCCTACAACGGAAAAGAAGCAATCGAGACACTTAAAGAATCTCCCGATACCTTTGCCATGGTTTTACTTGATGTCATTATGGAGAGCGATGATGCCGGATTAATTGTAGCCCAAAAGATCCGCGAAGAACTTCATAACGATGAAATTCGTATCATTTTACGCACAGGCCAGCCCGGAATGGTTCCCGAAGAAGAAGTCGTCGAAAAATATGACATCAATGATTACAAAGAGAAAACCGATCTCACTTCCGTAAAACTCTATACACTTATGCGTACATCGCTCAAAGCATATGAAGCGGTAAAACTCGGCAAAGAGTACGCACACAAGCTCGAAGAACGTGTAGCCGAAGAGGTGGCTAAGAACCGTGAGCAAGAGAAGCTTATGCTTGCACAAACCCGACAAGCCGCTGCGGGTGAAGTACTCTCGATGATTGCGTCACAATGGCGTGAACCTTTAGCGGTGATTTCCGCTTCGGCAAACAATATTTTGGTAGATCTGCAACTTGGCGAAACGATCGATCCTCAAACACTGGAGCATGAGCTTGATAGGATTGTCAACGACATGGTAAGCCTCTCTGAAACAATTGAGCAGTTCCAAAACTACTTTTCGGAATATGAGAGCGAAAAAAGCTTCTCATTAAATCTTTACATCGACGAGTTGTGTACCTTTTCCGAGTCGCTACTGAAAATGTTTAAAATCACTTTGGTGCGGGATTTCGATACAGACACCGAAGTCTCTTTTCCTAAAGGTGCTTTGAGCCAAGTGTTTGTCAGCCTCATTAAAAACACGTACGACGCTTTTAAAATACGCAAAAATGCGCACACCGATTTAGAGCGCCGCATCATTGTCAGCACGCATATCTCTGAAAATGATCTTACGATCTCGTTGACCGATAATGCAGGAGGTATCGAACCTTCGGCTCTTGAACACATTTTTGAATCGGGATTTACTACCCATAGCAACCTTGGACGCGCCGGTCTTGGGCTTTATCTTGGTAAAACAACCGTTGAAGAGCAGTTAAACGGAAGTATTTCGGCTGAGAACACCGCAGATGGTTGCCGTTTTACGATCACGCTACCGCGTATCCATACACCCAAAGAGAACGATAACCAAGCAAACGAACTACTCGTATGACTGCTGCGCACAGGGCAGAAACATCGTAAACTCGACGCCTTTTCCCACTTCGCTTTTCACACTGATTTCCCCTCTGATTTGTTGCGTTACGATATTATAGATAATATTCATCCCCAAACCCGAACCGCCATGCTCTCTGCTGGTGGTAAAGAAAGGATCAAAAATCTTTTTGAGATTCTTTTCGGGAATCCCCTTTCCATCGTCTTTATAGACAAAGTTCATGCCATGTTCGGCTTTGGAAATACGAATCACAATATTTCCCTTATCGTCTTGCGCATATGCGTGCAGTATGGAGTTCATTATCAAATTGGTAACAATCTGTGCAAATGCCCCGGGATAGTTGATTACATGTAACTTTGGATCAATATCAAGCGTAATTTGATGCTGCGTCTTTTTAATATGATTATGCAAACTGGTTAAGATCTCTTCAACGTAAGTTTTCACATTAAATGTTCGCACCTCTTCGTTGGATTGATCTACCGCCACCTGTTTAAAGCTTTTTACCAAATTGGCCGCTCTTTTGAGATTGATTTCAATGGAGTGGCCCAACTCTTTATTGAGTTCTAAAAATTTGCTAAAGTCCTCTTCGCTCATCGTTTGAGACTCATATTTAGTGCTTAATTTTTTTTGCTCATCCATAATATGGGTGATACCGGTAAGTGCTAAACCTACAGGCGTATTAATCTCGTGTGACACTCCGGCAACCAGCCCTCCAAGCGATGCCATCTTTTCGCTCTCTACAAGCTGCTCTTGCATATTTTTAAGCTGATTATACTGTTTTCTCATCGCCACTTCATTTCTTTTGAGCTTGAAGTTAAGCTTAAGAATGCTAATCGTAGCTATCACCGATATCAACAGAATAAAAAGTAGCAAAATAATGGCAAATCCATACTTATGAAACACCTCACTTAATGTAATCTCGACTCGACGATCATACGGTGCAAGTTTGAGTTCTCGACGCAGATCGTGTACTGAGGTATAGTTATACGGAATCGACCAACCGTATATTCCGGCCGTTTGATTTACGGGATCATTTCCAGCGAGTCCGATAAGTGCGATTGCCACATTGCTGGCTAAAACATCATCAGTATGTTTGAGTTTGGCTATGGGCCATTCGGGATAGCATTCGGTACTGTTCAAAAGATTGACACCGGCACACTGCCCAACCTCGATCACATGGATATCATCAAGTGAAATTTTACCTTCAGCGGCCATGCTTTCAAGTACACCGGTTCGCACCGTTCCAGCATCAACTTTTCCCGATAACACATCATAAACAACCTGATCATGCGTACCGCTAAAGGTCAATTTTTTAAGCTGAGTATATGGATCAAAATCGTGTTGCAACATTTTACGCCACGCCATATGCCAACCACCCAGCGATGTTTTATCAACCGCAGCAAAAGTTTTACCTCTTAGATCACGTATGGACTGTATGCTATTGCGACCTTTTTTGGTAAAAATAACCCCTCCAAAAACTGCAACAGCTTCGGCACGAGGTGTTTTTCGTTTGAGTGTCGCAATACGACCAATTTGGTACTTATATTCCATATTGACGTAAATTGATGAGTTTGCCAGTAAAAAATCAATCTCTTTTCGGGCAATGGCCGAATCGATCTCTGAGAAATTGAGCGGCTTAATGACAAAACGGTGCCCCGCAATACGCTCACTTAAATACGTTGCCGTTGCATTCCATTTTGCATAGGTATTCTCTTTGCCTCTTAGTGCCAAAATACCAATTTTAATGGCAGATTCATGTGCAAAAACTCCCTGCACATACGTTAACAAAATAATAATCCCTATGAATACACGCATTTTTAATCCCCACCTTTTACAATGCTACATAATAACTTATAAATCATTTGTTTTTGTTAATACTGCCTAATTGATTCTGCATTCTTTTCAACTCGCTATCTTCGATATTCAGCACTAGCGATTCTTCGACCATATTACGCAATAATAGCGCGTCAAACTCTACATTAGATTTTAAATACAGATGACGTACAATTTTTTGATTTCCTTTAAGTTGTGGAAACTTCGTCGTCATGCGACTGCCTTTTGCCCATGAAAGTGTTAATGCATCGTTATTACTGCGCATCATGCAGATACTCTTGCCGTTATCTTTATACGTCGTTTGGTGTGCTTGTTTATGTTCACTGATTTGGGGATATGAGAGAAGTAGCGCACGCACTTGTTCAAACAGTGCGCCAAAAGAACCGTTTATATCACGGTCAAATTGCATGTATTAGGCTCCACTACCGCCGTATGCGGTGATCGCGTCGTTTTGTTTTTTGACATCAAGATAGTTTTCAACCAGCGACTGCGTGCTGTTAAGTTCGACATCTTGACCCGTTGAACCTTTAATATAGATCTCCGCTTGTGAAATTTTTGACTGCTGTCCGACATAACCTACCAAAGCCTGACGCTTCTCATCGCTGAGCAATTGCGTATCTTCAGACGGATTTGTACCATTGGGTTGGTTATTTTGAGACTCTTCAGGCAAGGTCTGTGCCGGAAGGGTTTCGGGTCGGGTAGGAGTAATGTTTTGATATGCGGCGTACGGATTGTTACTGGTAACTTGCATCGTTTCTCCTTTGATTATCAACCATCATACCATATTTTACATGTAAAGAAAATGTTACCACTATTTTTTGATAACCGTACCGATTCCCTCGCTGGTAAAGACTTCAAGCAGAAGCGAGTGCTCAATGCGTCCGTCGATAATATGCGCTTTTTCCACCCCATGATCAATCGCTTCTAAACACGCATCGACCTTTGGAATCATACCGCCGCTGATGGTACCGTCGTTTTTGAGCACTTCGATTTTCTCTTCGAGCAGCGTCGAAATACACTCGCCCGACTTGTCAAGTACCCCTTTGGTATCGGTCATAAAGATGATCTTCTCGGCACCGAGTGCTGCGGCGATTTTACTAGCGGCTAGATCGGCATTGATGTTATAGCCGATTTTTGAATCATCGTCATCTCCGGCAATCGGGGCAATAACGGGAATAAACTTTTCGGCAATAAGATTATTGACCACGGAAGGATCAATAGCATTGATTTTGCCCACTAGCCCATACTGTTCAAAATCGATCGGCTTGGCTTTTATGAATCCCGCATCTTTCCCGCTAATACCGATGGCTTTGGCACCGAAATGGTTTAACATGGCCGTGATCTCTTTGTTTATAGAGCCCGAAAGTACCATCTCCACAATCTCCATCACCTTCTCGTCGGTAACACGCAAACCGTTGATAAACTCCGTGCCGATATTAAGCTGATCTAAAAGTGCGCTAATCTTGTTGCCGCCGCCATGCACCACAACCGGTTTGATACCCACAAGATACATAAGCAAAATATCTTGTGCCACCTTCTCTTTAAGCTCAGGATTAATCTGCGCCGAACCGCCATATTTGATGACAAAAATTTTATTGGCAAAACGTTTAATATAAGGGAGTGCGTCAAGAAGCGTCTTGACCTGCATAATTTTTGTCTGCATACTATCTCTTTACATGTAAGAATAAAGAGCAAATTATATCAAAAAGGCTATTTGAACACCTTTTTAATATCGTTGACAATCGCACCGGGGACGGTAGATATCTTCATAAACGTCCCCATTTTAAGTAGCGGATACATCACCGCAATATAATATTTGGGATCAAGCATTGTAACTTCGCCGTTTTCGACCCGTACCATATAGGGCAATAACCCTGCGTTTTGAACACCGATCTTGCCTACAAACTTCATGGTGCGCCGCCCTAATTTTACTGCTATCAAGGCCTGCGTGGGTGAGAGTTCCTGCACAAAAAAGACATATTTGGATTTTTTGGCTTGAGCCATAACCTTTTGATGATCGCCTTTATATATCTCTACCATATCTTGATAGCCGGGCATACCGTTCATAAACACATATTTTGGTAGCAGATTAAACTTGAGCAGGTCTTTGGAATCCACAAGTTCAACATCATTAAACGCTTTTCTAATATCGTCAAGTACCGTATCGGCAATGGCCATTTTAAAATCATTTTGCATAAAAGCGCGGGTAATATACAGAGGATTTGTAATACTGATCTGCTTATTAACACCATCGACCAATACACGCATTGAAGCGGCAAAACCGCGATTGGGGGCTTTAGCCATAGCCTCTAAAGCGTTACATGTAAAGACAACCGAATAGAGCTTTCTCTTTTTATCGACAACAATTGTATCAAGCACTTTAAAACCGGCTTGTTGCAAACGTTTTTCAACTTCGCCAACCTCAAGATACTTTCCTCGAAGATAGAGGCTAACCCGCGCATTTTTGATATCGCCGACTTGACGCTCTTTTTGACTAAACGTCATGTCGTTAAAATTAGGAGGAACGCGCTTAGAGAAGACAATCTTTTTGTTGCGCTTATGCTCAAATTTGCGGTCATACTCAATTTTGAAATCACCGACGCTACTGCTTGAACTTCCAACCGTAACCACTTCTACCGGCTTGGGAATATCGGCAGTCGCTTTAGGTGGTGTCGGCACTTCAATACAGATCACCTCACCGCTACTAAGCTTATGTTTGAGTGCATCGCATGACTCTGCATAAGCTGTGGATACAAACAAAAGAACCATCGTTAATACAGAAAACCTTCGTAATTGCCTGTTTCTATTCATAAAGCTTCCTTATAAATCAATAGTAACAAACTTTAGGTTTAAAACATGCATCAACTATAAAAAAAAGTTTTAAATCTTTAAAAAAGCTACGACTTGTTACGCTTACTATCGCATTTATTATCTTTCAAAAAAAGTATGAACAATATGTATAAAACTGCCGCTATCCTTATACTAATTAGTGCAGTAATTCAATGGCTCGGCATTGGAGAGAAAATCTATCATGCTCTTTGGCAGTGGTATAATCTCAAAGATTTCAGTGGAGATGGCCATACTACGATTAGTTACACAATGGCAATAGTAACTTATCTGCTATCAGCCTTATTAGTGGCTATGGGTATCTACATTTCCAAACATCAGGAAAACGCTTTTGTTAAACTGACATGCAAAATATCTACCGTATCACTCATCATTGGAATTTTAAGTTTATCGGTGCTACTTCTATCGCCTCTAGGAGAATTGGTATCGAGATGATGACTTAGAATAACCCAAAACTAGAAGTTTTATAGAACCTAAAAAATCAGAAGGAATACGTTTGAAAAAGAAAAGATATTGGACAATTGGGACAATAATCATACTTGGTGTACTTGGAGCTATCAGTTTTGGATTATCAATTCTGAGTGCAATAGCCGATGGAGCAACCACAAACTAAACACAATTAACGCTCTTCCCTCACATACCCTTCAACATATCCAAGCAAAGTCTCATCAAGCTCCAGCTCTAAATCCAGCAGACTCATCGCAAATCCAAACGCTTCAAGTTTGACATAATCTTTATAGGTGACAATAATCGAAGTCGCGCCGCTTTGCGTAATCAGTGCTTGTACTTCCTCTTTGGTAAAGAAGTGATGATCGGGAAAATAGTGCTTTTCAACTCCTTCAGGCAGAAACGGATCGAGCCGTTCGGGTCTTGCAATAGCTGTGATCAGTATCATGTTGTCACTTGGATTTTGTAATGTCACACGACGTTTAAAATCCACGCCTTCTTTTACATGTAAGGCCGTTTTGCCACTCCAGTGACGCTCACGAAAAGGGCCTGCGGGAAGGCAAAAGCGGTTTGGGGTTTCTACGTCGATGAGCAGATCAAGTTTTTGAATAGGGTGTTTGGAGTAGGCATCATCAAGAAAAATCACTTTACAGCCCATGCTTTTGGCTTTTTCGATACCCTCGCCTCGATCTTCGCTGACAATCACAACGCAACCATTAAGTTTTTGCGCATAGATCATTGCTTCGTCGCCACTTAGTGCAACGTCTTGCAAGATATTTTGGCCATCAGATATGACGAGGAGTCCTTTGGATTGCCGTCCATACCCACGCAAAACGATTGCACTGTGTTCAAAATGTGCGACAAGTGCCGTGACCAACGGCGTTTTACCGCTACCGCCGACCGTAAGATTGCCGATGCTGATAATAGGAATGCCGTAATCTTGTAGTGTTGTACGCGTAAAACGCAGAAACATCGCGCCACAATAGAGCCAGCTTAGTGGCGCGAGTAGATAACTTAGTAGTTTTTGAAACCGCGTCGGAGCGTAAAAAAAACGCTCAATCCAGGCAACTACCACACCCGTGTTTTGCTCACTTCGATAATAGCGTCGGCAACATATGCAATCTCTTTATCGCTCATACCCGAGAAATTAGGAATCGAGAGCACCTGCTGAAAAGTACGCAACGCCACAGGAAAATCATTGACTCTCAGCATATATTTGGCTTTGTAATAGCTTAATAAGTGTAGTGGAATGTAGTGCAGTCCCGTCTCAATTCCACGCTCATCCAGCTCACGGGCAAACGAATCGCGATTTTTATCTACCCGAATAATATAGAGCGAACAGGAGTGATCTTTACTTAATGTCGGTAATACAATATGTTCGGCCCCTTTAAGGCGCTCATGGTAAATCTGGGCAATCTCTTTTTGGCGTTTGATTACACCATCTTGTTTTTTGAGTTTTTCGGCTATATAGGCGGCATCGAGCGGGCTAATGGTATATTTGCTTCCGATATCGGTGATGTCATAAATATACTCTAGCGAATCCGCATCGACTACCAAAGCGTGATTACGTAGCAATGTCGCACGCTCCATAATTTCTTCATTATCCGTTACCATCATACCGCCGTTGGAGTAGCTGTATTTTAGGTGGGGTGCAAAGTTAAAACAGGTAATATCTGCGCCTGTAGCCCCGATTTTGGTACCTTTGTAGGTTGCGCCCCACGCGTCTGAAGCGTCTTCGACAATCTTAACGTCATAAATTTTGGCAATATTATAAAGGCGCTCAAGATTGCACGGCTGTCCGGCGATATGCGATACAATTACCGCTTTTAGCTTTTTGGATTTATTATCGGCTAGATAGTTTTCGAGTTTATCAAGGTCGATATTAAAGCTCTCTTCGTCAATATCGATAAAAATCGGTTCGGCATCGAAATGGCGCACCACTTCAGGTACGGAGGGAAAAGCATTGACCGAACAGAGTACTTTATCGCCACGCTTTAAATCTAGTGCCAACATGGCCAGATGAAGAGCAGAAGTACCATGTGAAGTGGCAAGCGCGTATTTAGCACTGGTGTATTTTTCAAAAGCGGCTTCAAGATCTTCAACAACACCTCTGGCTTTGCCATCAAGCACCTGCTCAATCTTTTTACGCTCCTGATCGCCTACGTTTTCACGGTGAAATGGGACTTGCATATATCGCTCCTTATAATGTAATGTCTCTAGGGTAATTAAAATCGTGATTGATCGTACGCGACGTCAATTTGGCAATAATGGGCATCCGCCGCTTGAACTGATTGCGGTAAATACGGCCTATGATCATATCGACCATCGTTTCATCCGCACCTTCGCCAATCAACTCTTCGCGCGAATAGCGCTCTTCAACATAGCGGCGTAGCACGCCGTCAATCTGCGCGTAGCTGTAGCCAAGCTCCGCTTCATCGCTCTGACCCGCCCACAAATCGGCTGATGGCGGCTTATTGATAATGACATCGGGCACACCCAGATAGCGGGCAAGCTCAAACACTTCGCTTTTATACAGATCGCCGATGGGGTTAATGGCACTGGCAAGATCGCCAAAAAGGGTGCCGTAGCCCAGCATCAATTCGCTTTTGTTGCTTGTGCCTAACACCAGGGCATTCACTTCGGCCGAAACATCAAATAGTGTTGCCATGCGCATACGCGCCGAAAAATTGCCTTTGCGCAGTGCACTCATCGCATCATGTTCATACGCTTTTAAAAGCGGTTTAATACTTTTGGTAACCGAACGCATACCAAACTTTTCAACCAGTTCATCAGCATCATCAAGCGAACTTTGCGACGAATAGTGCGAGGGCATCTTAACGCACAGCAAGGCATCACCAAAAGCATAATGCGCCAAAACCGCTACCACTGCCGAATCGATACCGCCGCTAAGTCCTACAACAACGTTTTGAAGCGATGTCTTACGGACTTCATCATGCAAAAAGGCCACAAGATATTCACTGACCCGTTCATACTTGGACATAAAGAGATACCTTTGACTTTTTTTAAATTATCATAGTATATCTAATTTTGTCCATTAATTGATGCCAAAACTATTTAGGCCATTTGTGTGCGTATAGTGCAGTGACAATCCATGAAGCTGTGCGATTTTATTGGTAATATAAAGTCCCAAACCCAGCCCTTTAACGCTTGATTCATAAGGACGGTTAAACGCCTGATCAAAATTTTCAAAAGCAAGTGCTTCGCCTTGGGATATGACACAAATTCCACTTGAATCGATTTTGATTTGAGGGCGCCCTTTGCCATATTTTATGGCATTATCGATCAAATTTTTGATAGCGATAGACAGAAGCTCAAAATCGCCCGTAAGATAGTTTTCGCCCTGTTGATCAATATCGACCGCATCACGCTCAATCATCAGCAGATCAATGGCATTATCGACATAATCAACACTGCGAAACTCACGCACTGTCAATCTGGCATCGTTTGACGTCACACGCTCAACCTTGGCAAATTCACCCAGTAGATACTCCAGACGCTGAAAAAAGCGTTCAAAACGCTCTTGTTGTTTGGGATCTTCTAGCAGTGCTGCCGCCACTTTGCCCTTAGCCACCGGAGTAGCCAACTCGTGCATAATATTACGCAAAAAGAGCGTGCGCGACTCTTGAAACTCCCGAATCGTTGTAATAGCGCGGTCAAACTCATTGGCCACATCGGCAATTTCATCACGTCCGGATATATCGGTATGAATATCGAGTTTGCCTTTTGCAAATTGCGAAATCTCGGTTTTTAGATTAATAAGCGGATGCAAGCGGCGCAATAAATAGAGATAAAAGAGCGCCACCATGATATTGACTGCGATTGCTATTAAAATGACTTTGAGCAAAATGGCACGCTTAATGGGGTAAAAAAGCACCCTGTGGTGTTTGTGAAACATCCGTTTTTCTACCGCATACAGCCCCTCTTTGTCCTCATATATTTTACTGTGCGGCATTTCAAATACCGGTTGTTGTTCAAACGAACGATTAAAATCGCCAAGCATCTGCACTTTTAGATATTCATCCAGTTCTTTAGCCGCTTCTTGCGGTTTAAGCCCTTCGACTCGGGCATCATGCAGATACATCTTGGCGCGCTGAAGACTCTGTATACCGTGTTTGCGCAGTTCTCCATGCACTAAATGGTACTGCGCCACAAACAGCACGTTTATAATCACCATGAGCAGCAGAAAAAAAAGCGTTACATGTAAGCGTAGTGAGTGTCTATTCATTGATGAGTTTATACCCGATACCGCGTAAAGCAATTAAGTGCCGCGGTTTTTTAGGGTCCTCTTCAATTTTTTGGCGGATTCGGCCAATAATGACGTCAATACTTTTAAGCGAACTCTCGTAATGAATCTCATCTACATGCGTCAAAATCTCTTCACGGCTGATCGCATACCCCGAACGACTGATAAAGTGCGCCAAAATGCCAAACTCCGCATTGGTCAAATCCAGCAAAACGCCGTTTTTGCGTACTTCGTGCTTGTCACGGTTTAATTCAAAAATGCGCGAAGGTTCGTCTGATTGTTGAGGTGTATATTTGTATCGGCGTAAAATGGAATGAATCCGTAACAGCAATTCGGTAGTGTCGTAAGGTTTGGGAAGGTAATCATCGGCTCCCATGCTAAAACAGGCCGTTTTGTCGGTAATGTCCGCACGAGCCGAAGAGATAATAATGGGAATGTCGCTAAACCGGCGCACCTCGCGGCACACTTCCAGCCCATCCATTCCCGGCAAGGAGAGATCCAGAATCAAAAGATCGAACGACTCGAATTTTAGAGCACTTAGCCCAAGTTCCGGTGTCTCATAATTGACCAGATCTATGGCATGACGAGAGAGAAACTCTCCGATCAATTCCGCCATTTCACCGTCGTCTTCGATCATCATTACCCGAATCATTTATACTCCTGATTATACGTCCAGTTTCAGATGGCGCTTTTGTTGCGGCATACTTTTGAGCACTTTTTTCAGTTCCACACGTTGCTCAGGCGTTAAAATTTCAACTACCTGCCCTATATGCGACGCTTTCATTGCCGCGCGTGTTTTACTCTGCTCAAGCTCCGCCGCTTCAAACGCTTTGGCATCAAACCCTTTTTCGCCAATCGCGTCAATCATATTGCTCATGCCTTTGCGTCTGCTTGAGCGTTGTGCCGTTCGTTGCTCTTGAAAGGTTTTTTGAAGTGCTTCGAGTTTATCCATCTGCTCGTCACTCAAATCAAGTTGCTCCAATGCTTTTGCAATTGGATGCTCGTGTCGTTGACCGCCATGCATATGGCCTTTGCCACCTTCAGCGTTCATTCCACCGCACTGCTTGTGTGTTTTAGGTTGTTCAGTGTCGCATGCAGATTTATTACATGCCATAAGTGAGCCTCCCGTAAGAAGCAACGCTGTGAGTGTAAGTGGAATCATTGGTTTCATGATATTCTCCTGTTTTTTATTTTCACTCAACATCTTACTTGGGTGCGAGAAATGGCGGGTATCGTTTGATAAACGGTAGGTAACAAAACACCTAACACTCAACATTGGGCGCAAGTTGTTTAAGCTCTTTACATGTAAAGCCGGCCTCAAGCCTTGCTTCGGTATTCAGGCTACGATGACGATCAAGCGTATCGGGATAATAGTGCTTTATAATATCAAAATAGATTGAATGATCCCGCCCTTCAATATCGCAGGCATACCCAAACCATACATCCCCTTTACGCACATGTGTGATCTCCTCTTTTAAAATCACCTCTAACGCAGCGATGATGCGTGCAATCATAGCATCACCTTTCAGAGCTTCAAGCCGATTTAAAATCTGTGGATTGGCATCAAGCCCGCCCGCTTCAAGATAGCGCGGTATCACGGCCATGCGATGCAACAAGGAGTGTGCGGTGCGTTGTGAGGCTTCAAAAAGCGCATCGTGCACACTCAATGCGCCATAATAACTTCCCAATTCCAAGAGTAGCGTTTCAATCATGCGAAAATGGCGTGCCTCATCTTTGGCCACTTCCAGCCAGTCATCGTAAAAGGCATCGGGCAAATCGCGAAAACGGTACGCCGCATCAAGCGCCAGATCGATCGCGCTGTACTCAATATGGGCAATGGCATGCAACATCGCCACTTTTCCCTCAACACTGCCAAGATTTTTACGCCTTGGAACCTGATGCGGATCGACAATAGTGCAAAACGGGGCATACGAAGGGTTTTGAAAGTTATGTATCGGATGCAACGCGTCTTTAATACATTCATTATTGCGATAAGCCTCGTAAAACGTTTCAAAAGCACTGATTTTCTCAATAGGATCGGCGGTTTGCAAGAGCGTTTCAAGCGAGGCATAAAAATTCATGTCGGTATTGTCTCAAATTTTTGCTGTTTTGAAAGTAATTTGGAAAAATAACGCATTAGCGGATGGCGGCGCGAACGTTTAAAATTTACAAAACGCTGCATCATCATCTCAAATTGAGCAGCATTATCGATTGATGCGTTCTCACCATAGCTGACACGGTTCATCTGCACTACCAATTGCGAAAGTTCAGCTTTTGTTTCAATATTTTGTGATGCCAGCCATGCGGCATACTCCTCAAACGTCATTGACACTTTGCGCTCCAATGCGTAGTGGCTTAAATGATGCTGTGCAATATCAAACATACGACTATGACGTTGAGCGCCTTGATAACGCGTTGCCGCATGACGCAATGCCATGTTTGCAAAAAGTGACCATAAAAACGGAGAAAAGGCATACCAAAGGAATGAGATAGCTACCATTGCGGCAATCGCGCCGAGTAATGCCAAACGATTAGAAGCACTAAACTCCTTACTCGCTTCGAACGCTTTTCGTACCGTAGCAATGCCCTCACGAATTTTTGCGAACAGATCACTATTGGAAAGCTCCATATTCTCAAGTGTCTGAAGATACCCTTCGATCATCTTTGCCGGACTCGCCTCTTCATGCTGCGGATTCACCTCATATCCCGGCGTTGCTTCAAACATCACCCAACCATAAGGTGCAATCCACGCCTCGCTCCATGCATGGGCATTGAGTCCGCGCACTTCATAATAACCGGTCAGAGGATTATAGGTTGAGGCCGAAAAACCACTCACAAAACGCCCAGGAATGCCCGCGGCGCGAAGCATCATCGTCATAGAAGTCGCAAAATATTCACAATGGCCGTAACGTTTGTCAAACAAAAAGGTCTCCAAAATGTCACCCTCATAAGAGTGAAAAACGGTCTCCATCGTATAGCGGTAATTCGTACGAAGATAAGATTCGAGTGCCACGGCCTTCTCATAAGGCGTTTTCGCATTTGCGACAATTTCATCTACAAGTGGATAGAGCCGCGGCGTAACTCCTTTGGGTATCTGTAGATACGCCGCCTCTTGATAAAGATCGGCCTGCGCTAAAACCGCGCGCGAATCAAGGCCATTTTTAGAACGTTGCGCAGAATAAAAACTCTTTGCTTCAATCACTTTAGGTGCATAATAGGTTGCATACGCATCACGTGAGATCACGCTTCCGGGAAATTCAATCTCATACGGAGACGGTGGGATATAGATAATTTTGTCTTTAGGGGCATACTCGGTATGCATAACGGTAACGCGCGCATCGGCATTATTTTGGGTCATATCTCCAAGCGTTAATTTTCCCTCTTTTAACTTCATGCTCTGCATACTTGCAAGCGTCTGCACCCATTGCGTCCCATCAAAACGGTCATACACGCTACCGCGTAAATAAACCGGATCAGCACTGCGTACATAAAACATCAGCGCATTGCTGATGCCGCCACCGGAGGGTTCAAGTGCGTGTGCGTCACTATTTGGTTTAGCATCAGGATAGTGCGTTGGCTCTACATCTTTACCTTGTTGACGTTCGGCCTGACGCTCCAAGGCCTTGTCTTTATAATATGTGCCACCTCCTGCATAAAGAAACCCAAGATTGATCGCTTCAAGACGCGGCACAAACAGATACAGCAACGTTGCAAACAGTAGCACCACCATGCTGATACCGATGCCAAGTCCCCCATAGCTTTCAAAAGCTCGCTGATCCTTGCGTGTTCTTGATACGAAATAATCCTGAACCAATACTCCGACAAAAGCAAATATAAATGCTATCGCCACCGCTAAAAAGAGGCTGCTGTGGCTTTCACTTGTAGCGTAGAGAAACGCGACAAATGTCGCTATTAGCACATACGCCATCTGTTTGCCGGTATTTAGCGTCACGTTAAAGCCCGCCAGCATGAAAAATCCCAACAATAGCAGTGCCGAAAAGAGCGTGCCAAGCATCATACTTGGGATAAAAAGTGCTAACCCGATTGAGAGCGGAATTTTCTGAATGTCAAGCGCTTTTTGAAGGTCGCTAAAGGCATAACGGCTCCCAAGATAAAGTGTTGTTCCAAGAATTGCCGCAAAAAACGGCAGCTCCAATACTGCTTCAAGTAGACCTGATTGCACCATGCGTAGCGCAAAAACTGCCAAAATCTGTGTGATAAAAAGTGCCCCATAAAGACGTAATGGGTATACGTTCATGCCAACAGTTCCCGCCATGAGATCCCTTTTCGTACAATATAGCGACGTTCACTGGGTAACTCACTGCTTTGATGTGAAGCTGCTTTTGAACCGTCCGGGTCAAAACTCCAAGCATCAAAACTGTAACGCTGGATAAAAAAGTCGCGCCGATCCAGCGGCGTGATAGCACAAGGTGCGTCAAGACGGTCAAAAAGTACCATCGTGCCACCCCGAATGCCGGATGCCACGCAATACTCCAGCACATCGCCATACGCTACATCTGCATCGCACCGAACCTGTGCCAATACCTCAAGCAGCGCCATCCGCTCTTTCTCTCCCGAAAGCTCACGCAGGTGCAGCAACTCCCCAGCCATGGCAATAAGATCTACGCGCCAACCGCTTCGCAGTGCAGCCACACCCAACGACGCCGCAATCTTTACCGAATACTCCAGCAACGAATCTTTCCCCGACCCCGCATCGAAGTGACGATTCAGGTTCAGTGCAATCGTGAGTCTGGGTGCTACATTTTCATGATACTCACGCACGACTAACACTCTTTTTTTCGCCGAAGTCGGCCAGTGAATCGTACGGGGCGAATCCCCCGCGCGATACTCCCGCAGAGCGATATACTCTTCATGTCCGCCCGCGCGCTCCGTGTAAAAATCTTCATGCAGGCGCGAAGAGCGGTCTCCGCCGCCATAAAGACGTCCAACCGGTTCGGGTTTGGGGTAGACCACGAGCATTTGCGGCGATAGCGCTACCGACGTCTGCGCAAGAGCAATACCCAAAGGAAAGCCGCTTTGAAGTGTCACTCCTTCAAAGCGATACACCCCGCGTAGCGTACATTCGGCCTCGTAGCGAAACGTTTTTTTGTTGGAAAGCTTTGGAATGAGCGCAAAAATCGTCTCTCCAAAGAGTGTCACCGGATCAAGAAGTTCCACCAAATAGCGACTGAAAAATGCCCTGTTGTTTAGTTCGTAAACAATCGCTATTCGTTCTCCTTCATGCGCTTTTTCCGGTATATGACGCACCACGCGAACACCACCAAGCCCCAACTTCGGATAAGCCCATGCTACCGCGTAAATGCACACCAGCACCCACAGTGCCCCATATAAAAGCGCAACGCCGCGATTCCATGCAATAAAAAATAGAATACTCATCATAATCAGTAACAAGAGTGAAAGGTTGAAGCGCCCCAACAGACGATCCACCCATGCCATACCTTCGATTTTGACGTGAAAATCCTCTTGAGCCATTACATTGGTACCGCAACGCTAGAAATGATCTCCTCGATAATCTTCCCAGAGCTTTTCTCTGCGCGTATTTGCGGTTTTGGAAGTATCCGGTGTGCCAATACGGCGATGGCCACGCGTTTAATCATGTGCGGCGTTACCTGAGTCTCCCCCTCAATAAATGCCAAAGCCTGAGAAACACGCATCAATGAGAGCGACCCGCGTGGACTTGCTCCAAGCATCACATCGGCATGATCGCGTGTCGCGTGCACCAGCGCGGCAATGTAATGCAGCACTTTTTCTGAGAGAAATATCTCACTGACCTGCTGTTGCATCTGCACAATCTCTTTGGCTTCCATCACAGCGCCCAATGTCTCTATAGGATGGCGCGTCTGCTGCATCTGCATAATGGAGACCTCCTGATTGAGATCGGGATAACCGATAGAGAGTTTCATCAAAAAACGGTCAAGCTGTGCTTCGGGAAGCGGATAGGTGCCGTGAAACTCTATGGGGTTTTGCGTGGCCATCACCATAAACGGATCCCCCATTTTATAGGTTTTTCCATCCGCACTTACTTGCCGCTCTTCCATGGCTTCGAGCAGACTCGACTGCGTGCGCGGCGTGGTACGATTAATTTCATCAACCAGTACGATATTGGCAAATACCGGCCCCGGACGAAATTCAAACTGATGTGTTTGTTCATTGTAAATCGAGACTCCGGTAATATCCGATGGTAGCAGATCAGGCGTACACTGAACTCGGCCGAAACGTCCTTTTATAGATTGTGCCAAAGCTCTAGCCAATACTGTCTTACCGAGTCCCGGTGCATCCTCCACCAACAGATGACCGCGTGCCAGAAGTGCCGCACAGGCCATGATAAGCGTTTCATTTTTTCCAATGATAACTTTTGAAATGTTATCGACTAACGGTTGGATTGATGGGTTCATAACTTCTCCGATTAACTTTACTAAAGAGTGTAGTGAAATTACCGGATATTGTCAAAACACAGCGTTTACAGCCCACTCAAAATAAATGCCGACCAATAATAAGGATGCATCCCCGCTTTAATCATCTCTAATTTGCTTGCCCTAAGTGCATTGGCATAAGAGCTTCCGCTTTTGAGCTGCGTATAAAAACCTATCATCAAATCCGCGGTCTCTTTGTCGGCGACAGACCATAGACTCAAAAGCATATTTTTACTGCCTGCTTGCATAAACGCTTTGTTCAATCCGCTGACACTTTGAGATGCGTCCATATCCAGCACGCCGGTTTCACATGCGGAGAGTACTACCAGATCACACCCTTTTAAATCCATCCCCGCAATTTTAAGCGAGGTTAATATCCCCTCTCCTTTTCCGTTTTTTGCGGAAGTATTGGCACCGCTAAGGGCAATACCCGAACGCAACATGGGATTGGCGATCTCCTCATCATTTAAGAAGAAACCATGACTTGCAATGTGTAGAATTTTTAAATTTTTAAGATCTAAGAGATTCTTTTCGCTGGCATCTTTTTGCGTATAGTTTTTAACACTTTTGTTATTCAGTAATTTCGTGATGGACTCGGCTTCGTATTTGGTACCCTCAAGCGGTGAAAAATACATGTTAAAAAGGGCGCGTTGTATCTGCAATTCGGGATTAAAATAGGCATCAACAATGCGCTCACGATTCTTTGATGCCGGAGCCATATGAGCATCAAAGTTAGGGTTGGAGAAAAAGACGGTTTTTTCATTATGTGTTTTCGCATTAAAACGGTGCAGGCGTACAAACTCTTTGGCTGAGGGCACATAACGCAGTGTCTTGGATTCAATAAGATAATGTCCATCTTTTTGACGCAACGCTTCAAAAGGTAACAGGCGCAAACTTGCATCGGCAGAGATAATCAAGTCGGTTTTTTCCTCTATCTGCTTCGCCAATGTATCATCAAACACAAGCGTATAAAGTGCTTTAAGACTATCGATGCTCTCGGTATTTTCATCTTCTATGTTTTCGCGAAACCGCTGCACATATGATCTTATTTTTTGGCTCTCTTTTTCATTAAACTGCTTAAAGGTAACATGTGCTTCATTGTCCAATGTAAAAAGGTACAAATGCTCACCCACTTTTGCAAAATCGATATAGAGTTCGCTTACATGTAAGCTTTTGGCGATATCTTGCGGTGTTAATTTCTCTAGAGCTTTGCCTTGTGAAAAGCTATCTACTTTTTTAGCTAGTTTTTTTTCTATACTTGATATAGTATTTTTGACCTCTTCGATTTTTGCTTGATGTTTTTGATACTCACTCGCTACCGCAATACTCTGATAAAGATTGGCAAGTTCACGTTTAGCCTGATTCAAAGACTCTATCTGCTTTTTTAACTTCGCATCTTTTGTTGAGGAATAGAGCGTGATGATGGCATTTTCTCTATCAAAAACCGCTCCTTTATAGTTTATCCAATCTGTAAAGATACGTTTAGCAACCTGCTCTTTGTCATTTAAAGTTTTAGCCAAAGCGCTCATTTTAGCTTGTGCTTCAAACAATCGGCTGACATAGTGCTCATTTGCTTTCAAATAGGCATGTTTTTGCGCAGAATCCAAAATTACAAAATTGATATCAATATTTTTCAGGTAATTATCATAAGCTTTTTGCGTGTATTTCAGGAATTGCTTATACTCATGCAAATCGGCATACACCAAAGCCAGATTGTTATAGCTTACAATCGTATCATCGTGCTGGGGCGTTAAAACCTCTTCACGAACTTTTAGTGCTTTAAAGTTGTAATCAAGCGCTTCTTTAAGTTTTCCCATGGTGTGATACACCAATGCTATGCCGTTGTAAGATCCAGCCGTTTGAATATGGTTGGCTCCATAGTTTTTTTCGTTAATCAAAATGGCATGATTATAGTAGCCCAATGCGTCATCGTAACGTCCTATCTGACGTGCGATACTGCCTAAGTTGGCATAATTAAGCGCGTTAGTCACATGATATAATCCAAGAACTTTTTCAAAAATGACTACCGATTTGTTGAGATAATCGATAGCCTCTTTAGGCATCTGCATCTTAGAGTAAATCACCCCTAAATTATTATAACTTGTAGCCACGTCATAGCTCTCTTTATCATAAAGCAGACGTATGTTTAACGCTTTTAAATTTAAAGCAATCGCCTGTTCATAATCGCCCAACTTATCATAGACCGCCGCCAGTGTTGCACAGGTAGTCGATAGCGCGTAATCCGTTTCATCTAAATGCTTCTCTTCAATAGCAAGTGTTTTATTCAGATACTCCAAAGCCTTATCGTACGCACCTAAACGAAAATAATAGGCTCCAAAATTCATATACACACTTCTCGATTTTATATGATCTTTGCCGTACTTTGATTCATGAGCATTTTGTGCAAGTTTTAAATAGTGCAATGTTGAAGGAAAATCTGACAGATTCAAATAGAGCTGAGCAATTTTGTTGTAGTTATACAAAATACCGGGATGATCGGGTTTAAGTGCCTTTAGATAAATCTCATTGACTTTCAAAAGTGCTTTTAACGCCTCGGGTGAGTTGTGTTCATCGTCGTACTTTTCAAAACGTGCATAGTACTCGTCGCTGGCAAGCAGGGGTTTATATAGGGCATTAAACGCGGCAAGCCCTTTGGCCATATTTTCCTTTTTATTAGGATAGAGCCGCTGCATCAGTGCGTAATCTTCTTGGGTCGCTTCATTGACGCGTTCATACGCATTTAAATATTGCCCATACATTTTTTGCGCTTTTTCAAAATTGCCCAAAAGCACATACGAATGGGCAATATTTCCAAAAGCGGAAATTTCGTTTTTCATGGAAATATGCTTTAAAACGTCATCAATATTTTTTTCGTACCTGCCGCTGAGCAGATAGTACCAAGAAGCGCTATCATAATCTTCTTTTTCCATATTTTCATCTGCGGCCCCGAGACAATAGTTTTCAATGTTTGAATGGTTTAAAACCTCTTGCTTTACTTCATTGGAACACGCCTCTTCATAGCTCATCGCATGAAGCGTACAGAGCCCAATTAAATATATAGATAGAAAAACGCTTTTCATCTTTTTCCTTCTGAAACTTTGTGGGTATTGTGGCGCATTTTTGCTTTCAGGACACCACCAATCGAAAATCGTATCAATTTTACAATTTATCACAATAATCTTGAAGATGTGACCGATATGTGACCAATGCGTCTGTATACTATTTAGTCAATCACATGCTTATAATTCATACAAGCAACATAGCATCTACTCATACAACGGAGGGTGTAATCATGACTATACGAAAAAAACTTATTGTTTTGACAACAGCAGGCTTGGTAATTTTAGGGTTAGCACTTGCCATTCAATCCTACCGCATGGCACGAAATGCTTTAAGAGATGCAAGACTAGCACAGTTAACTTCAACAATGGAATCCAAAAAGGGACATATTGAAAGCTATTTTGAAACGCTATCGCACTTATTGATTTCGGTTGGCAATTCCAAACTGGTAAAAGAGGCTGTTGTCGATTTTACACGCGATTTTCACATGCTAAATCATGAACTACAGCTTGATCACACCATGATTAAAGAAGCGCTTATAGCTCATTATGACACCAAATATTTAAACAAGGTCATGTATGATCTTCCCGGCGTCACCAAACGTTTGCCAACACAAGAGTATCTTCCAAAAGATAGTAATGCCTTAATCGCCCAGTATATTTTTATACTCAAAAATTCAGCAAAAGTCGGTGAAAAAAACAGCAATGATTATATTGCGGGATTCGATTCTGCGTATATGAAGGATCATCAAGCATATCATCAAACATTCAATACCATCTTGCATAAATTCTCTTTATACGACATATTTATTACCGATGCCAGAGGCAATCTTGTATATACCTGTTTTAAAGAGAAAGATTATTCTACAAACTTGTATGATGGGGTCTATAAAAATACCGGTCTGGGCAGAGCATTTCAAAAAGCGGCTTCTTTGCGAGAAGGCGAAGTCGCATTTGATGATTTTGTGCCTTATGAGCCTAGCTACAATCTAGCAGCGTCTTTTATTGCAACACCGATTTTTGTTGATGGAGTGTTTAAAGGAACCTTTATTTTTCAAATGCCGATTGATATCATTAACGATATTATGAATTTTAAGGGTAAATATGAAAAAGCAGGTCTTGGAAAAAGTGGAGAGACGTATCTCGTCGGTAGCGATTACAACATGCGAAATAATAGCCGATTTGTTGATAAAATCAATGATGCTACTGTGAAAAAAACAGGCTCAACCATTGGCTTTTTTAAAATTAAAACCGATTCGACCCAAGCCGCCATTAATGGCAAAAGCGGTAGCTGGGCTACGCATAACTATAACGACACAGACGTTTTAAGTGCTTATGCTCCTGTTAATATTTTTGGTAAACGATGGGGAATTATCGCTGAAATTAATGCAGGAGAAGCGCTGGAGCAGGCATTACAAATGCGAAATGGCATTATGATAATGAGTGCGGTAATTATCGCTTTTGTTTTAGGGATCATTATTTTCATTATCTCTGCAACAATCATCAAACCCATCAGCCGATTAACCAATACGACAAAAGAGCTCTCATCGGGTGAGGGCGATTTAACCAAAAGATTAGAGATTAAAGGCAATGACGAACTCACGGAAGTAGGACGCTATACAAATCTGTTTATAGAAAAAGTAGAGAGCACACTCAAAGAAGCCAAAGAGAACTCTAAACAAAATGCGATTGTTGCCCAAGATCTTTCCTCTACCTCTCTTAGCATAGGCAAACGTGTCGAAGAGAGCGTAACAGAGGTGCAAAAGGCAACCGATATCAGTCAGGTTATCAAAACAAAACTGGGAGTCTCTGTTGATAAAACGCAAAATGCCAAAGATGCTATTATAGAAGTGGACGGAAATTTAAAAGAGGTCGCTCATAAAGTGCAGGAGTTGGCACACATTATCAACCAATCCGTGGAAACAGAAAACGACATGGCTGAAAAACTTACCCTTTTAAGTCAGGATGCAGACCAAGTTAAAGAGGTTTTGAATGTTATTTCCGACATTGCCGATCAAACCAACTTATTGGCTTTAAACGCCGCCATTGAAGCCGCACGAGCTGGAGAACACGGCAGAGGCTTTGCCGTTGTGGCCGATGAAGTACGAAAACTCGCAGAACGTACGCAAAAAAGTTTGAGTGAAATCAATGCCACGGTCAATGTTATTGTACAAAACGTTATGGACGCATCGAATCAGATGAATATCAATGCAAAAACGATCAATGGGCTAGTCGATATCTCTAACGATGTCGAATACAAACTAAATGAATCTAACGATAAATTGCATAGTGCCACGGGAATTTCCGAAGAAGCGACAGATATCTCTTTGGAAGTCGCACAAAGTACGGAAAAAATCCTAAGCGCTATCGAAACAATCAACAGTATGTCATCGCAAAACGCTAAAAACATAGAAGAGATTACTTCTATGTCAGAGCGCCTGTTTACTTTAACAGATGAGCTTAACAATCAGCTATCAACCTTTAAAACAGGCTGATAGCTAAAGGGGAGCACTAAACATTAAGCAATTTTTGAAAGTAGCTCTTCTTTGGTTTTTTGGAACTCCTCTTGCGTAATCACACCCGAATCGACAAGCTCTTTTAGTTTTGCGATGGTATTTAAAATATCCTCTTTCGATTGATGTTCCTCTTTCTCTTTGGCCACATTTTTGCCGATATTTAAGAACTCTTCAAATGCATTTTGCATCGCTTCAAAATTAAAATCAAAGAGGTTGCCTCGGTTTTGAAAATGCGTCTGAAATACCTTGCCAACGGCAAAGGTTGTGGCACCGGACAATATGACCTGAGAGCCGATACCAAGCAGGGTTCCGATTCCGGGTATTGCCTTGAGGGCGCTCGCGCCCATTCTTCCGATAGACGTTCCAATAGCCGAACCCACAAGCGAAGCAATCAGAGATTTTCCCCGTTCTTGATTAAAATCGACTTCATAAAGCTCAGCTAATTGCTTTAGCATATCCATCTGAATGGCCGTAACCGCTATCACGTCAACCAATGGTACGGGAATCGCTCCTGCAATCATCGCATAACCCATGTGATCGTTAATAATCTGTTCTGCTTTTGCTTCTTTGGAGTTCATAAAAAAACTTCCTTTTTAATGTTTGATAATATTATAACAAATTTTTAGTGTGTGACCTCACTCCACGACACCAAAGGAACACAAATGGCTTACAGGGTTGAAAAAGTGAGTAACCTTGGAACATTTGGAGCAGATGAGGAGTGTGTTTGAGCAATATTATGAGTGGAGCCGATACCGTATCGAGTTCTTTGGAAAT
>JBNKLA010000080.1:0-2051 GCA_050292115.1 Sulfurimonadaceae bacterium | reverse complement strand
CTTTCCAGATAAAGACTTGCTGAAACATCCATGTCTCAGGTCACTCTGTAAGTATCGTCAAGTTTACAAGACGATCCAACTTCTTCTTAGAATAACATCCTCACAAAGCCCGAAAAGTTCATCTAACGTACCTTTTTTTGTGAATAGAAGAAAAAAAGGTTATTCTAACGTTTCTCTATCCATTCCAAAACAGGTAATACCTAAATCGGACGATTGTTTTCAAAAAATTGTTTAGAACTCAAAATTTCCCACTTACCCATCTGTTCGTTTGAAAATGGCAGTTTTTGCGAACCGGAAACTGAACGGTTGCGTTCCCGATCATAATTTTGCACCGGTAATCTTAAGGTCAAATAAACCAAAAATTGACAAAGGGATATTATTAAACACACTGCACCTGTTGAGCATATCCTAATTTTCCCTCTTCAGCAAAGCACCGCAGGGTTGTTGCACCTCTCCCATATTGTTTTCACGTCGAGAGCCTCCCACAGTGCACGAGTAACCTTAAGGATGATCCGGTGCCCGGTGCGAACGATCTTTACCGCAATATCGATTATCTCCCGTCGCAGCCGTGTTGCATAACAACGAACGGGAATGATTTTACTCGCCACATCACTACGAAACGACTCCATAAGAAAATGGCTGATCACCATAAGCGAATAATATGCCCCGTTCATTCCAAAATTGGTAAACGGTAACTGCTCACTTCCCACAAACTCTTTAATGGAACGGTGGTTAAGTTCTTCTTCACCGTTGTGATGGGCAAGTTTTACAATGGTCTCTGTTGTTATCATGTTTTCAAGACCACGCATGTATAGTTCGCAATCCATCCGGTCATTGTTTCCGAGATTGGTATACATAACCGTGTCACGGATTCCTTCAAGTACATACTGCTCATCCTCGGAGACCAGTGTCGTCAGAATGGTTCGACGAGATGCCTCCCAGCGATCCAGTTTGCTTTTAAAATCGTAGCATACCCATGATGCACGTTTCGCTTCCACCCGTGCCGATTCGGAAACTTCGGCGGTTTCCATTGCTTTATACACTGAAGAATAGAGTTTCCCGATAACGACGTATTTGATCTTGAGTTCATTTTCAAAAAAAAGCAGATTCTCATCGGAGAGAAAACCGCTGTCGGCACAGACAACAATTGGAACAGTTTCATCATATTCGCTCCGGATCATCTTCACAACCCGAGCAACCGCCTCTTTTGCATCATTGCCGTGATTTGAATGCTTCTCACCACTGCGAAAGTGCAAATCGATGATATACGGTCCCCAGTTGATCTGCAGTGGCTGGAAGCCAAGTACCTTCTTATAGGTGACGTTGCACCCTTCACGATGCTTCGCATCATTATTATCAAGTACCATTGTGTCCAGATGCAGTATAATCTTGGAAGGTTTCTCCTGCTTGAGGCGCCAGATGAAGAGATCATTGAGTATTGAACGGTACGACAAATAGGTGGTACCTGTGAATTTCCTGAAAAATCGTTTTGCCGACGAAGTGCTGATGAGTGATTTCGTATCACGTTCAAGAACCGCCGCGTAACCGGGATCTTTTTTCAACTCATCGAATCGGACCATTGAATGTTTTGTTCCATCCATGCAGAATGCCATGAACTGGCGGGCACATTCTCCAATAGATTCACCCTTACTGCTTTTACGCAGATGTCCGAATCGTCCCTCAATCATTGATGAAATACCGATGTTATCGAGATAGCGCAGCATGAAGCTCAATCCGCCCCGATTTGACAAGGTGTCGTTGGTAATGGCAACATCATTGATCTTGCTTTCACTTTGGTCGGAACCTATCTTCATTTTATCACCTTTTGAGTGTCGTTTTCTTTGCAGTGGTTTTTTGTTTCGTCACTTTAAATTTACTGCTTGAAACGCCTCAAAAGGTGTCTTTTTTATGTCAACGTATCGTCCGAGTTAGGTTACAATCGCTAAACAATTACCCAAAAGGTTTTTAAATATGCTTTTTAAAAGAAGATATCAATGCCAATTAAAGCATTATTATTTGTTGTTGTTATTTCCAATTATTGTTTTCGGACA
>JBNKLA010000079.1:0-15780 GCA_050292115.1 Sulfurimonadaceae bacterium | reverse complement strand
CCTTTTAGACTTAGCAATCAGGTAAAAATCAATTTTTTTCCCATTGCTTTTATTATTATGTTTTTGGTGCTATTGCTTCTCTTTTTAAAAGGCTTCTGTTTTGAAACCCTGGGCTTTATGAACCAAGATGCGATGATCGATACGGCATTACGCCATTTTGCACATAAATTAGGCGATGAAAAAGAAGATATCGAACGCATTTACACCGAACTAAAAACATGTTCAAACCAAACGCCCTCTTGCGTAAAGAGACACTGGGACGATGGCGTACCGATACGACTTTTGAATTACAGGATTGACAGAAATCCGTTAGCTCTCGATATTCAGGTACGCTATCGCCCCTCTTTAGAGGCAGCAAAACATATCAAAATGTATCATGACGGTTTTCAAAGCGGTAAATATGCTGCTATCTTCATGGATCTACAGGTATTGCCGTGTGGAGCTATACGAAGGGCTGAATATAGTGGTTATGTTCAATACTATTATCCAATAACAGAGGAAGAATTATGACACTTGCTTTGGTGCTGTAGAAGGAAAAGCGGTTTTTTTCGGAAGCTACGCTTAGTATTGCGATTCTTTTGGCTTTAATGACGCTGCCGTTCCGTATTGTTGACAACATCAATCGTAACGGCGAATGAGGCAAAAATTTTCGTAATGCTCACAACGGCAAACACAAGCATTCCGTGACGCGCTCCAATATTGGTGATGGAGGTCTCATTGATAAACTCTTCTCCTATTGAAAAGATGATGACAAAAATAGCGAGAAAGAGCTCGATTTTTGGAAAATGCAACGATTGAGTTAATCTTATAAGCCCGTGTTGCTGACGCTCTTCGGCGGCTTCGGAAGCAAAGGCGAGAGCATCGGCAAAGTTTGCAAATGCCTTGGTAGCATACATCATACCGGCACCAATCAGGCCAAAATGCCAAATTTGGTTGCTTTGTGTCTGTGTCAATTCGATTTCGATCTGTTCGGTAGCTTCCACCAAACCAACAAGAATAAGTGCAATTGCAATAGTCATGTGAAAGTAAAAGTTTTCGGACAATTTACGCGATATACGAGGCAAAAAGTTCTTCTCTTTTGCTCCTTCAGACAGAAGATCACTGCTCTCCATCAGCTCTAAAATAAATTTGAAAATATGAAACACTCCAAGCAATACCACGCCATGAGCCACGGTAATGGTGCGCTCCTCGTCAATAAGTTCCATATAACCCGAAATAGCAAGCGACAAACCTACCACAAGGTTGAGGTAGGGATGTTGGACGATTTTAACGATTTTGGGATGCATCTTTTATTCAAAACTCACTTCATCGGCGATTTCATCACTGCTTAACATCTCTTTGGGCTGCGGTTTTGCCCCTTTGATAATGAGTTTTTCATCCATTCCCATCTTCTGTTTTTCAAATAAAATAGCGCGAACGGCTTCGGGGCAGAGGTAATCGAGTTCATTCATTATAATAGTGAGACTTTGTATCTCTTTAGCCGCTGCTAACTCTTTGGTAAAGTGAGGAATACCACGCGTATCGAACTCGCCTTTAAGCGTGATGGTCGCCTGTGATCCGTTAACGTCAAGTGAGCTGCTAAAATGCTCTACACCGCTAGTTGGCGCAATACGCACTTTGACTTTAACGCGTTTATCGGTTTGCGGAAGCGTCACGGTCAGATTCGTGGCATCGAAATCGCTATGGGCTTTGCCGTCGATCGTGACGCTCTCAATGGTGATGGAGTCTTTGGGCAAAATATCGGGCGATACGCGTAAAATATTATCTTTGAGGTTGTTGGGATAAGGTTTGTAGTAAAAATCCATTGCCTGCTTGGTGATGAGCAGGTTGGTATAGACCGCCGCTAGGTAGGCCAGTTCAAAAGCGTGGTATCCGCTCATGGAGTGGCTTCCTTTTTCGCGTTCTTGTCCTAAAAGATACGGCATCCCGTTGGCAAGCACGTTAAAATAGACTCCGCCCGAATCGTTATCTAAAAACCATGCATTATAAAATGACGTTGATTCACGGGCATATTTGAGATACTCCTCGTTTTTAAGACTTCCGTGAAGAATCATATAAGCAAGAATCCCCTGCTCTTGCTGCCACCACGCTTTGCGGTCATGCCAGGCAAAACGGTGGAAATTCTCGCCCTCGGCTAATTCGCGCTCAACCACGTCGTACCAGCCGCCACGCTGTTTGTCCATACCGTGTTCGGGCATCAACGCGGCGATCTTTTCCGCCATCTCCTGATAACGTTCGTCTTTGTGGGCGTTGATAATGCGCATCAGATTCCAAGCGATTTTAAGATTGTGTCCGACAACGGCGCGGTTTTGCTGCCATCCCCAAGTCTGATCTTTGCTCCAGTCTTCGTGAAATTTCTCTTGAACAAAGGCGCTGTTGTCATAATCTTGAAAGTGCTCGACAACCGTATCGGCACAATAGGTAAGCATATTAAGGTGTCGCTCTTCTCCGGTCGCCAGATAAAGATTGATCAGGTACGCCGGTGCGTGATCTCCTACAGAGTTCCAGTTTTTGCGCGCTCGGTCGCGTGTGAGCGAATCGGCTCGCCCGTCAAAGGTAATGGGGTCGATATGCGACCAGTAGCCGCCTGCTTTGGGATCTTTGAAATATTTCTCGAAAAGATTGATGGTCATACGGGCGTCTTCGTAAATGCGACTGTCCCCCGTAATGCGATACGTCTGTACCGGTCCTGCCAGAGCGTAAATCTGCTCGTAAGCCGGAATGGCGTCATAGTCGTCGCCAAATTCCGAAGCAAGGATTTTGCGTGTCTTGTCACCCTGAACGTCGATAGCGTGATACCAATAGCAGATATCTTCATGCGATTCGACGGAGCGGAAGTGATTGCGAAGATATTCGGTTCCTTTTTCCGCCGCTTCGAGATAGGTATCGTTGCCTGTCATTAAAAAGGCCGAAGCAAAGCCGTAAACCAGGCGTGAAATGGTGTCGGTCTCCTGACGAAAATTGCTCTCGTGCTGCCCGGTAAGGCTCAGGTGTGTGCGGTAATTTCGGTAATCAATTGAATCTCCACCGCCAAATTGGGCGTTGATGTAAAAATTTGCCAGCTGTTTGATCTGTTTAATCCACCAGTCCTGTTTTTCAAATCGAAATTCTTTAAGGCTACGACCTAGAAATAGCAGATGCTTCACTTCAAACGGCTTGTTCTCTTCGGGATAAAAGATCCCGTAGGCAAAAAGAAAGCGTCCGGGTTCCAGCATATCGCGCATACTTCCGGTAGCGTCCAGATAGCCCTCCCCAAGATTACGAAGCACTTCGGCGTAGGTTGTAGCGGTAAACTTCACATCAAAGATGCGTCCGTCGCTGGTTTTAAGCTTGAAAATATCGGTTTTGAAGTCGAATGATTCGACATAGCCTGAGATAAGGTCTGAAAATGTAAAATCCACCGGTAGCATTATTTTTCCTTTTTACTGATGAGTATAGCGATGGAACGACCTGCAAGCAGGTAGCTTGCATTCGTCAACTTTTGGGCTTTTCGCACGCTGAGGAAATCCTCGCCGCTCTCATACGAGGTGTCGGCAAGACGGTACCATGCGTATCCCTCTATTTTTGGCAGTTCAAACTCCAGCGCGTCCCAGTAGGTGTTGATCATCACGTGAATGTCGCTTTGGCCCTCAAGGCCGGCTAGCGTAAAGGCCAGCGCGCGCGCCTCGGGGTCGTCCCAGCCGGGTTTGTCAATTTGCGTACCGTGCCAGCTGACGTCGGGAACGCCGTGCTCGTTCAAGCTACCGTCAAAAAAACGGGCTACATGTAAAGCTTTCTGGCCGCGCCGAAACGCAATCATCTTCTGTACGTAACTTAGTAGATCGGCATGTTGTTTCACCAGCGTCCAGTCGAACCAGCTAATGGCGTTGTTTTGGCAGTAGGCATTGTTGTTACCCTGTTGCGTACGGCGTACCTCATCCCCCGCGACAATCATCGGCACGCCGCGGCTGAGCATCATCAACGTGATAAAGTTCTTGACCTGGCGCGTTCTGAGCGTTTCAATGCCCGCATCGTCACTCGGCCCTTCGACGCCGCAGTTCCAGCTGAGGTTTTCATTGACGCCGTCGTTGTTGTTCTCGCCGTTGGCCAGATTGTGTTTATAGTCGTAACTGACCAGATCGTTAAGCGTAAAGCCGTCGTGGCAAGTGACGAAGTTAATGGAATTCACCGGAAGATGGTCGCTGTACTGGTAGAGATCGGCACTGCCGGCAAGGCGATTGGCGACATTACCCAGCATGCCGCCGTCGCCTTTAATGAACCTGCGGATATCGTCGCGAAATTTTCCGTTCCACTCCGCCCACCGATACCCCGGAAAATGGCCGATCTGATACAATCCTCCCGCATCCCACGCTTCGGCAATGACTTTGGAATCACTGAGAATTTCCGAGAGTTCGATCTGCCAAAGTAGCGGCGGATACTCCATCGGCGCGCCGTTAAGGCCGCGCGAAAGTATGGAGCCTTCATCAAACCGAAAGCCGTCTATATGCATCTTCTCAACCCAGAATTCCAGACATTCGACAATAAATTTTTCTACGACCGGATGGTTGCAGTTGAGCGTATTGCCGCATCCCGTATAATCCATATAATACTGCTGCATGTTTGGCACCAGATGGTAATAGGTCTGGTTGTCGATCCCTTTAAAATTGAAGGTCGGTCCCTGATGGTTACCCTCGTCGGTATGGTTGAAGACTACGTCGAGAATCACTTCGATATCGGCGGCATGCAGTGCTTTTACCATGTCGCGAAACTCTTCGATGTGTTTACCCTCTTCGGGCGAGACGCAGTACCCCGGATGCGGTGCGAAGAAGCTGATCGTTGAATAGCCCCAATAGTTGATGCGTTTGGAGCCGTCATCGTTGATGCCGATAGACGTGTTGTCATCAAACTGCATGATCGGAAGCAGTTCGATGGCCGTGATGCCAAGCGCTTTGAGATAGGGGATTTTTTCGATAATGCCTTTGTAGGTTCCGGGGTGTTTTACTTTGGCGCTCTTGGAGCGGGTAAAACCGCCTACATGTAATTCATAAACGATCGTTTCACTCATGGGGCGGTTAATCGGGTTATCGCCTTGCCAGTCATACGCATCAATATCGATAACGACATTGCGCATGGAGGTAGCGAGGTTGTCGCCATCACCGCACGCATCGCCGCGGTTGAAAAGGTTGTCGGTCGCACCGAAACCGTAAGGATCAAGCAAAACTTTTTTGGGATTGAATCGGTGTCCGGCATTAACATCATGAGAACCGTCCACCCGATAGGCATAATGCATTTCGGGTTTAAGTCCTTTGATAAAAATATGCCAAAAGTGATAACTCTTGTTGGTTTTTGGATCCAGTTGTATGATCTGGATCGGTTCAGGATCGTCATGCTTGTCAAAAAGCAATAGTTCCACAGCCGTGGCATGACGCGAAAAGAGTGAAAAGTTTACTCCTTCGGGAGTAACACTCGCACCTAAAGGGTGTTGTTTGCCTGGGAGGGTTCTATAACTCATAGCGGCTCCTTAAAGAGATGAATCGTGCCTATTTTAAACCTGCTATTCAGGTCACCTTTAGATTGGGATCAAACTTTGACGGATTGATTTCGTCTTTGTAGCCCTGATTGAGTTCGATAATATTGCCCTCGGGATCTTTGATCCACGCTACTTTCATATTACTGATGTATTGCCCCATATCAAGCGGCCCCAAAGAGAGAACGGCCGCTTCGCTCATTTTGGAAAGTATGCCTTCAAGATCATCCACCTCAAAACAGAAATGACGCATACCGGCAAAAGGGTAGCCGTCTTTTTCCGGTGGTGCGTAGGGGCGTTTTTCTTGTGCGGGAAAGAGCTCAATATAAAAATCGCCCAGTCGGATCATGACCACTTCGTGTTCTCCGGGGTCATAAACGCGAGCACGTTTAAAACCGAAATGTTTGGTGTAAAACGCCTCGATCCTGATGGGATCGTTACATGTAAGCGCAATGTGTGAAAATGCGATAGCGGCCATTATGCCTCCTTTTGAGAGAGTAACTCAATGATTTTTGCGGCAAAAAGATGGCAATGCATTCCCGTTCTAGCCGTGATCAGATCACGATCAACGACTACGTCCTCATCAACATAATTCAGCCCGTAGTTGATCGCGTCGCCGTGCAGATTGTTGTGAACGACGACGTTTCTGCCCTTGATGACATCCGCTATGGGCGACATCAGCCACATGCCGTGACAGATAATGCCTTTGAGGATATTTCTGTTTTCAAAAGCGCGTTTTAAAAACCGACTTGCCGGCGGCAATACCGTGATATCCTCCGTGTAACGCAGACAATCCGATACCATACCCGAAGGGACGATGATGGCATCGAAGGTAGCGAGTTCTTCGTCGCTCATGTTTTCAAATGATTCACTGCACTCAAAGGGGATTTTGAACTCATGCCCTTTGAAACTCAGCGTATCCATTCCCCACATACGGCTGAAAAAGTGCAGGTTGGCTCCCTCTTCGGGGAAACGAAACTGATAATAGAAAATCTCTTTTTCAAAATAGTCGTTTTCGATGAAGACACCGATTTTTTTACCTTGGAGTTTCATTTAAAACCCCTGCTTTTTCAACTCATCCAAAAAGGGCTGAAGTTCTTTAGAATCGAGATAATTTTTTTGGTGCGCAATCTTGCCATTTTTAATGGTGTATATGTTGCAGACATCGACTTCGACGGCCGCACCACTGGCCGTGATTGCCGAAATATGCGTTTGCGCCGCAGCACGTTCACCTTTGATAATCGTAGTGATAAGCCTATTTTCAAATTTTAAATAGACTTTTTTAAGCACCTCTACGCCACCGCGAAGATTTTCGATCCCTTTGGTGATGCCGATAGGCTCGATCAAAACCACATCATCAGCAAAAAGTTCTAACCATGTGTCCCAATCGCCCTCATTTACACTTTGAAAGTACGTCTCAACGACTTCGGATGTTGTTCTCATTTTAGCTCCTCATAGTTTTACGTTCATGCCCTGCAACAGGGAAAAGGTGTCATCAAGCGACCATCTTTCAACAATTTGTCCGTTTTCAAGGCGGTATACTTCGATAAAATCCCATTGCAACGCATTGCCTGAAGGTTTGATGCCAAAAAACTCGGTTTTGTGAATCCCCTTCATGGTGCCGTTGACGACGGTATAGTTCTCTTTGACAAAAATATTCTCAAGCGTCGCTTTGATATCAAGTGCGTTAACAAAGTTCATTAGAGCCTTGACATAGTCACTTCGGCTACTGATCCCTTCTCCCAGCTCCGGATGATGATCGCTAAAACGCTCCGCCATGATCGAATCAAAGATTTCAAATTTACGCTCATTGATGGCTTGCAACATCTTTTGCGCTACTTCATAGTTTGTTTTTTCATCCATTAACTGCTCCTTGCGGCTTATTGCGAAAGCGGTGTGCTCACGCCGACTTGTTTCATTAATCCCACGATATCCGAGACAACCCAGCGCTCCGCAATCTTGCCCTCTTTGAAACGGTAGATTTCAAAAGTGGTCATTTTCGTTTTTTTACCCGTAGGAGATTGGCCAAAGACTTCCGTTTTATGGACGCCATGGTTTTGTACTTCAATAAAAAGCATGTCGCCAGATGGAATGATTCTTTTGATTTCATTATGCACGTCAAAATTTTTATGACCGTCTGCAATGACTTTTTTAAGATCTTCAACCGATGCTACATGCCAGCCTTTGTTATGATCGACATAGTCGCTTGTAAAAAGATCGTCGATGTCGTAATTTTGTACATTGAACATGGCATTGAGCTTTTGAATGAGGGCGACATGTTCCTCTTCTTTTTTTGATAAATGAAAGTTCATCTCCATCTTACGGCTCCCGAGTGTTTAAAACTTCAACGATTTTTTTTCCAAATGCATAAGAAGATTCCACCGATTGCGCCGTAAGGATCGGATCGTCCCAGATTACGACCGGATGTTCTCGGTTCGCATCAACAACCGCATGAACCAACTTTTTATCTCCCGTCGCATCTTCGAGAATATACTGTACCGGAAGGATAAAGCCGGGTGTTACGATGGTAGAGCCGTTATTTTCATCCGTCTCTCTGGCGAGAATGTAAGGCAGGTCAAAATCAAAATCCCATGCTCTAGGATGTGCGGCGACCTCTTTTCCTTTAACGATGCTTCCCTCTTTTTGTGGATGACGTACATAACCAAGCGTTGCGACTGCGGCGCAGATGGCGCAAACAAGTTTTCCCTGACTATAGGCATCACTGACAAGCTGATGCACTTTCATGGAACCCGTAATATCAAAACCGGCGCCGGGACCGCCGATCAGGACAATGGCATCATAATTTTTCATATCGGCATCGCGTATCTTGATCGGATGATCCCATTCCCCCGTGTCAAGAATCTCATCGACTCTTTTCGCAACGTCAGATGGAGTCATGACGACGTTTTGAACGGGATCGACAAACCCCGCTTGGTCGCTGACCTCAAGTGGTAGTGGTGTGATGCCTTTATACGTTGCAAGAGAGGTCTCAAACCCCGCTTTTGTGCAAGCATCCCACGGCGCTTGTAACTCTTCGGCCCACAGGCCGTAATTTGATGCAATAAACAAAACTTTTTTAGACATATTTTTCTCCTTATTTAACTCTTGTTAACAGTTTGATTATGGCCTCTTTGCTAAGGCTCTTTGCACTGCCAAGGCCGCCATAACGCATGGTACGTTCGGCGACGATATCGATATACTTCTCTTCGACGCCCGCCGCGCTAAGCGAAAGCGTAATCCCCAGCTCTTCCCAGTAAGCTTTAGTAGCGTCGATACCCGCTTTCCCAAGCTCCATATCGTTTCGACCGTTTCGCTCGATGCCCCAGACGTTTTGCGCATATTGTGCAAAACGATGCGGAATCGATTCAAGCACATAAGGCATCCATCCCGCATACACGATGGCCATGCCGTGACCGTGATTCAGATCGGTTTGGGCAGAGAACTCATGCTCGATAAGGTGTGACGACCACTCGGGAATGGCGCCACACATGTTTTGATCGCAACAGGCCCAGGCCGCGGCATACAGCAGATAGCTTCTGGCATCGTAATCGTTTGGATTCTTTTTAACCCTACGTCCCGCTTCGATAACGGCTTTGATCTGACCCTCTTTGATTCCATCGAGTACTAGGGTGTTTTGAGAAGGCGAGAAGTACTGTTCTAAAAAGTGCGTCATGATATCGGCCACGCCGTACATGCTTTCATCAACGGGTGTTGTCAGTGTCAGGTCGGGATCGTCAATGCAAAATTTCGCATAAATCTTTTTATTGATAATCATGATTTTCTCTTTGGTTTCGCGGCGCGAAAGCACGGAGGTGTAGTCAAATTCCGATCCGGTTCCCGCTTTGGTCATGACAATACCAAAAGGAATGACCTCGCCGACGACATGCGTGGCCACTTTGGAAGGATCGTGCATGGCGTAGTTGTAATCTTCATAGGCGTCCCAAACGTCAAAATCCATTTTGACTCCGATGGCGATAGCTTTGGCCGTGTCGCTCACACTGCCTCCGCCAACGCCGAGAATAAATTCAATTCCTTCTTTTCGGCATATCTCGATGCCCTCTTCTACCAACTTGTAGCGCGGGTTGGGGTGGACACCCTCAAGTTCAAACCGGCTAATGCCCGCATTATCAAGCATTGCGACGATTTTGTAATAAAGACCCGTTTGCTTGATATGCTTTTGTCCGTATACCAGCAGTACGCGTTTGCCGTAAGGCGTGATGCATTCGGCAAGATTATTGATTTGGCCTTTACCAAACAGCATGTTGACGGGGTTGTAATAGTTAAAATTTTCCATTTTTAGTCCTTGATGGTAATACCGTGAACCTGAGTGCTGACACTGCTTGCAAATGCCGCCGCTTTTTGGTGCACAAGATGGTGAAAATACGTGTCGTAATCCTCTTTGGTTTCAAACTCCGCATAGACGCAAAGATCAGCAGCTTGAAATACCGATTCCTTATCGGGAAAATTCTCTCGGCATTCAATAAATTTGATGGTCTCAATATTCTCAGCAAGACCTTGAACGTTGTGTTTGATCTGTTCGATATTCTCACGTTTACTCTTACCCTCGACATTCTCTTTAAGCATAAAAAGTGCGATGTGACGAATCATGTATTACTCTCCTTATTGTTCATGAGTTTGACAACTTTGTAATTTTGAATGACCCAGTTTCCAGACTCTTTAACGACATGCCAGATTTGAAAGGCGTCAAAGTCCATCTCCTGTGCCCTAGAGTGGTTCGCATTTCTTGTTTTTCCCCGCCAGGTGACCCATAGTGCGAGTTCAGCCTTATCATCGTGTAGATCAATTTCAATCTGACGGATAATGTGCTGTTGATCAAAAAATGCCTCTTTTACTTCTTCATACCACTTATTAAAGCTTTGGGCATCTGTTAAAGTCGCTTCGGGAAAAATGATCTCATAACGTAGCGATGAGAACATACCAAGCAGTTGTTCTGAAGCAATCTGATCGGTGATGCCCTTAAACCAGTTGCGCACCAGCATTAAAATACGAAGTTTCTCCATGACCTCTCCTTATTGTCCGCATTTCACGCCGACAAGGCTGGGATCGATATCGCCCTCAAGCACCAGATCGATCAAAAAAGGGCCTTTGTGCGCGAGCATGGCGTCAATGGCCGGCGCGATCTCTTCGCTCTTTTCAACACGCACCGCTTCGACCCCCATTGACCTAGCCATATCCACAAAACGGATCGGTGGGTTAGAAAGGTCAAAACAGAGCGGATGTGCGTGCGCTTTGATCTGTTCACTTTTCCAGTAGGCATCCACATTAAGCTGTAACAAACGGTAAGAGCCGTTGTTGCAGATCACAAATTTTGCGTTGCAGTTGTGACGTTTGGCACTGTAAAGTGCCTGAATCGTATACATGGAGCCACCATCACCGCTAAATCCGATAACCGTTTTATTGGGGTATGCCAGTTTGGCACCGATAGCGCCGGGGATGCCGATGCCCAACGAGCCACCGCGCGTCATGAAGTAGCTTCCGGGTATTTTGGGTCTAACGTAGCGTGTCAGATCCGGCGAATTGGTCAATGCTTCATCAAATATAATGGTATCAGGGGAAATTTTTTGCCCAAGAACTTTTGCAAAGGCCGCCATATGCAGTGCTTTTTTGTCATCCATAGAAAAATCGTCTTGAGCGACGGCGTACAGGAACGCTTTTTCTTTTTGTATTCTCAAATGCTCCAGACGCTGCATCGCATGGGCGGCCTGTTTGGAGCCCTGTAGCGTTTTGATCGTATCGGCCAGTAAGGCAAGCGAACGTTTGGGATCGCATACAATACCAAGATCGACGCGATGGTTTTTGGCAATTTCATAAGCATTGAGATCAAAATGGATGACCTTGGCTTCCACGTCGAATATGTCGCCAAGCTCTGGAAAGACTTCGGGAGCCATGTACGTTCCCACGATAAGGTTCGCATCACCGCTTTTAAAAATGTTCAGGCTTGCATCGCCGAACATGTGCCCCGTCATACCCATATAGCAAGGGTGTGTATGATCCATATTAAGATCGCCTTCATCCACGCCGTAAACTTTGGCGCCTAACAGCTCGGCAACTTTACGCAATTCCTCGGTGGCCTGCGACCAGGCTACGCCGTCTCCAACATAAATGACCGGTTCTTTGGCTTCAAGCAACCATTTGGCACTCTGCTCAATATCACTTGGATCAGGTGTTACACGTGTGCTGGGTGTACAGCTTGTAAAGACGCTTTCATCATTTGGCATGTCCAAAACGTCTGCCGGAAGACAAACATAAACGGGTCCCATCGGCGGCGTAGAAGCGATCTTTATGGCGCGGCGAAGCGTACGAAGAAGTGAGCGGTGATCGAGCACCATGGTGGCATACTTGGTCACCGGTTCCATCATCCCTACCAGATCCGCCGCCATCTGGGCATCCATATTCATATATTTAAGCCCGGCGTCTCCGGCAATAACCACCAACGGTGCATGACCGCGTTTGGCTTGATAGAGCGCGCCTACGGCATTGCCGATACCCGGAGAGCTATGCAGTTGAACAAGCGCGGGCTTTTGCGTCGCGCGGGCATACCCGTCGGCCGTAAGAACGGCAATACTTTCTTGAAGCATCAGAATGTATTTGATGTCCGAATAATCGTCCAAAGCATCCAAAAAACCCTGTTCGACGGTACCGGGATTTCCGAACATATGGGTAAGACCGTCACAAATGAACTGCTCTAAAATGGCATGACGTCCGGTACGTTTTTCAGCTTTCATGCTTACCAGCCATAGCGTCGCAGGCCGTTTTCAAGCACCTCGACCATCATTTGGCCACAGAGCACCGATGATGCCGTTGAGCGGCTGGTAATAAACGGATAATCCACAATGACACTGGTACGGTTGCCTACATTGCTGTGGTATTGACCTTCGGGGCCTGTGGCATCACGCAAAATGTATTCAAGTGGATAGGGCGGCGGTCCCATGTTGAAATCGACACCGATGAATCCGGTACCGTCTTTATAGTCGTATTCAATAGGGTGACCCGTGACATGCTTGCCCCAGATGATGCTTTGACGCAAACGGACATCTCTGGCAAATGCCAAAACCGTTACGCCATAGCATTCGGCCGCGACCAGCTTGTCTTTTTTAACAAAAGAGAGTACTAAATCGTGTACGCGCTGGTTGTTAACCATATCGACAACCGGCCCGCTTCCGCCGACAAGCAGTAGAGTGTCGTAATGCTCAAAATGGCTCTGGGCGTCTTCGAGCGCATGGTAATAGCTCTCAAGATCGTGCAGATAGTGTTCGTTGCTTATATAGGGGCGTTCCGGTAGTAGTTGCGAGAGATTCAGAGGATTGTCAAGCCTTTTGGAAACATCCATAGCTTTGACTTTTTCCGCCATTTCCGGTGCAACGACACTGCGCCCAAGAGGAGGATCGATATAATCAGCATCCATACTCGGAGGCAATGCATGCGCACGTTTTCCCTTTGGGGTTGCAAAGGTTGTTTCATAGCCTGCGGCGTCAAGCGCTTCAAGCGGTCCTACGAGCTCTTCGCCCCAATATCCAAATTCTGAAAGAATTGCCAGTACTTTTTTCATCAAGCGCTCCTCATATTGAAAAGAAATAACTAAAAATCGCAAAAAATTTTAGATACAGTTTATACCTACTTGAACTTTATAGCATAATTTTTAATTATTATGATTACATATTTTAGAAGTATATTTATTTTTGTTTACATAAATTGGCCAAAAATAGGCACTTAAGGTAATTAGTAACCTAATTGAAACAAATTCATAAAATATATTCCATGTTACGTTTTGTAACAAAATAAATTTGCTATAATCAAAAAACATATTTTGCGGGGATGAATGATGATCAAACGATATTGGCGTTTTGTATATGCGATATTGCTAATGCTATGGGGTGTAGGACATGCTGCTTCATTAGAGTATTATCAGCCCGCTTCACTCTCATTTATTAGCTGGGATTATCCGGTGGTGGTACACACGGGGATTGACGTGGATTACAAAATGACCGGATACGATTGGTACAACCGTAACTTGAAATGGTCTATTGCGGATGCTCCTTTAGGTGCATCAATTGAAGAAGACGGCACCTTGCATTGGACCCCGACGGCGGAGGGAAATTACACGTTTACTATCCAATTGGATTTAGGCATAGAGGAGCAACTCAGCAAAACTTTTAGCGTTACCGTAGATAATGCAAGGTGTATTTTTATTGCCCCCAACGGCAGTAATACCATCGGTACGGGAACTTTAGCAAACCCATACGCCTCTTTTGGAGAATCCGTCGCCAAAAAGATCTATGATTTAGGAGGGAAATGTACCGTATACCACCGAGGCGGCGTCTATGAAAATCTTTATTTTGATTGGTTTAATTACAGCGAGTACCCCTATTTGAGAAAACTTCAAAATTTAATAATTGAGCGTGATGCCGCCGTGACGATACGCAATTATCCCAGTGAAAAGGCTACATTAAAACTGTTATACAATGGGTTTAGGATTTACAAATCGCACTGGATATATTACGGGTTGGAAATAAGCGGAGGCACCGGTGCAGATGCGGCGGGGTTACTGGTCTGGGATGAATCAGTTGCCAAGCGGATGCAGGTGCATGATTATCACCACTCTGCCTCGGACAACCCTACGGGTATCATGGCAGCGGGACGAGCCATTTTAGACCAAGTCATTGCATGGGATAACTATGATTTGGATGAGCCGACACATTGGAACTCCAGTAATTTTCTTTTTTACGCTGATAAAACCGATAATGTGATGGCTGATGCCTTTTTTATCGACTGCCTTTCACTTGGGTATAGCGCAACGGGTTTTAAAGTAAAGCACTCTGGGGATAAAGCCATTTTGCATCTCCACAAAAGTGTTGGTGTGGGCACAAGAAGACCGATTACCATGGCGCATAATCATGGTAGCGTGCGTTACTCCTCTTTTTATTCATCCTATCAAGAATCGGTGATCGCTTTAGATGGAACCGACATAGAATCTCCCGCAGGCGTGTGCAATACGGATGAAGGCATGTTGTTTGAACATAATGTTGTAATTGCCGCCAATCCAGATTCTACAACGATTGAATGGGCACCGTGGATGCTCAGTAAAGACTCCGAGCATCCGGTCATTTTCAATGACAATACTATTGAAACACACGCTCAGGGACTTGGCAATCTGTTTCGGCCTAGGGAGTGGGGAAGCATGGATGAAAACTGGACGATGCGTTTTGAAAACAATCAACTCTATAGCCTTAGCCCAGATAATGCCGTGCTCATCATTCAAAAGCCCTACGAAGCCATCTCAAAACTTTTTGAATACGGAACCGGTAATACGCTACTGCCAAGCCCGCAACAGTATACCTTCAAAGTAGCAGGCCGCACGTTTGTCGTTAAAGATGGCGTGTTAAAAGAAAAAAGAGAGAGTCTACCTGTAGCACTTTATTGGCTTCTTTTATAAAATTTTTGAAAGGAAGTTACTTCGCCATAACGCTTAAATCATCCATTTGAAAAACAACTGGTTCAGTTAGATTCGCCCAATTCCACCAGCCCATAAAGTACCCCTGATCGATATAGTTGTAGCCATTAACATAACCGACAACCTCACTAGGTGGTTTATGATCTTCGACCCAGTTGCCACCCCTCAAGATATCAAGATTATCATCGGTGCTAACCAACTTAACACCATCGCGCCATATCTCCACACTTCCGTACTCACTGGGTGAAGGGGCAGCTTTGAAATAGATGTACATATCGTGCCACTGACCATCTTGAAAGTTGACTGCCAACTCTTCATGTCCCTCTCTGCGATACATATGGCCTCTGTTGTTCTCCATGCTGTTATTACCTTCATTGGCAATACCCATTGCAATTGTTGGGATTTTTCCTGAATTTTGACTGTCATTCCACATTTCACTATCAAAAGTCAACCCCTCATTAGCAAGCCCATAGGTTCCGGACCATATGAGTAGCAATTTTTGATTGTTGCTCTGTATTGGAATACCATAATTTGACGGCGTATAAAGCCTATATAAAAACGCGACTTCTTTAACCTGAGGCAGGTGAAAATCGTGTTGACTCCAAGAATGTCCATCTTGGTCAATATAATTAAATTTCAATATATGGTTAGATGGATCCGTGATGTCCACTTCACCAAAATAAGAGTAGGCACTACCTCTTGATGAACCTCCCCAAAAAGAGCTGTTTTCATCTTGCTCAAAATCGTCTTGAAACGTAAATGTTGGCGATGAAACACGTTTAGCTCCTTGGGGGATTTGAAG
>JBNKLA010000078.1:0-14190 GCA_050292115.1 Sulfurimonadaceae bacterium | reverse complement strand
TCACTCTCCTTATTACTCGTTATGTATATTATACACATAACGATGTTTAAGGGCAAGAGAATTTTGAGATAACCTCCTAAAAACTAGGCATTGTGGGTTATTTGGTTACGTTCTCGTTAGGGGGTTTGTGGGAATCTAGGTATGAGGGCACGTTTTCGTAGTAGCAATTTGTCAATGATCGGCATCAGCACATTTTTCATGTTCTTTTTGATTTTGGTGATGAGTTGGATCCCTTTCTCCCAAAGTTGTTCAAAGAGCTTTTTGGAGAGATAGCCTTTATCGCCGATGAGTTTACCGAATATTCGTCTGCTCAATTTGTCCATCAGCTTTTCATTCCGGTCATCCACATTGCCAGGCGTGAAAACAAAATCGAGAATATCCCCGAACTCATTGACAATAAGATGCAACTTGAATCCGTAAAACCATCCCGTCGAACTTTTACCCCGTTGTGCTAGATCTGAAAAAACTTTGTGCTGATGGATACGGCGGGTGTGGCAGACGACGATGGTAGTCGAATCCACAAACGAAATTCCGGTGCATTCTCCTGTACGTCTGCTTTTCATGAATGCCGCCAACGGTAGCAGAACTCTTGATTTCAAGGCAACAAATCGCTTATAGGATAATAGCTCAGGGAACTCTGGTCTGAGATGTCTGGAAACATGTCTGATATAGTAATCTTTAAAATTACGGTAACCCGACATCTGAAAATAGACAATGATTGTCATGATCTCACCCAAACTCAAGCGCGTGTTACGATCACGCTTCATCTTTCCATCTCTAATCAGTTTCTGTTTCATCGTCACTTCAAATTCTTTCATGAAATCATCAATCTCTACGAACAGTTGCGTTAAAATCATGGGTGTCATCCTTTGCAAGCCGGCATAGCTTTTTTGGATGACACTCAAGCAATCCCCGATCCTCTCTGTAAACTTTCACAAATATTACTCTCTTATCCGAGACTCACGTTAAATAGGGCATAATGGTGCTGTTTACATGTAACTCCCGTAGGGATTTGAAACTCAAATTATGACCGATGGAACGGCTGGAGGTGATGGTTTACATGTAACTCCCGTAGGGATTTGAAACTGGATGGAGATTTCGGGCTTGAAAATGATTATATGGGTTTACATGTAACTCCCGTAGGGATTTGAAACTGACTCCTACGCTCAATCACAACTGCACCATCCGGTTTACATGTAACTCCCGTAGGGATTTGAAACTTTGATATGCTTCATTTTGATCTGTTCTTGGTTCATCGTTTACATGTAACTCCCGTAGGGATTTGAAACCCACGCCACTGAAATCTATTTTTTTGAGAAGAGATAGTTTACATGTAACTCCCGTAGGGATTTGAAACGTTGAAATTTTAACTTTTCCCATCAACATAACCTCTAACGCGCCGATGCAAAAAATTCGATATCGAAGTTACTTTAAAAAAACGTGAGATTGCTCACTTTTTTTAAAAGATATCGTCGGCTAAAAAAAGCCAAGCAGTTGGCTTTTTTCTTAACGCCTTTGGCTATGAAGAAGCCACTTAACACTCTCCTAACACTTTTATCGCATAATAGCTCATGATTTTACAAGGTGTATTAAATGAAAAAAACGTTATCTCTATCTCTCATTCTCTGCTCTTTGCTTGGTGCTTCCGAGCTTGAGCCAATCGAAGTCGAAGCGACGACGCTGGACGATCTAAGTGGTCGTGAAGTCGAGTCGGGTGACTTGGCCGATGCCATTAGCCGTGAAACGCCAAGCGTCACGCTGGTGCGCCGTAGCGGAATCGCCAACGATGTGGTATTGCGTGGTCAAAAACGCGACAACATCGCCGTTACGGTGGATGACACTAAAGTTTTTGGAGCGTGTCCCAACCGTATGGATCCACCCACTTCACATGTGGTCAACGGTAACATTGAAAGCGTCAAAATCATTGACGGTCCTTACGATGTAGAGACCTTTGGAACCCTTGGCGGCGAGGTCAAAGTGAGCACGAAAGACCCACAAAAAGGGTTTGGCGGCAATGTAGACTTTACGCTAGGTAGTTTTTCGCAACGTCGTGCGGCGGCTACGTTTACGGGTGGTAACGACACCGTTCGTTTGCTTCTGAGCGGTTCGCTTGAAGCCAGCGGGCAGTATACCGACGGCAACGGCGACACCATGGCGGAGCAGCTCGAAAACTATGCCAAAGTAAACCCCATGGCGGCCAATAAATACAAATATGCTCCCGCTTACGACGACCTAGATGCCTACAGCAAAAAGTCGCTTATGGGTAAACTCGATGTCAATCTGGCCGAAAACCACCTGCTGAAACTCTCGGCCACCGTTAACAGTTCCAACGACATCCTCTACCCTTCTACGCCGATGGATGCGATCAAAGACGACTCGTATATTTACAACGCCGAATATGTCGCTACTAATCTGGGGAGCTTTTCTAAAGAGCTAAGCGCGCAGTACTACCACTCGCACGTGTGGCACCCGATGTCAAACGAATACCGCATGAGTGCCATGATGATGGGCGCGGTCATGTCTAATGAACTCACTACCGAGATGAACGGCGGAAAAATCAAAAACACGCTTGATCTGGGCAGTAGCACGGAGCTGACGCTAGGCGCCGATTTTAGCACGCGCAACTGGGACGGCGATTACAAGAAAAACGGCAATGTCGTGGGCACCAGCATCACCAGTACCGACACTAAAAACGTTGCACTCTTTGCCAGTGCCGAGCAGAATTTTGAAGCCTTACATGTAAGCCTTGGCGCGCGTTATGATGCCACAACTATCACGCCCGAGGAGTACAACCGTATGCAAGGCATTATCGGTTCCGATCCGTGGCAAGAGAACGACTACACAGGCATTAGCGCCTATCTGCAAAGCAGTTATGCGTTAAACGATACCTTTAAACTCTTTGGCGGAATTGGTCGCGGCCATCGTGTGCCCGATGCCAGAGAGCTCTATATTTTAGGCAAACCGATTAGCACTGCGGGCGATCCAAACATGGGAAAACAGGTACAAGTGGGTACGCCCGATCTTGATGCCACCACCAACCATCAGGCCGATCTTGGCGTAGAGTTTGCAGGCGACATGCTTCAGAGCAAAGTCAAGTTCTTTTACAATGCGCTAAGCGATTACATCTACTACAACTCCACCAAAGCGGGTGCCAATAAATTTACCAATATCGATGCCACGATTTACGGTGCGGAGTTAAGCGGCTCTATTTTTGTAAGCGACAATTTCTATGTCGATTTTGGCGTGGCGTATCAGCGTGGCGAAAAAGATGAGGCGCTTGCCGGCCAAAGCGATACCGACCTTGCCGACATTCCGCCGCTCAAAGGCTCTTTGGCATTTGTGTATGAATATGGCCTGCAAAGCAGTTTTAAAATCGAAGGCGTGGGTGCAGATACGTGGAGCAACTACGACGAAGACAACGGCGAGCAAGAGATCGAGAGCTACGGCTTAATTAACCTTAAACTTGATCACCGTTTTGCAAATGGTTTGGGAATGGCGCTCAATGTAGAGAATCTTTTTGATGAGACCTATGCCGTCTCAAATACATACAAAGACCTCACTCTCATCAGTGGCGATACCAACGCAGATGTGATGCTCATTAACGAACCGGGGCGCAATATTTACGTGAATCTCTCGTATCGTTTTTAACTACACCAAGAAGAGTTTGGCCAAGCCCAAAAAGCTTAAAAAGCCAAAGACGTCGGTCGCCGTGGTAAGCAGTACGCTTGAACCGACGGCGGGGTCGATATTGATGCGTTTCAGCAGTAGCGGTATCGCCGCACCGAACAATCCGGCGATCAGAAGATTGATAATCATCGCCGCGCCGATCACCACGCCTAACGAAACGTTTGAAAACCACAGCAACGCAATCACTCCCATCAAAGCCGCAAACAGTAAGCCGTTAAAAATAGCGACCGCTATCTCTTTATTGAGCGCATGACGCGCATTTTCAGTATCGATCTCTCCCAGCGCGATTCGGCGCACCATAACGGTAAGCGTCTGTGTTCCCGCATTGCCGCCCATCGAAGCGACAATGGGCATTAAAATCGCCAGCGGTATGAACGCCGCTAGCGTATCGTCAAAAAATCCGATTACAAACGACGCTAAAATCGCCGTCACAAGGTTGACGCCAAGCCACGACGCCCGCTTTTTGAAAATCCCCCAGATCTTCTCTTCGTACTCTGCATCGTCATTAACCCCCGCAAGGTTATAGATCTGCTCGGTAGCACGCTCTTCGATCACGTCGTAAATGTCATCCGAGGTGATCCGCCCTACCAGCCTGCCCTGCCAGTCAATCACCGGCAATACCGTGAGATCGTATTTTTCAAACATGGTGGCAACCACTTCGATATCTTCAGTCGCTTCAACGCTACGCGCCTCTTTGGTCTCTAAAATGTCGCGGTAAGTTTTGGAAAAATCGTAGATAATCAGATCCTCCAGCCCCAGTGTGGCAATCAGGCGGTTATGATCATTAACGATAAAAACTTTTTGTACGTTTTCCAGTGCGCCTTCGGCTTTGAGTCTACGCAGACGATCCACCGAATTTTGAATCGTCTCATCCATCGTGGCATCAAAGAGTTCGGTTTGCATCCATGCCCCGGCCTGATCCTCTTCGTAGCGGCGCAGTTTGTCGATATCTTCTTGATACTCCTCGTCAAGCTGCTCCAGAACCTCTTGTGATTTCTCTTCGTCAACCTCTTCGATGTCTTGCACGAGGTCGGTCGCGTCATCCGATTCAAGATCATCAATCGCTTCGGCAAGATCACCCGATGAAAGGTGCTCAATCGCCGCGTCTTTGGCGCCCTCGGGAAGTTCAAGCAGTACCTCTCCCAAAATCTCTCTGGGAATGCGATCAAGGGTGCCATAAAACGAATCGGGATCTTTTTTGCGCAACTTTTTGATCAGATAAGCGATATCGCTAGGATGAAGCTCATAAGCTTCGGGATCTTCAAGATAGAGCTCGAAATCGTGTTGCATCTCTGTGTAGTGGCGTTTCATTACTGCACCCTTGTATCGTTGTTATCGCTAAGATAGTAGACGTATCGGTACGCATCCTTACGCTGTGGCAACGTATGCTCTTTTAAATGTTGCTCCACCAGTATGTCATAGCTTGTTTTAGTTTTCAAGAAAGCTTTGCGCGCTTTTCCGCTAAGTTTTTTGGTAGTCACCTGCACCACACGCGCCGGATTGATGGCACGTCCGTTTTTATAGAGCCCAAAATGCAGGTGCGGTCCCGTGGAAAGTCCGGTCGTTCCTACATAACCGATCACTTGCCCTTTTTTAACGTATTTGCCTCGTTTCATTCCTTTGCGAAAACTTTTCATGTGGGCATAAAGCGTCATGTAACCGTCGCCGTGACGGATTTTAATCACATTGCCATAACCGCGGGTGTAGCCTGCCGAGATAATTTTTCCGCTTCCCGCCGCCATAATGGGCGTGCCGCTTCGCGCCGCATAGTCGATCCCCAAATGGGCGCGATAGCGTTTTAAAATCGGGTGCCACCGCCGCTTGGTAAATTTGGAGCTAATACGCGCATTGCGTACCGGTCGCGCAAGCAAAAAGCCCTCGACCTGAGAGCCTTTTTCATCATAATAGCGCCCGTCATCATGCAGATACACATAGTGCTTTTTACCCCGCATCTCAATCATCGCCACCTGAAGCGTGGGCATCGAAAAGGGCTTGCCAAAGCGGTATTTTTGATCATACACCATTACCAGCTTATCGCCCTTGCGCAGATCACGGCGAAAATTGAGCGAGTTTTTAAACCCTGCCACAAATGCCGCGGCCAGCGCTTTAGAGCCCGTGGCTTTTTGAATGTCATAATACGGAGAACTCTCGATCTCAAGCACAAATGCTTCGCGGCGCGTTTCACTGATAATGGGTATCGGTCTAAGGTCGCATTCGCGTGCAGTATCCTTACATGTAAGGTGAAGCTGAAGCTCATCATTTACGGGTATTAGCGCTTGCATCAGCGTCCCGTTCGCATCACGAAGCAGCTGATAATTGACGCCGCTGATAATCTCTTCGGTCAGCTTTTGATCCTCTTTATCAAGATCGTAGTAAATAGATTGGGGAAGTTTCTGTTTTTCTAAAAAAGTTAAAAAGGTATCACCCGATGGCCACCGCTCATACTCAACCGAAATGCCAAACAAGAATACGGGCACGATCATCGCCCACACTATTTTTATCATTCACTGCCCCTGTTTAATAGCGAAAGGGTAGCAAAGTTTTACTTACTCTTGAGTATAATCAGCTCCAAAAATATACCTTTACATGTAAAGCCCAAGGATACCCGTGCGACTTATTTTTACCCTATTTTTGCCGCTATTTCTTTATGCCACATCCTTTGAAATTCCAATTGAAAACGTTCACGACGATCAGGCCGTAGTGCAGGTACCGATGATCGACGTAGGCGTAAGCGGCCTGATTGTGCGCCACTTCAACGACACAAAGCGCTCCATCATCGCCAATGCCATAGTTACGGCTTTTGATGCCGAAAACGGCGTAGCCACCTTACGCCTAAGCCCCTATGAAGAGCTTAAGCAAAACTCGCTTCCACACGGCACATGGAAGCCAAAAAACGGTGATATCGCTATTTTGGCCTATCACTACGAACGCGCGCTCTTAATTGCCCCAAGCGATGATACGTATCATGAGATCACCTCTCGGATTCAAACCCTAAACTGGGTACACCCCGACAGTTTTGCCGCGTTTCTTTCGCACCGCGGCCACCCTACGCCGCTCAAAGAAGACATTAGCGATTTTTGTAGCGTCGCTTCGGCAGGTCTGCTTTACATGTATGCCGACAACGCCCTTTTTACGATAGATTGCCAAAGCTTCAGCCTGCTGGATATCACACCGTTTGCACAAAAGCGCAACGAGGCGATAGTGCCGTTTTACAACCGTGTGGGCGCTATCGAAGCGTCGTGGTTTGGCAAAGGGAGCAGTGAACTTGAATCGTACGATCCGTATTACATAAAGCTGCTGGTATTAAACAATCCCAAGAATCAAAAACTCTATCAATACCTTCAATCAAAAGCGAGTCAATTTGGGGTACTATTGGACAAATTCGAGATTGAGGAGGCACAATGATAGATGCCAAGCACCTCAGCGCACTTGCTAAAATTGTGGGTGACGAGAACATCTACAGCGACAAAGCCCACCTTATCGCTTACTCTTACGATGCCACGCGCGAACGCTTTGAAGCCGATGCCGTACTCTTCCCACGCCATGAACAGGATGTTAGCGACATCTTAAAATATTGTAACGAACACCGCATCGTGATTGTCCCGCGCGGCGCGGGTAGCGGTTTTACGGGTGGTGCACTTCCGAGTTCGGGCGGTATCGTACTGGCGTTTGAAAAACACATGAACAAGATTTTAGAGATCGATATGCAAAACATGGTCGCCGTCGTGCAACCTGGGGTTATCAACATGGACTTGCAGCGCGCCGTGGAAGAGGTGGGTCTTTTTTATCCGCCCGATCCGGCATCTCAAGAGTACTCCACCATCGGTGGCAACGTCAATGAAAACGCGGGTGGAATGCGCGCGGCGAAATACGGTATTACCAAAGATTATGTGATGGCGATTCGCGCCGTGCGACCTAACGGCGATATCATTAAAGCCGGTAAACGCACCATCAAAGACGTGGCGGGTTACAACATTGCGGGCATTTTGATCGCCTCCGAGGGCACCCTAGCCGTGACCACCGAAATTACCCTTAAACTGCTTAGTAAACCCAAACATACTAAAACCGCCATGGGCACTTTTGAGAGCGTGCACAGCGCAATGGAGGCGGTGTACAAAACGATGGCCAGCGGGGTTACACCCGTAGCAATGGAGTTTTTAGACAACCTCACCATTCGCGCCGTGGAGCAGACCTTTCATAAAGGGCTTCCGGTGGATGCGGGTGCGATTTTGGTAACGGATGTCGATGGCAACCTCGAAGAGGATTTGAACTTTCAGCTTGACATTATCGAAAACGTCTTTAAAGAAAACGGCTGTAGCGAGTTTAAAATCGCCAAAGACAACGCCGAAGCGGCTGATCTGTGGTTTGCGCGTCGCAACGCCTCGCCAAGCCTAAGCGTCTATGGCAGTAAAAAACTCAACGAAGACGTCACCGTTCCCCGCTCCGCCCTGCCTGAGTTGCTGGAAAAGTTCTACGCTATTGCCGAAAAATACAGCATTAACATTCCCTGTTTTGGGCATACGGGTGACGGTAACGTACACACCAACGTAATGGTAGACGGTTTGGATCCCGAACAGGTTAAAATCGCCTATCAAGCGATTGAAGAGGTCTTTCAAGCCACGGTCGATCTTGGCGGTACCCTTAGCGGCGAACACGGCATCGGTATTGCTAAAGCACCTTACATGTACATGGCATTTACGCCCGAAGAGATGGCACTCTTTGCCGACATTAAACGCGCGTTTGATCCCAACAACATTTTAAACCCGCATAAAATGGGGCTGAAATAGCATCATGGATGCCAAAGAACTCTACGTCAAGGCGCGCTACTACATTGAGTTGCTGTTTGATAAAGAGCTTACCATGTACGCTGCAAGTCTGAGCTATTACACGATCTTTACGATTGTACCGCTACTGCTGATTAGCCTTACTATTTTTACCAACCTGCCTAGCTTTGAAGAGCACTACGCGACTATTAAAACCTTTATTTTTGAAAATCTGGTTCCGGTACACTCCGAAGCCGTCACGGGCTATATCGACGGTTTTTTACAAAACAGCCTCAAGCTTGGCGCCATCGGTTTTATCATGATTGTCGTGGCCGCACTGCTCTTTTTTCAAAACTTTGAATTTATCGTGAGCAAAATTTTCAAGACCCGCCAGCGCACCATTTGGGAATCGATCACCACCTACTGGACGCTTTTGACCCTCACGCCCATGGCGCTTATTGCTTCGTTTTTTATTACCGGAGAGCTTGCTTCAAATAAAATCATTAGCGGGTGGGTCAACCTGATGGCACTGCTTCCGCATCTTATCATCTGGGCGCTCTTTTTTCTGATTTTCAAAATCGCCTCGGTTGAGAAAACCGGTACCAAAGCTGCGCTAGTGAGCTCATTTATTATCGCTATTATCTGGAGTATCGCCAAAACGGGCTTTATCAGCTACGTCTTTTACAACAAAAGCTACGCTACTATTTACGGCTCATTCTCAACCCTGCTCTTTTTTCTGCTCTGGCTTTATGTGTCGTGGATTATCTTTATTTACGGCTTGAAATTATGCTATTTGCTGGATCGCACTTACAAAGATGCCCAAAGCGAAAACGAGACTCAAAACAAAGAGGCGGCGGCCACGTAACGCTAAGAGCGATAGCGTTACATGTAAGCCTAAAATGCTATAGCTTAACGCCACGTTTTTAACTTCGACTCCTTGCATTGCGCTTAAAAGCAACAGATCCAAAATATCACCATAACCTATTACATGTAAGAGCAATACCAGCGGATAAAAGAGTATAAACAACAGACTCCAAACGATAGAGAGCGGATGCCATAGCGAGAAGCTTTCAAAAATCGAGAGTGAAAACGGAAGCATCATCAGATACACACCCGCGGCAATCATAACACTTAATACGATTTTGGAGTAGCCGCTGAAATAGTGTAGCAACAAAAAGATATAGTACACGCCCGCCACCGAAAGCCAAAAGCCCAGCGTAAAAAAGAGTTGCGGCCAAAGTGCCAACAGCCCCAAGATACTCACAAAGAGGGTTTGCATCGAGATCACTTTAAGGCCGCGGTCATACAAGATATAACCCACCAAAAGCATAGCAAACGCACGAATCAGCGAAGGAATCCAGCCCAATATCAAAAGATAAAGCCCCAATATCACGGCGGTTGCCACAAACAGATCACGGTTTCGGTGCCGGTAGGGAAAATAGCGCGATTGCGCCAGACGGTACGGCCCGTACAATATGCCATACACAAAAAGCGAAAGCAAGCCCAAATGAAAACCGCTAATCGCCAGCAGATGCGAGACACCCAGTGCGGAGAGCGCGTTGCGCAGGTTTGGATTCATGGGCGACGCGGTAAAAAGCGCACCGTAAAGCTCCGCCATCCACTTGCTATGGTGCGCTTTTGCAATCAGGCGATTTAGACGCTCTTTTGTGGAGAGTTCCGGTGCCACGCCCAATAAAGCGCTATGCACATAAAATCCGCGTAAATACTCTAAAAACGAAAGCCTTGAGGGCCAGATAAGCAGATCAATCGTACGGCCTTGGAGGTTTTTAAGATGTGCCGAACCCGTGGTGTAAAAGATTACCCCTTCGCTTTGAAGTTTCAGCACTCCATAGCGACGCTGCGCTTTGGTTTTAACGTAGTGGTTAAGCACCTCGGCTCGAATCTCTGCGGTGTCAAAACGTTGCAATTCTTTGAAATTGCTATAGAGGTTTAAAAGCGACACCAGCGCAATGGCGCCAATGAGCGCCAAAAAGTAGGCAAACGTCCGGCGGTCAAAAAGCTCCGGCCGCTCCAACTGCATTAGATCACGGGCATCGAAACGTTATCGTCCACACCCATCTCGGCAGATTTTTCGCTAATGCTCTCATAACTGATCTCGATACCGCCAAAGGTCGGCGCATCCACAAAACGGGTGAGCTTTTTCTGAAATACCAACTTCACATGTCCTGTGGGGCCATTACGTTGCTTGCCGATAATGATCTCCGCTTCCTCTTCCTCTTTTTCAACATACTGGCTTACAAACTCTTTGCCTTCGGATTTAGCCTGCTTTTCGCGCTCTTTCTCCTCTTTGTAGAGGTACACGTCATCGCGGTACACAAACAAAATAATATCGGCATCTTGCTCAATAGAGCCCGATTCACGAATATCGCTTAGCATCGGCCGTTTATCATGGCGCGACTCTAGCCCGCGATTAAGCTGTGAAAGCGCAATAATAGGCATCTCCAACTCCCGCGCCAGCATCTTAAGCCCGCGCGAAATCTCGCTCACTTCCAAATGGCGGTCTTTGCTGCCTGTGCCGCTCATAATCTGCAAATAATCCACCACACACATCTCAATCTCGGGGTGCTTTCCTTTGAGTTTACGCAGACGGGAGCGAAGCTGGTTAATGTTGACCGAACCGCCGTCATCGACAAAAAGTTTGGAGTTGCGCATAGCGCTTATGGCATCGCTTAAACGCTTCTCCTCTTGCCCCTGCACATCGCCCAGCCGCAACTTTTGAAGCGGAATCGAGGTCTTGATACTCAATAGCCTCAGCATCAACTGCTCGGCGGGCATCTCAAGAGAGAAAAAGGCCACACCTTTACCGTGATTGAGGAGGTTTTGTACCATATTGAGGGCAAAACTCGTCTTCCCCATCGCCGGCCTCGCCGCCAAAATCACCAGATCGCCTTTGCCAAAACCGGTGGTCATTTTATTCAGCTCCGCAAAACCGGTATCTACCCCCACCAGCACCGAATCGCCGCGCGCTTTCATCTCTTCGATGTATTTGAGGGTATTGTCGGTGACCGTCGGGGCATCTAAAAAATCGGCGCTTTGATTCTCTTGCGTGATCTCGTAGAGTTTTTTCTCGACAATGTCTACGACTTCATCAGAGGGCAGTTCCTCTTCAAGCGTAACCCTTTTGATCTCCGTCGTTAGAGTCAAAAGATGGCGTTTAATCGCTTTTTCTTTAAGCTCGCGTACATATGCCGTGGTGTTTGATATGGGATTGGCGCTTAAAATTTCAAGCATAACCCCTTCATCAAACTTCTTGTCACGCTCCAGCTCTTGCTTTAAAAACTCTTCGTCAATCGGCTTTTCGGCACGCGAGAGTGCCGTGATCGCTTTGTAAATATCCTGATGCGCGCTCAGATAAAAATCCTCTACATGTAAGCGCGCTTCGAGTTCGTCTAACTGCGTGGGCTCAAAGATGATAGAGCTTAAGATGGAGCGCTCAAACGTGAGATTATAAAGTTGCTCTTCCATTACGCATTGCCCTCCTCTGCCATCTTCTCCACCTCACTGACAAAACGATCCACCAGCTCCGCTTCGCCCAGTTTGGCGATAATTTCGCCTTTTACCATGATAAGCCCGCTGCCTTTGCCATACGCTATCGCCACATCGGCGTGCTTGGCCTCGCCAATCGCGTTGACCACACATCCCATCACCGAGACGTTTAACGGCGCATCAATGTGTTTGGTGCGCGCTTCCACTTCGGCCACCGCACTGACCAGATCGGCCTCGATGCGTCCGCAAGTGGGACAAGAGATAATATTTAAGCCATTTTTGGCCACACCGCTGTCTTTGAGTATCGCGCGTCCGACGTTGATCTCCTCTTCTAGCTCTCCGGTAATGGAGACGCGCATCGTATCGCCGATGCCATCAAGTAGCAGTGCTCCCAAACCGATAGCGCTCTTTACCGTGGCATGAAACTTTGTACCTGCTTCGGTCACACCTAGATGAAAAGGGTAGTTGTTTTTAGGGCGCAACATGCGGTACGCCGCTACCGTGCGCTGTACGTCACTGGCTTTGAGCGAGACTTTAATGTCGCTAAAACCCAAATCTTCGAGGTACTTAATGTTATACTCGGCCGATGCCACCATCCCCTCGGCGCTTTGACCGTATTTTTGCTCAAACTCTTTTTCCAAACTTCCCGCATTCACGCCAACACGCACGGGGATACTGCGCTCCTGACACGCCTTTACAATCTCTTTGATGCGGCTCTTTTCGCCAATGTTTCCTGGGTTAAAACGGATGCAATCCACCACTTCGGCAGCAATAAGCGCCAAGCGGTAGTTAAAGTGAATGTCGGCTACAAGCGGAAGCGATATACGCTCTTTGATGGCCTTGAGTGCCAAAGCGTCTTCCATTTCCGGTACCGCCACGCGCACAATGTCACACCCCGCAAAATGAAGCCGGTTGATCTGCTCTACGGTAGCTTCCACATCACGGGTACGCGAATAGGTCATCGACTGCACCGAAATCGGAGCATCGCCGCCTACGGCAACGTTTCCGACATAGATTTTCTTGGTGGGGTGGCGTATTATCATAGAGCTGATTTTATCTAAAAGCGTCTAAAACTAGGCGAAATCAACGGGATCCATATCGACTTCGGCCAGTTTGTGTTTGGTGGCTTTAATGACTCTGATGAGATCGGTGCTTTTATTGGAACGCAACAAGATCTGAAAACGGTATTTTCCCCCGATGCGCTCAATAGCCGAAGCGCCGTGTCCGACAATCTCTACGTTGGCATACTGCCTGATTTTTTCCACGCTCTCGCTCATCGCCTCATACGCTTTATCGCGTTTTTTATGCGAAAAAAGCAGGCGTGAGAGTTTTTTATAGGGCGGGTAGAGCCCCTGACGTAACTTTTTTTCATCTTCTAAAAACTGCTCGTAGTCTTCAAGATAGGGCGCAAAAAAGCTCTCGTGATAGCTCTGCACAATCACTTTGGCATCGTGCTTTCGCCCCGCGCGTCCGGCGATCTGAATCAGTAGCGAGAGCGTCTTTTCACGTGCGCGGTAATCGCTAAGTTGCAGCATATTATCCAGCCCCATCACCACCGCCAGTGTTACGTCGTGATAATCGTGCCCTTTGGAGAGCATCTGCGTGCCGATAAGCAGATCAATCTCACCCTCGTTAAACGATTGTAGCGCCTTTTCAAGCTTTCGCTGGGTGGTAATGACGTCGCGGTCAAACTGCAGAGTGCGCAACGTGGGTTGGTTTGCCCTAAAATACTCCATCGCCTCCGCCGTGCCCATGCGCGAATTTTCCAGCATTGTAGAGCCGCATTTGGCGCACTGCTTGGGGATCGGTTCACTGTAGTTACAGTAGTGGCACTTCATGGCGTTGTGCTTTACATGTAAGCTCATGCCCACCGAGCAAAAAGGACACTCCAGCGTATAACCGCACTCGTCGCAAATGAGGTATTTAAAATTGGCGCGGGTGGGAATAAACATAATGGCCTGTTTGAGCGCCTTGGCATTTTGCGCTACCGTTTCATCCAAAAACGGTGTGATCGCTTCACGACTCTGCTCAAAATAAAATTGGCGTTTGCTTTCAAAATAACCGCCTTTGAGCCTAAAGTGCGGAAACTTCACATAAGAGCTAAGCGAAGGTGTCGCAGAGCCAAGCACCACGGGAATATCCAGCACTTTTCCCATATAAATGGCTACATCGCGTGCATGATAGCGCGGCCGCGAAGCCGATTTATAGCTGTCGTCATGCTCCTCATCCACCA
>JBNKLA010000077.1:0-24052 GCA_050292115.1 Sulfurimonadaceae bacterium | reverse complement strand
TCGCAAGAGACAAGCTTTAGCGGCCACAGCGGCCTTAGCGTAGTAAAACGGGCTTTGCTCGTTTTACGTTCAAAATGAGTTCTGCAAGAACTCTAATAAATAATAAAAGGAAACAAGATGGAAAATATGAAGTTTTTTATCGATACACATGATAAGGAGAATAAAACTTTTCCGGCAGGAATAACACCTAAGCAGTTAGAAGGGTTTTATAAAAAATATGAAGAGGCATGTATTGAAGAGGGTGTAATTTCACTTAGAATACATGTAGGATTTGAAGATGGGAAAGCATTCTGTTTTAATATGGCTCCTAGCGAAGAAGCAGTAAAAAGAGTACATGATAAAGTAGGACTACCTTATGACACTATCACGGAAGTTTCAACTATTACACCGGGTGATTTAGCATTACTTAGCTAACTCAACCATAAAAAATAGGAGACAAAAATGAAAGATAAGTCATTGGATAGTCATAAAGATGAAAGTCAATTTAGTCGAAGAGAGTTTATACAAGCAGCTGGTATGGCAGCAACAGCAATTGTATTATCCCCCGCTTTAACTGCTTGTTCTACTAAAGCAGGTGGAGTTCCATTAAGCTCTATTTCTGGAAAGAAACTAAAGTTGTATATGGATACCCATGATAAAAAGAATGGTACTTTTCCTGATGGAATAACACCTAAACAACTAGAAGGCTTTTATAAAAAATATCAAGCTGCCTGTAATGAAGAAGGAGTTATTTCTATCCGAACTCATGTTGGCTTTGGAGATAGACGAGCATATTGCTTTAATTTAGCACCAAGTGCAGATGCTGTAAAAAGAGCACACGAGAAAGTTGGACTTCCATTTGACAGTATTACAGAAGTTCATACAATTACACCAGCTGATTTAGCGCTACTAAGTTAAGTTGGTAAAACTGCTGTAACAAGCTATTTGTTAATACAGCAGTTTTAGGTTACAGGCTCAACCACTTCTATTTTTTCGGTATCTTTCAGAAATGTCAAAAAATATCCCAGATGGCAACACAATACTCATTGAAACTCTTGATAAAATGGTTGTTAATCTTTCAAACAGCCGTCATAATGAGTTGGAATAAGAAAAATGTTTTTACCGGTCTTGAAAAAAGGGTGCATCATAATCTGTTGTCAATCAAATGTGAGCGCTAGGATAGCTTTACGTCATTCTAACTATAAAGCCGATATAATCGCGCTTATTTGAGCTTTTAAATATGAAGGAACGGCGTGACGTATAACCCATCCGAGATAGAAAAAAAATGGCAAGCGTATTGGCGCGAGCATCGCAGTTTTGAACCCTCAGAAGATTTTAGCAAACCCAAAAAATATATCTTAAGCATGTTCCCTTTCCCTAGCGGCAGATTGCATATGGGACATGTGCGCAACTACTCTATTAGCGATGCGTTTGCACGCTACTACCGCCAGCACAATTTTAATGTACTGCACCCTATCGGTTTTGATAGCTTTGGAATGCCGGCGGAAAATGCAGCGATTAAAAACGGCTCACACCCCAAAGGGTGGACGTATGACAATATCGATTATATGAAAAACGAGTTTTACGCACTCGGGTTTTCCTTTTCGCGCGATCGTGAACTGGCCACAAGCGATGAACTCTATACCAAGTTTGAGCAAGGCTTTATTATCGACATGTATGAAAAGGGGCTACTGTACCGCGAAAAAGGCCTACTAAACTGGTGCCCTAATGATCAGACGGTACTGGCCAACGAGCAAGTGGTCGATGGTTGCTGCTGGCGCTGCGATACGCCGATTGTCAAAAAGGATATGAACCAGTACTACTTTAAGATCACCAAGTATGCCGATGCGCTTTTGGAAGATCTTAAAACCTTAGAAGCGGGGTGGCCTAAACAGGTACTTACGATGCAAGAGAACTGGATCGGCAAATCAAACGGTTTGGCATTTGATCTTTACTTTGACGAAGCGAGCAAAAACAAACTCAATGGCGCGTTTGAGGCTTTTGACGTCTTTACCACCCGCCCTGATACGATCTATGGTGTCACTTACACCGCGTTGGCACCGGAACATGAAATCGTAAATTATATGATTGAAAACAGACTGCTTGACGATGCGGTGATTGCGCAGATTGAAGCGATGAAAAACGCCTCTTCGATTGATCGTCAAAAAACCAAAAGCGGTGTGGCTTTGGGCTTACATGTAAAGCATCCGCTTACAAAAAAAACCGTGCCGGTATGGGTGGCCAACTTTGTACTGACCGATTACGGTTCGGGTGCGGTTATGGCGGTGCCGGCACATGATGAGCGCGATTACGATTTTGCCACGCAATATGCGCTTGAAATCAAAGCCGTCATTAAACCTTTTGAAGGTGCGTTGCCTGAAAACGCCGCGTTTACCGAAGTAGGGGAACTTTTTAACTCCGAACACTTCGACGGATTGCGCAGTGATGATGCCAAACGCGCTATTATCGAGCATTTTGAAGCCGAAAAAATCGGCCGCAAAACCACAAACTACAAACTTAAAGACTGGGGCGTGTCGCGTCAGCGTTATTGGGGCGCACCGATTCCATTCGTGCATTGCGATGCGTGCGGTCTGGTCATGGAGAAAAAAGAGAACCTGCCGATTGCACTGCCTGATGACATTGAGATTACCGGCGAGGGGAATCCTCTGGAGAAGCACCCCACATGGAAGCGGTGTAAATGTCCTAAATGCGGCAAAGATGCTACGCGCGAAACCGACACGATGGATACCTTCGTGCAGTCAAGCTGGTACTTTTTGCGCTTTTGTGCTTCGCAAGCAAACTGGAACGACGAGGCGTTTTCTGCCGAACAGCTCAAGTATTGGATGGGTGTGGATCACTATGTCGGTGGTATTGAGCACGCCGTATTGCACCTGTTGTACGCGCGCTTTTTTACCAAAGTGTTCCGCGATTTAGGCTATCTTGATTTTGACGAACCGTTTGATAGATTACTCACGCAAGGCATGGTGCTTAAAGACGGCGCTAAAATGAGCAAGTCCAAAGGCAATACCGTGGATCCTGATGCGATTATTGAGAAATACGGTGCCGATACGGCGCGCCTTTTTATTCTCTTTGCCGCCCCGCCGACGCAAGAGCTTGAGTGGAACGATAGCGCCGTTGAGGGAGCGTTTCGTTTCTTGAAGCGCTTTCACGACCGCAGTGTCAATGCCGTGGCTACCGATATGTTGCCGCAGATCGATCACAATGCACTGGGTGAAGAAGAAAAATTTGCCCGCCGCAAAGTGTATGAAGCCCTGCAACGCTCCAAAGAGGTTTTTGAAGAGCGCTATACCTTCAATACGATGATTGCCGGAGTGATGGAGGCGATGAATGCGCTGAATGATCAAAACAACCCCGATGTGTGGAGCGAAGGGTACTGGATACTGCTTGGGATTATGGAGCCGGTAGTACCGCATTTGTGTTGGGAACTGAGTGAGCGTCTCTTTACATGTAAGAATCTTGCACCCGTTGCGGTGAAAGAGGAAGTGTTTGTGGTCGATACCATTACGCTGGGAGTCTCGATCAACGGCAAAAACCGTACGCAGATCGAAGTGGGTGCGAGTGATGATAAGGAGGCTATCTTGAGTGTTGCTAAAGCGGCCGCGGCCAAATGGATTGAGGGCAAGGCAATTGTGAAAGAGATTGTAGTTCCTAATAAACTTGTAAATATCGTGATTAAAGGCTAAAGGGTGAAACTAGCTTGGGGCTTATTGGCGGCACTGCTTCTTGTGGGATGCGGATATCGCCCCAGTTCCCACCATGCCCAAGTTATTGTTGAGGATTCGGTGAGTACGCAAGTACAGATCTCTTTGCGTGATCCTGAAAACTCGGTTCTCATCAAAGATGCCGTCAATCAGGCAGTCGTAGAGCGTTTTCGTACCTCTTTAGAGCCAAAAGGTCGCGCCAAAACGCACCTTCGGATTATGGTGGATGGCATAAACTTTTCAGCTTTACAGTATAATCAACAAGGCTATATCGTAACCTACCGTACGCTGTTGTCGATGCAGGTACTGCGTACGACGGATGGAGTATCCAAAACCTACCGTTCGCATGGACGTTACGATTTTGCCATTGAACCCAATGCGATTATCTCGGATCAGGCTCGTTTTGAGGCGATCCGCCAAAGTGCGCAAAAAGCGATTGACAGCTTTATAGCACAGGTTGCCGCCGAAGGCGCCATGCAGCAATAGGAAGAGAAGATGACGGTACATCAGATCATCAAAAATGCGATTGAGCGGCTCAAAGCCGAAGGCAAGCTACTGACCCCCGATGTGTATGCAGAGGTCTTTTGCCAAGAGGCTAAAAAAGCAGGTATTCTGGTAGAAGATTGTTCGCAGGTAGACAAGTTTTTAAATCTCTTGGATAAAAGCTTTCAAAATGAGATTAAGCAGTACCGTATACGTACCACGCAAGAGCTGATACGTTTTTTGATCTCGAAGATCAACCGTATGCAGCCCTCGCAGTGTGCCGAGTCACTTGAAGCCTTGCGCAATTTGAGCAAACGGATTTTGCAAAGTGTGGACATTTTGCATAACGCCGAGGCGAGTGAACTCGCGCGCAAAAGTATCGCCATACTCGATAAAAGCAACTCCGTTACGGAGCTTGATCAATTGCGTCAGGCGTGGATTAATTTTCTTACCATATATGATGACACCTATCTGTATAAGCTTTCAAAACTGGGCAAAGTGTATGCCAATAATCTTAAGCGTACCATTGAAGAGCTTGATGTATCCGCCGGTCATGGTACAGTGGCATCCAAAGACGAGCTGCAAAAAGCGGCAACGCTGATGATTGCGTCGTTTGTACCCTCCATTGCTTCGAGTGTGAATGATAATATTGCCAATCTCTCGCAGACACTGCGAAACGATCCTTCGTTGCTGGTGACAGATAGCATGGCACGAGAAATCAAGGAGATTATTAAACTGCGTATCGCGCTTGATAAGTCCAGTGTGCGTGAAATGGTCGAAGCGCTGGATACTATCTTGGACAAGCTCTCGCTACAGTTAATTGACCTTATTGAACGCAGTGATGTTTCAACCAGCGAGATTCAAGATATTAAAAGAGATTTAGAGCATTTTGAAGCGCATAAAGAGGGTGATTTTAAAACAGCGCATAAAAAGCTTTTTACCATTGCCGTGGCACTTGAAGAGCGAACGGAATTGCTAAGCCGTGATCTTAAGGCGCATAATGCCAAAGTGGGTCAGCTTAGTAAAAAAGTCGCCCAGCTTGAAGCGGAACTGCAAAAAGCGCAACGGGCATCGCGCGAAGATTTTTTGACAAAACTGTTGAATAAGCGCGCACTCGATGAGTATATGAATATCAAAGAGGGCGAATATGCCCGCTACGGGCGCAACTATTCTATTGTCATGTTTGATTTGGATCACTTTAAAAATGTGAATGATACCTATGGACATGAGGCGGGTGATGCCGTGATCGCCGGATTTGCAAAGATTTTGAAAAAAGAGAGTCGCACGGTGGATATTATTGGACGCTATGGCGGTGAAGAGTTTTTGGCACTTTTGAGTGATACGGATCTTAAGGGCGCAAAGGTATTTGCGAGTAAGGTTAATTCCCAAGTAGCCAAGACCCGTTTTATGTACAAAGGCGAACGTATTAACGTTACGGTCAGTGGCGGCGTTGCACAGCGTAGTAGCCATACGTCGCTTAAAGGGGTGGTTAACTCCGCCGACGAACATCTCTACATTGCCAAGCAACGCGGGCGTAACCGGATTGAACCGGCATAGCATAGCGCATGGGATTGATTGCATTTCTTGAACACAAGCCGCTTTTTTACGATGTGATCGATTATGAGCGTATGCCGCGCATCTATGCCAAAATTGCACCATCTTTCAAGCTTCCCAAAATCATACATGTAGTGGGTACCAACGCCAAAGGCTCTACGGGGCGCTATCTTGCCAATGCGCTCTATCGTCTCGGTTATCGTACGGGACACTACACCTCGCCGCATATTTTAGAGTTTAATGAGCGCATCTGGGTCGATGGTCATAACGCAGATAATGTAGCGCTAGAAACGGCACATGAGTGGCTTTTAAAACATCTAAGCACGGAGGATGCCGATGCCTTAAGCTACTTTGAGTATACGACCCTTCTGGCCATGCGGGTGTTTGAGGGGTGCGAATACGCTGTACTCGAAGCGGGGCTGGGCGGAGAGCACGACGCTACTAATGTTTTTGCAAAAGTGTTGTCGGTTTTTACGCCGATCGGTTTGGATCATCAGACGTTTTTAGGGGAGAACATCGAAGCCATCGCTAGAACCAAAATGCGTAGCATGGGTACTTTGGCACTCTGCGCAACACAGCCTTACCGTGAAAGTTATGAGGTATTTGAAAATGTGCTCAAAGCGCACAAAGCACAGGGGCGCTATGTTCGTGATCTTCTGATAGAGGATGAGCGCTTGGCATTACGCGCGATTGCGTCGCAACGTGCGCTACCAGCGTACATGCAAGAGAATATGGCAACCGCTTTAGCGGCAGTAAAGTTGCTGGGGTTTGAAGCCGATAGTGAGCTGATGAATACTACGGCACTATTTGGCAGGATGACGCTGCTAGATGCAAATATTTTTTTGGATGTAGGGCACAATCCTCTGGCTGCACAAGCGATAGCGGCACATTTTGAAGGGGTAAAACTTCGGCTCATATATAACAGTTACGGCGATAAAGATTATGAATCTATACTGCAACATCTTAAACCCATTTTAGAGTGTGTCGAAATTATTCCCATTCAAAATCTACGCAGTGCCGATATAAACATGTTAAAATTAGTTTTGAAAAGACTAAACATTGCGTATGAACCGCATATTACATGTAAGCGTGAGAACACGTATCTTGTGTTTGGTTCTTTTGCAGTTGCCGAGGCTTTTTTAACGATGCATCCCGAGTATGCTAGGAGTGAATATGAATAGATTAGAGTGGCGTGATGAATACTTGATCCATGAGCTGGAAGTTGACAACGAGCACAAGCATCTTTTTGCAATTGCACAACAAGCGTTTCAAATCGTCGAGCCTTCTAAAAAGCGTGAAAAGGTGAAGCAGATTATTCATGAACTGAGTCACTATACCCATGAACATTTTGAGCATGAAGAGCTTTTTATGCAACGTATCGGCTATCCGATGCTTGATGAACATAAGATACAGCATCAGCAGATTATTGCCGAGATGACACTTTTTATACATAAAATTCCCACCATGAAACTCTCGCAGATCGAGAAAGAGTTAGCCCTTTTTATCGACCAATGGATTGTCCATCATATTGCCGATGCGGATATCAAAATCCATCTTTGGCATGACCAACATAAAGGGCTTGAAACAAAGGTGATCGGCCAAGGGGTTGTCGATGAGATCATTGCACTGGATTAGGCACGCGTGAAAGATAAACTCACTATTACCATACATGGACAGCGCCGAGGGATAAAGCAGTTTCATCTCGATAGCGCGTTTAAACGGGTACTTTATATCGGTTTATTCGCACTCTTTGTGATGATTTCGGGCGGTATTTTTAGTATTGTGTATTTGAATGAATCGTTACATGTAAGCCAAGAAGAGGAAGCCTTTGCCCGCAACGAGTATGAGCAGATGAAGCAGACCCACGATGAACTGTATGATTATATGAATCAGGTACAAAGTGATCTGCATGACAAAGAAGAGGAGCTTTACGAAACGCACAGCAGACTTGAGCAGATCGAGATGCGTATGGGGATGCAACCTGCAAAAGAGCTGCCATTAGCGGAGCGTATCAATATTGCCGAGATCAATTCGGAGCAGATGGCGCGGCTATTGCAATTTATTCCCAACGGTTCCCCCGTAGAGTATAAAGGCATTACCAGCAAATTTGGCTACCGCACCCACCCCAAACTCGGCACACGAGAATTTCACCGCGGCACCGACATGAAAGCTAAGATGAATACACCGGTGTATGCCACGGCGGACGCGGTGGTGGAGTATGCGGGTTATCATAAAAGTAGCGGCTATGGCAATCTGGTGATTTTATCTCATAATTACGGATTTCGTACCTACTTTGGACACTTGAATAAAGTTGCGGTAAAATCAGGAACGTATATTAAAAAAGGCGAGCTGATCGGTTACACCGGCAATAGCGGTTTGAGCAACGGACCACATTTGCATTATGAAGTACGTTATATCCAGATGTCGCTCAACCCCTACTGGTTCGTCAAGTGGACACCCAAAAACATGCAGCAAATATTTGAGAAGGAGAGTAAAGTACCATGGCAATCTTTAATAGCGGCGATGACGCCCCCGTATCCAAAGACAACAACACCTCTATCATTACGACAGGAGCAAAATTTAGCGGTGAACTGAATCTGAGTTGTTCACTTTTTGTGGATGGCAGTATTGAAGGTGCAGTCATTTCAACTAATGATGTTTCCATCGGAAAATCGGGTCGTATCAAAGGGGACGTGAAAGCGCAAAGAATCATTATAGGTGGCCGTATCGAAGGCACAGTTGATGCACAGCGCATCGAGATTCACGCCGGCGGCAGTGTCGAGGGCACTTTGATCTCTAGCGAACTGGTTATTGAGGCGAAAGGACAGTTCGTGGGTGAGAGCCGAATCAAAGATAAAGTAGCGGCGGAGAAAAAAGTTAAAGCATAGTTGTGGTACAATAACTAACAATAATGTGGAGTGACAATTGAAGCGTATCGGGTTGGGATTAGCACTATTTTATCTGTTCGTAGTTGACGCGAGTGCAAGTTGTTCTTATATTACAACGTGTACATACGTAAATGCATGTACTACTACGAGTGGTAGTGTCGTTGTTCCGCCACCTTTTTTTTCACGCAACGCCAGTAGCTCTTATGTTTATGATGTCACTTTAAGCGGAGTAGCAGAAGTAGGCGCGACTTTAGTAGGTCAATACCGCTTTTGTAATGGGAGTGAGAGTGATGCCAAATATCGCTGGTACCGTTCTGATGATATTAGCGGCACCAATAAAGAGCAGATCGCAAATGTTAGCTCACGAACATATGGCGTTTCTAGTGATGATGTGGGGAAATTTATCAGTTTTGAAGTGGGCGAAAGCAGTACGGGTTCCTTTATTGAAAGTCCTAGGCAGGGTCCCATTCTCTTTACTGATCGTTACAGTGACATTGATGTTTCGGGAAATGGTATAAGTATTGCGAGTGGTGATACGACTCCAAGCATTGAAGATAATACAGATTTTGGTACGTTTGTTATCGATTCTGTATCACCGGGAAAAAAGTATCTTGTATCCAATTTTGGCAATGCTAATCTTACTATGCATAGCACACCTAAAGTGCAAATTAGAGGTGAACATGCCGCAGACTTTAAAATAAGTAGTTGGAACTATTTTTCATCAGCGATTGCGCCTGATAGTAACGGCACTTTTAGGATCTATTTTATGCCTTCGGCATTTGGTGCTCGTAATGCTGAAGTAGCTATTTATAGCAATGATGCCGATGAAAACCCCTACACCTTTGCCATTCAGGGAAACGGAACCTATAGTGATAGTGACGGCGACGGCGTATTTGACAAAGACGACAACTGCCCAGGCCATGCCAATGCTGATCAACTTGATAGTGACAACGACGGTTTAGGAGATGCTTGCGAAGTTGCTATTTTTGTGATGGGAAATAATACGGAGATTGCCAACGGTGACATCACTCCTAATGTGAACGATTTTACCGACTTTGGCGATGCGGAACTTCGTGTGAGCAAGACTTTGCATCGGTTTTATATTCGAAATGATGGCAACGGAACACTAACCAATATCAGCATATCCGTTGATGGGGACGCGGCATCGGATTTTACCCTTCAGACGCAATATGGTATCAATATGCTTTATTCTAAACACACAAAATGGTTCACGCTTCTCTTTTCTCCGAGTGAACCTGGACCGCGTGAAGCGACGGTAACGATAGGTAGTAACGATAACAACGCTAATCCGTATACCTTTGCCGTCAGTGGATATGGTGTGGATGGCGACTGGGATCATGACGGCATCTCCAATTTTAACGATAACTGCGTCTACGAAGCCAACCCCAATCAGATCGATGCCAATAACGACGGTAAAGGCGATGAGTGTGAGCGCACTATGGTGGTGCAGGGTAGTTATACACCGATTGCTAATAATGACTTGGAGCCATCTTCCACAGACGGTACAAACTTTGGTGAGATAGAGATATCGGGCAGGGTAGAGAGTACGCAACGGTTTACTATTAGTAATTACGGCAATCACAATGTCACGCTTACAAGCACGCCAAAAGTGCGCATCAGTGGTGCGGATGCTTCAGTATTTATGTTAACGCAATTTCCCGCGTCAAAAATTGATCCCGATCAATCCACCTATTTTAATGTGGCCTTTTTACCCAACCGCACAGGCTTACATGTAGCCCAAATATCTATAGCTAATACCGATGAAGATAATAATCCTTATGTATTTAACATTGCAGGAACGGGAGTTGATACCGATAGTGACGGTGACGGCATTTTAAACAGTGTGGATAACTGCGATGATGTGGCTAATGCCGATCAGACGGATAGCGACGGCAACGGTTTTGGCGATGCGTGCGATTCAGGTGGATACGATAGGGATAACGACGGAATACCCGATGCGCTTGATAACTGTTGGTGTTTTCATAATGCCAATCAAAGCGATATCGACAGAGATGGAATCGGCGATGCGTGTGATAGTATTTTTGGAATGGGAAGTGCCGGATATTATGAGGATATGTGTTACCCATCAGATTTTTCTGGTGGAGGAACACCCATGGATCCCGATCCTGACAATGACGGTATAGACAATACGCTTGAAATCTATGTACCCGGAACTAACCTAGGCGTAAGCAATAGCTGGGGCGATGGCAACGGCGACGGCTATAGCGATAGCGAACAGCAAAACGTCTCTTCAGGGCATTTTACAGCGCCAAATGCTTCAAGCGAGAGCTGGTTTACACTGGCAAGTTCGCAACGTAGCAGTGATGTAACACCTTCTAATACCAATATTTTGCATACGCAAACACCTTCTTATCCGCTACCCGATGATATGGAAATGCCTTCAGGAGTCTTTGAGTTTGAGGTAACGGGGTTGAGTGCAGGGGCAACCGTAGATATTGAACTGTTTGTCCCCTATAATCCACAAATAAACGGCTATGCCAAATGGAACTATATCGCGAATATGTGGGACGAGCTTAGCGGTGTAAGCGTGACTCACGATGCGGCCAACGATAAAACAAGAATTGTCTTTAGCGTAGTTGAGGGCGGGCCTTATGATAGCGATGGCATTGCCAATGGAACACTTGTTGATCCGGGTGGTCCGATAGTAAGAGCGGCATCAATTGACGTACCGTTTTTGGGGACATACGGCTTAGGAATGCTGGCAACACTTTTTGGTTTCGGTGCTTATAGGCGCTTAAAGTCGTAACAGTCACATTTTGCTACAATTGCGCCTAAAAAAGGTGCGCGGTGAACCAGAGTCGGCTCTATGAACATTTTAAATCGGGATCGTTTGATCTTGATCTGATTATCTGCGAAGATGCCAAAGAGGCACATGAACTTGCCGATGTTGCTGCCTATTTTGAGCGTGACGTTATCCGCTTTCCCGATCTTCGCGTCGCGTATCTGGACGACCTTCGCGCGTATGGTGAGGAGCTCACCCAGCTTTTTGGCGCGTTGCGCTATTACGCTACATGTAAGCATAAACCACTGGTCATTGCGCCGTTTAAATCCCTGCTCTTTCCTTTTCCAAAACCTGAACTTTTAGAGGGCATGAGCCTTGAGTTTGGCACGACGGTTTCCTTGGCGGCGTTTAAAGAGCAGATGCTACGTTGGGGATACAGCTTTGTCGATATCGTGCAGGTCGAGGGCGAGATCTCCTTTCGTGGCGATATTTTCGATATTTTCATTCCCTCGCATGAGCATCCTTACCGCATTTCGCTCTTTGATGAAGAGATTGAAGAGATCAAGGCTTTTGAGACGGAAACGCAACGCACGCAAGGTGATGAGATTGAATCTATCGCCATTGTACCGGCCTTTTATGCGCTGGATGAAGTCGCGTATGAGGCTTTACATGTAAAGGTCACCCAATCTTCAAGCGACAGTTTTGTAAAAGATATCGCTTCTTTGGGCTTTTGGTATTTGGATGATTTAGCCGAACCCTTTTTAAGAGGCAAAAAAGCAGCGTTCATTAAACCCATGCAAGAGCTGCTGGACGAAGCCTATATTTTAAACACCCCTCAAGTAGATAAAGCACTCTTTGAGGCTTTACATGTAATCCCCGAGGCCACACACTATAAAGCGCTTGGCGTGACCGATGTGCCTACGCTTTTAAAGGTGCATCAAAAGAAAAAGATCACCCTAATCGCCTCAAGCGAAGCGCAGGTAAAAGCGGCAGGGATTTACGATACGACAAGCTTACATGTAAAGAGTTCACCCATTATCGTCAATATGATCGGCGATGATGAGCTGGTCATTTCGCTCAATAAGAGCGTCAAAAAGAAGCGTCGGCGTAAAAGCTCTATTATCCTTGATGATCTTAAACCCGGCGATTATGTCGTGCACGAAGAGTACGGCGTGGGAATTTTCGAGGTGATCGAGCAGGCGGAGATTTTAGGCGGGGTCAAAGATTTTATTAAAATCCGCTATCAAGGCGATGATCGGGTACTGCTTCCGGTTGAAAATCTTGACAGTATCGACCGCTACATTGCCAGTGGCGGAGTGCCCGCGCTGGATCGTCTGGGCAAGGGCGGATTTGTCAAGCTCAAAGAGAGTGTGCGAAAGCGCCTTTTTGAGATCGCAGGCGAGATCATCAACACCGCCGCGGCGCGCGCGCTGATTAAAGCACCGATGATTCAAACCAGCAGGAGTGATCTTAAAGCGTTTCAGAAACTTGCGGGCTTTGAGTATACCGATGATCAGAGTAGCTCAATCGATGAGATCATTACCGATCTGGGTTCGGGACAAATAATGGACAGGCTGCTTAGCGGCGATGTCGGGTTTGGCAAAACCGAAGTGGCGATGAATGCTATCTTTGCTACCGTGCGCGCGGGGTATCAGGCCGCTTTGGTGGTGCCGACCACGCTACTAAGCGCGCAGCACTTTAACTCCATCTCCGAGCGTTTTGCCGATAGCGGCATTCCTATGGCCAAGCTGGATCGTTTTGTGACGAGTGCGCAGAAAAAGAAGGTGCTTAGCGCGCTTTCAAGCGGTGACATTCAGGTTGTTGTGGGTACCCACGCGCTTTTTGGCACGACCTTTAACAAGCTGGGACTCGTTATTATTGACGAAGAGCATAAATTCGGCGTGAAGCAAAAAGAGAAGCTCAAACAGATGTATGAGCGGGTGCATCTGTTAAGCATGTCGGCCACGCCGATTCCCCGCAGCCTTAATCAGGCGCTAAGTTCTATTAAAACCATGAGCCAACTGCTCACGCCGCCAAGTGAGCGCCAAGGGGTGCGCACCTTTGTAAAAGCGTATGACGAAAAGCTTATCAAAGAGGTCATCATGCGAGAATTGCGCCGTGGCGGGCAGGTATTTTACGTGCATAATTCGATTGATCATATGCCCATCAAAGAGGGTGAGTTAAAGGCGATAATGCCTCATTTGCGTATTTTGATGCTGCACTCCAAAGTGAGCGCAACCGAGACCGAAAAAGAGCTGCTAAAATTTCAAAACGGCGAGTATGATCTGATGCTAGCGACCTCCATCATCGAATCGGGCATCCATATGCCGCGGGTCAATACGATGCTAATAGACGGGGCGGATCGTTTTGGCATTGCCGATCTGCACCAGCTTCGCGGTCGGGTAGGGCGCGGCAGCAGCGAGGGGTTTGCCTATTTCATCGTCGAAGATCGCGACAAGCTCACCGATGAGGCCAAAAAACGGCTAGTAGCGCTGGAGTCTAACAGCTTTTTAGGCAGCGGTTCGGTTCTTGCTTATCACGACCTAGAGATTCGCGGTGGCGGTAACTTGATAGGCGATGCGCAGAGCGGGCATATTAAAAATATCGGTTATTCGCTCTATCTCAAAATGCTAGAAGACGCGATTAAAGAGCTGAGCAACACGCAAGAGAGCGTAAAAGCCAAGGTGGACATCAAACTGGCGATTTCCGCTTATTTAAGCGATGAGATCATCACCACCGACCGCTTGCGCTTGGAGCTCTACCGCCGCCTAAGCCAGTGCGAAGAGCCAAGCGAGGTGTATGAGATCGAAGAGGAGACGGTTGATCGTTTTGGCGCACTTGATACGCCAAGCAAACAGTTTTTTGAACTGATGGTTATTAAACTGCTCTCTTTGGATAAAAAGATTAAAACGATCAGTTCGTACGGGCAAAACATTACGATTGAGTACGCCAATGCTAGCAAAGAGTATCTCAAAAGTGACAGTAAAGACGATGACGATATTATAAAAGCGGTATTGCACTATTTGCGTAGTGCCAAGCCCAAACAGTTGTGAATCTGTGTTAAAATGGCTTTTATGAATAAAGAGACGATTTTGCAATATCTTGTAGAAGCAAAAGAGAAGTATCAAAAAGAGGGTTTTTTAATAAAAGCACTCTTTGGATCGTATTCTCGTGATGATGCGGATGAAAATAGTGATGTGGATGTTTTGGTAGAAGCAACTCCCGAGTTTGCCGAAAAATATGGATTTGGTGCCATTAAACGCATTAAAGAGATCGAAAAAGAGATGAGTGCCGTACTGGGTGTGAGTGTTGATCTTGCAGACAGCTCAGCAATGGGAAAGACGGCAAAACGCTTTATAATAGACAAAGCCCTTTATGTCTAAAGAGATGATCAGTAAGGTCTATTTGATCTTGGAAAAAATTGAATATATCGAACAGATTGTGGCTAAAAACGGTGGAATATCCAATGCCTTGAATGACGTTGTCACTACGAGAGCGGCGATTTTAATGCACTTAAGCGCTATAGCAGAGCAGTTCAACAAACTCAAACAGGCTCATGCCGATGATATTTTGAGTGCTTTTGATAAGGAAGATGTTAAAGGCATGTATGATGTGAGAACTTATATCGCTCATGATTATGAAGGGGTTAATCTCGCAATCATCGAGTGGATTGTACGCAATGGATTACCAAAATTTAAACAGCAGTGTTTGAGACTTATCCAAACCGAAATATGATGAGTAAACCGTTATGAAAATCGCATTTATCGGTGACATTATCGGCCGTCCGGGTCGCAGTATGATTAAAGAGCATCTTCCAAGGTTGCGTCAAGAGCATGGCATTGACTTTGTGATCGCCAATTATGAAAACGCCTCGCACGGTTTTGGGTTGACGGCCAAAAACGCCAAAGAGCTTTTTAACAGCGGCATCGACGTGATGACGGGCGGCAACCATACGTGGGATAAAAAAGAGATTGTGCCGCTCTTTGAGCAGTTTGAGATTTTACGCCCGCATAACTACCCCGAGGGCGTGCCCGGAACGGGTCTTAAAGTGTATGAAGTATGTGGCGAGCCGTTAGCCGTTTTTAATCTTATGGGATATTACGCCATGCCAATGGTGAACAACCCGTTTATCTGCGCTTCGCGCGAGGTTGAAGCCTTACATGTAAAGGGTGTAAAGCATATATTTATCGACATGCACGCCGAAGCCACCAGTGAAAAACGCGCGCTTATGATGATGTTTCAGGGCAGAGTTAGCGCTATTATGGGAACACATACCCATGTGGGAACCGATGATCTTCAAATTAGCGAGGGTACGGCGTATCTTACCGACATTGGCCTTACGGGGTGTCGTGACAATGTGATCGGCATGGATGCAAAAGTGCCGATTGAGCGTTTTATGACGGGATTGCCTGGACGTTTTGAGGTGCCCAATACATGTAAGAAGATTTTGCAACTCTCCGTGATGGAGCTTGACGCGGGACGGTGTAAAAGTGCGAAAAAAATTAAAGTGTTTGATGATGGTCGCGAGATTATTACCGAGGCGTGGGAAGAAGTTTAATCAGACAAACTTTTATTGACAATCAATATACAAAAAATATACAATTATTTCTATGAAACCCTTTAGATGGAATGACACGAAGAACCAAAAACTTAAGCTTGAACGCAAAATAAGTTTTGAAGATGTTGAATCCGCGATACATGACGGTTTTTTACTAGATATTATCGAACATCCCAATCAGAATGATTATGCGCATCAAAAAATTATGATCGTAAAGATTATGGAGTATGCCCACATGGTTCCTTATATTGAGGAGGAGGATTCGATTTTCCTGATTACAGTTATTCCGAGTAGAAAAATGACTAAAAGATATTTAAGGAGTGATTCCGATGAATAAGCAACATGATATGAGCCTAGAAGAAGAGAACTTTTTGATTGATTATTTTGAAACGCATGAACCCAAAAGCATAGCAAACGTTGAAGAGGAGATCAAGCGTTTTAGTAGCTATGCCAAAGAAGCCTCTAAAAAGGACAAAAATATCAATTTGCGGTTGACGACAATGGATTGGCAGTTACTCAAACGTAAAGCCGAAGAGGCAGGTATACCGTATCAGACATTGGCATCATCATTGATACACCGCTTTGTGACAGGGAAAATTACATTGAATATGTAACGAAGTGTTAAACGTGTCCAATATTACAGACAGCAACGCACTTTTTGAGCGCTTGCAAAACCTAGCCCTTTTAGAACACAAACCTAAGTTTTGGTGGCCGGAATATGGCACATTCGAGGTGGCTGTGGGTGCGATTTTAACGCAAAATGCGAACTGGAACAGGGTGGAAGTTTCGCTGAATAATCTGCGTGTGTTTGGACTTTTAGAGCTTGAGGCAATGCTTACATGTAACGATGATATGCTTATAGAATCGATTCGTCCCAGTGGTTTGTTTCAGAGCAAAAGCCGTTATTTAAAACAGCTTTGCAAAGCGATCAGCGAAGATTTCGGCGATTTTGAGAGCTTTACATGTAACGTCTCGCGCGAGTGGTTGCTAGAGCAAAAAGGCATAGGCAAAGAGACGGCGGACTCGATCCTCTGCTACGCTTGCAAACGTAACGTGATGGTGGTCGATGCTTACACACAGCGTTTGCTTAATGCACTTGGCTATGAATGTGAAGATTATGATGATTTGCAAGCGTGGTTTTCAACTGAGGACGCGCTCATGGCGGCGCAGTATCATGGGATGATTGTAGAGTATGTCAAACGCCACTCCAAAGGCAAAAAAGTCGATGTATCAGGTTTGATCTGAGCGCACTATGGCATAATATCGCTAAAACTATCAGGTGCGTACCGACATCATGGATCGTAGAGATTTTTTGCGCTTATCGCTGGCCACTCCGTTTGTCGCCTCGTCGCTACACGCCTTACAAAACGATAGCGATGATTTTATCAAAGATGCATTAGAGGGGTGCCACTACGACCCGCTTGTACGCTATACGCACGATATCTACATCTCTAAAGATGACTATAGCGTTGCCAAATCGCTCTTTGGGCGTCTGAAAAATATTCAATCCACGGTGGGGTATGGCAACTTTAACATTATCGGCTTTGACGAGGCCATGAGCGTAGCGCGCCGCTACAGCCGCGTGGGAGCGTTTCGCACCAACGAATTGGAGCTGTTTGAAAAGCTGTTTCATTTTAATGCCAGAAATTATGGATTTTACGGCGATAAGGTGCTCGATGACATGACCAAAGTTTTTGCGCGCCGCGATATGATAAAAGTGCCGCATACAGGGCATTTTTTGTACAAAGGTGAACCGCTTAAGCAGTATGAAATTATTCGTTCGCGTGTAGGAAACTCTATTATTTTAACTTCAGGCGTGCGCAGTGTGGTGAAGCAGATGTATCTGTTTTTAAACAAAACCTTCAAGGTTGAGGGCAATCTGTCGTTGGCATCGACATCGCTCGCGCCGGCGGGCTATTCGTATCACGGTGTGGGCGATTTTGATGTAGGCAAAGTAGGCTTTGGCCATCGCAATTTTACCATTGACTTTGAAGAGACCGACGAGTTTAAGCGCCTCATGGAGCTTGGCTTTGTCGTGATACGCTATCCTCAAAAAAATCCGTTCGGGGTTCGATACGAACCGTGGCATATAAAGGTGATCTAATTTGATTCATTTTTTTCGTATAGTTGCAGTGGCGGTGGCGTTACATGTAACGCTTTTAGGACTCGATTTCTCTCTGATCAAAAAGGGCGAATCTGATAGTAATACTACCCTTTTAGTCATTGGCGGCATTCAAGGCGATGAGCCGGGCGGTTTTAACGCGGCGGCGATTTTGAGTACACGCTATGAGATAAAGAGCGGAAGCGTATGGATTGTTCCCAATCTCAATTTTTCCAGCATTATTCACAGTTCACGCGGACTTTATGGCGATATGAACCGTAAATTCGCTACTCTGGATGCCAAAGACCCCGAGTATGAAACGGTCAAAAAGATTCAATCGATCATTACCGACGATGCGGTAGATCTGATTATCAATTTGCATGATGGCAGTGGGTTTTACCGCCCTAAGCATCAAAACTGGAAATACAGCCCGCAACGTTGGGGGCAAAGCTGTATTATCGATCAGGAGCAGATTGCTTGTGATCGTTACGGCAACCTCAAAGAGATTGTGGATTATGTTTCCAAGCGGGTGAATACAAAGCTGATTGAGGATGAACACCGTTTTCATATTAAAAACACCCGTACGCGCGAAGGCGATGCTGAGATGGCCAAAAGCCTTACCTACTATGCCATCAATCACGGTAAACCGGCATTTGGAAACGAAGCCACCAAAGAGTTTAGCACGCATTACCGCGCCTATTATCACTTGCTCGCGCTCGAAGCGTATATGGATTACATGCAGATCAAATACCACCGAGATTTTGAACTCACGCCACAGACGCTCAAAACCATTATCGACAGCGATTACCGCGTGACGCTGTTTGACAAAATTACCCTGCCCACCAAAGACGTGCGTAAACGCCTGCGGTATATTCCCGCCGATAAAGAGCGTGGGGTACACTTTAGTTCGAATAATCCTCTGATATGTGCAGTCAAAGAGGGCAATAACTATATTGTGCATTACGGCAACCGCTATGTCACTACCCTCTCGCCGCAGTTTTTTCGCTATGACGATTCGCTCTCATCGGTCAAGGTCGATATCGACGGTACGTTACGTGATGTAGAGCCGGGGAGCATTATCGAAGTCGGGGATTATTTTAAAGTGTTGGATCAAAAAGGGTATCGCGTCAATATTATCGGCTACACCAACTCCAAACAGATCGAAACCGGTGTCGCTGTGCGCCAAAAAGAGATGCCCAGACGTTTTTCGGTGGATAACAAAGGCACGTTATATCGCGTAGAGGTCTATAAAGAGCAAAAATTCAGCGGTATGTTTTTGGTGAAATTCGCTTCTTAAACTTTTGACTGTACGGTGATTTTCGTCGCTTCAAAAAGTTCGGCGGCTTTTTTGATGATCGGCTCGTCTAAAACGGTGTTGCCGTCAAGCTCTTTGGTGGCCATATCATCGCTATCGCATCCGCTTACACAGCTTCCGGCTCCCGTTTCGATATCTTCGGTTGTAGAGTAGCTTTGCGGTGCGCTCTCTTCGGGTGTGGGAGCGCTTGGCTCTTGCATGGCGGGCGTTTCGGGTGCTTTAGTGCATGGCTCGGCTTTAATCGTGGTCTCAAATCCAAAAATTTCGCGTACAAACTGCTTAATCACGCCATAGCCGTGGCGCAGTTGCGTCTTACATGTATCATCCGCACAGCTCTCCCATGTGAGTACATCGTTTTCAAATGAGATAAAGCTAATCTGCGTGCTAAAGCAGTCGCCAAGCGCCGCGTCACGGTCGGTAATTTTGGCACAAAGCTGCTCAAATTTTTGACGGCTTTGCGTATCATCGGTTTTGGGTTTTTGGGCTTCGGTTGTCGTTTCCGGCGGCGGTGCCGGTGGTGCCGATGGCTCTTGTAGCGTCACGCGTGCAGGGCGTTTGATTTCGCTCTCGATCGATTCGATCATCTGATCAATCTCTTTAACGCGTAGCGCTTCAAGCATCTTCATAAATACCATGGAGAGCACAAACCCCCCATCGGCATTGATAGCAAAAAGCGATTTACTCTCGCTCAAAATCCTAAAAAAACGCTCTAAAAGCAGGGTGTTAAATTTAGGGTCTTGCGCATAAAGCCGCTCTTTTAAAAAGGCGATCAGCTCATCAACTACCATCTCCGCTTCATAATCTTCAAGCGTCTTAATGTACGCCATGAGTTTGTCGCGCTCTTTGGCAAATACAGCATCGAAAATCTCGGATACAAAGTTGGGATCGACCAGCCCCAGCATATCGGTGACGGTATTAACATCCACAAAGTTTTTAGAGTAAATTATCGCCTGATCCAGTAGCGTTAGTGTATCGCGCAGACTCCCCGAACCGCTACGCGCTAAAATCTCCAGCGCGTCGTTTTCATACTCGATGTTTTCTACATGTAAGATATGTGAGAGATGATGCACAATATTGTGCGTAGCAATCTTTTTAAAACGAAAGTGCTGTGTACGGCTTAAAATAGTGGCCGGAAGCTTGAGCGGATCGGTCGTGGCCAAAATGAACTTCACATACTCCGGCGGCTCTTCAAGCGTTTTAAGCAGGGCGTTAAAAGCCTCTTTGGTGAGCATGTGCACTTCATCGATAATAAAAACTTTATACTTGGCCGAAGCAGGCTTGTACTTGGTGTGTTCAATCAGGTCGCGGATATCGTCAATCTTGCGGCTTGAAGCCGCGTCCATTTCGATGATGTCGATATGACGGCTCTCTTTGGCCATCACGCAGTTGGTACAGACCCCACACGGCTTAGAGGTCGGCCCCTGATCGCACACCAGCGCCTTGGCAAAAATGCGCGCCGTAGAGGTCTTGCCCGAACCGCGAAGCCCCGAAAAGAGGTAGGCATGAGAGATCCGCCCCGAATTGAGTGCGAGTGAAAGCGTCTGCGTAATGCTCTCTTGCCCGATCAGCTCTTCAAAGCTATTGGGACGGTACTTTCGTGCTAAAACTTCGGATGATGCGTTCACGCGTTGGCCTCTTTATTAAAGTAGAAGATTGTAGCATAGGAGGTATGAAAGGGGGTTGATATATAACAACCCTTAAAGTTAAAATAGGCAAAATGATAGGTATCTAAAGTAGGAGCAGAGAGTGCGATACGTATTAATGTTGTGTGTGACACTCTTAATGTACCTTGACGCTGCAGATCCTGCTCTGTCTCCTGCTGTAATCACGTATCTACTTGAGAATAGCCGTTCTGACAAGCGCTATTTTCCCGTAAATGCCGTTTGGTACAAAGACATTTCGCAAGCGAGTGTCGATGCACAATCCCCCGCGGTTATCAGTTGGCTTGAAGCCAACGGCGGATGGGGAAACGGCAATATTTTTCAGATTGACTTTAGTTTTAAAGTTTTACATGTAAACACGCCGACATCTATGCGTACTTTTGAGCCGACTGATGATTTTTACGAACCTGATTGCGATTTGCAAAGTGTTCCGGTGCCTTTCGTCGGTAGTATTGAAGGTGAAACGGGATACGAGTGTGAGAATGACGGAGACTGTCATCTGATCGTAGCCGATTGGAGCAGCAACACACTCTATGAAATGTGGCGCGCCAACATAACGCAAGAGGCATTTTACGGCGGTTGCATGGCGGTATGGGATATGAGCCGTACCTATGCGTCCGAGGGCAGAGGCGAACAGTGCACTAGTGCCGATGCCGCCGGTTTTCCCATTGCTCCGCTACTTTTTACTTCCGATGAAGTTGTTGCGGGAGCCATTGAACACGCGATTCGTTTCATACTGCCCAACAGCAGAATACGCCACGGGGTGTATGTGCATCCGGCCACGCATTCAACAAACGCGACAAGCGGCGGGAGCGATGCGCCACCTTATGGTGCAAGACTACGCCTCAAAGCCGATTTTGACATGAGCCGCCTGCCCAACAAAGCGGCTAGAACCGTAGCCAGAGCTTTGCAACGCTACGGCATGTTTCTCTCTGATGGCGGCGAGATCGCCCTAACCGCGCAGAGTGATTTGTACGCTACCGCAAAATGGGAAGATCTGCTTGCTCCACGAGACTTACAGGCTATACATGTAAGCGATTTTGAGATGATCGAAGCAGGAGCGCGGATACCTTATACAGGGGATTGTAATCGGTGAAAAATGCCACCTCTTTTAACCTCTTAGGACTCTCAGAAATAAAAATTGTAAAGCACTTTGTAATCGATTGCGCTGAATTTTTACGTTAAGCCACGTAAGCTGAAATTTCAGCTTTCATTTTTTCAAAAGAGCTCTCTTTTGCTACTTCCAGTTTAGCCAAAACTCAGGAGTGGTGTTAAAAAAAAGAGAGAATCGCAATGCGGTATCGGCGGTAATGGAACGTTTTGCATGAACGATTTCATTGATGCGTCTTGGCGAAACATGAATGGCATTGGCTAAAGCGTTCTGACTTAGGTGCATGGGTTCTAAAAACTCTTCTAATAAAACTTCACCGGGATGTACGGGTTTAATATCGAACATTTTCACTCCTTTTAATGGTAATCGACAATCTCAACATTTTCAGCTCCATTGTTCCAAATGAAACAGATTCTCCACTGTTTATTGATTCTAATGCTGTGTTGATCTTTTCGATCATGACTCAATTTTCAAGATGATTGTTTGGTGGTATTTTCAAGTCATTAAGCGCTATGGCCGCATTGAGCATCACTAATGTTCTATAAGCAATCTTTTGAATTGATTCAGGAAGTTTCTTAGAGAACATGCGCTCATATATCTTTTGAGTCTCTTTGCACTTAAATGACTTTATCATAGGTCATTATAGTATATCTTTACACATAACGTTATGTGTACTTTATAAACCAAGCCACCTACGCGCCACCTCTTTAAGCCCGTCGGGATTCTCTACATGTAAAGCACTCTGTAATCAAACTGTAATAATCAATAAAAATGATTGTAAAATAATTTTCTTTATGTTTTAATGCTCATATCAAAAATAGCAATAATAAAGGAAATTAATGCGCTTACGATTTACCCCCCCCCCTATTGGCAGTAACACTGATTATGAGTATCGCGGCCTACGCCAAACCCATAAAAGACGGTGAACTAAAAAACGTTGCCAAAAACTGGCTTTATAAAAAGAGCGGCGATGATGTTAAAGTAAAAAATATCATTACTTCAAAAAATCTGCTTAAAAAAGCGGGTAGCACCTATGTCAGCAAAGATGAAACCTTTTATGTCGTGCAGTTTAAATCCAAAGGTTGGGCAATCGTATCGGCAGATGATGTAGCCAAACCGATTATAGGCTACTCAAAAGAGGGCACGTTTGATGCCGACAACCTCCCACCGCAACTCACATGGATGCTTGAGAGTTTTGCCAAGCAGATCGACACCTATGCACAACAAGAGACGCAAGAGATTCCTCTTGACACCGCGTTTGAGTGGGAAAACCTCAAACAAGAGAGTGAAACGTTTAAAGAGAAAAACGTTAAAACCAAAAGTGCTTCATTGCTTCGCACAACGCTTTGGAGTTTGGATAGTAGTGCTGAGTTGAGTACGCCGACATGGGATCAAAAAAAGTATTACAATGACCAAACACCTTATGATATCAATAGCCCATATAATAATCATGCACCCACCGGGTGTGTGGCTACTGTTATGGCAGAGATAATGCGCTATTACAGTTGGCCGAATCAAGGTAGTGGCTCACATTCATATACCAGTAATTATGGTGTATTATCAGCAAATTTTGGAGCAACGACCTATGATTGGTCGAGTATGCCTTTTGGTAAAGTGACTTCGACAAACCCTGCTGTTGCAACGATAATGTACCATGCCGGTATTGCTGTAGATATGAACTATGGGCCAACAACTTCGGGAGCCTTTTACTCTGACGACGCTATGAAAAACTATTTTAAGTATTGGTCACAAAGACGTTTTAAAGATAACTATTATAGTAATGAAAGTGATTGGCACTCATACCTTAGAACTGATCTTCGTAAAGGGCATCCGGTAGCATATTCTGGTGGTTCCCCTGGTGAAATTCATGCTTTTATTCTTGATGGCTTTGATATTGAAGGAGATTTTTACAAAAT
>JBNKLA010000076.1:0-28147 GCA_050292115.1 Sulfurimonadaceae bacterium | reverse complement strand
TGAGAAATATTTGAGCCGCAGGGTCAAATATTTCTCTCCAAGGTTTTGTTATATTAAATCAATTTCAATAATTAAGTATCGTACACATTGTTTATTATTAATTACTAGTATGAATTTGTTTTTTCAGTATCTTTGTATAGTATTCTTTAGATAATTCCTCTGCTCTACTTTCAATTTTATCGATTGTCCAGTCATCATTACTTTTTGCAAATTCTTTTATCCAATGATATGAAGATTTTAAATATATTTCTTTTTTATCAGTATAAGAAAAATCATCGGCTTCATTATTAAGTATTAGTTCTAATACAATCAAATTCCCAATATTAAGTGATTCATTACCATTAGATTCAGAAACAATGTGTTCAATACTGCCAGTATCTGAAAAAGTATCTTCTTTTTCATAAAAAGAATTCAATTTTTGTATTGCATATTTAGTTTTGAGGTTACTCGGACTGTCTTTTTTACTAAATGATAATTTTGTAAATCCATTAGAAAATTCTTTGTAATCAGGGAATAGTTTGTTTAAAGGAGTAATTAGTTCTTTATCAATTAATGTGTGTACGTCAGATTTATTTGTGCACTTTCTTATAGATATTGCAAATTTTGTATATATGGTTTCAAACCTATTTGCACTTCCTTTAACTATTGAATTATAAGCAAAATGGAAATTTTCTAAGAATTGAACAGTTTCCTTAAATTTTTTACTAGATACGAGTTCTTTGTCTTTTATTTCAAATAGTGCAAGCAAAGCAATTCTTACTTGAACAATATTAAAATAATTAATTAATACATTCAAACTTTGCACCAACCAAAAATATTCTCTTTTATTTTGATAGTCTTCTCTTTGTGGATTTAAAATTTTTATATAAGTTTTTGCATTTTTTTCAAGTTCTGTTAAAAATTTTTTATATCTGTCTTTTGTTTTTGGTGTTATTGTGCTAATAAAATCATCATATAGTTTATTGCTAGACGATTTTTTATATGTAGAAATCCAGAAGTGTCTATAAAATGTAGCTAATCCAACGGACTCATTGCGAGAAGTAAGAGCTTTTTTAATTGCGTCCCATTTTACTTCTGCATAATCAGCGGGTTCTTTGTCATCTATAATTTCAAATATTTTATTTTTTATCAAATCAACATGAGATAATTTTTTACCTTTAGCGTTAAGTATTTCAAATATCATATTTGCATTTTTTTTATCTGGTGTAGCAATGGAAATAAAAGTTGTTCCTAATACTTGATCTCTGATAGTTTTCAGTATTTCTTTATACTCTAATTGATTAACTACATCATTACCTAATGACTTTTTTAAATAATCTTTTAATTTCTTTTCATCAAGTTGATCGTATAAATATGTAAAAGACTCTTTTATTGCCTCTTCTTCTTCAGTTGATGTTGGTTGTACATCTTTTTTTTCAATATCTTGAATATAAAATGAAAAATATGGATAATGTGTTTTGCTCTCTAGAATCCTAATATCATCTCCATCATCATTTTGAGTCATTATATATCTAAAAACTTGATCACTTAAAACTTTTTCTCCGATTTCTCGAAATCTATCAGAAAGTGCTGAAAATAATATGGTAATTGTTGTAATACGTTGCTGCCCATCTACTACATCAATATTATTATCATTTGATTCGGAATAATCCCCAATAAAAAGCATTGTTCCAAGAAAATAATTATCAGAAACTAATTTACCATCCTTTATTGAGAGACAATTAAGCATATCTTCGAAAAACTCTTGATAGTTTTTTTTATCCCATGAATAATCCCTTTGAAATCTAGGAATTGAAAACTGGCTTCCTGATATAAGTAATGATTTAATAGTTTTATCTTTTGGTTTTATATTCATAGTTTTCCTTGTGCTTGATTTTCTTTTTTATATAACGCCCGCGCTGAGCACCACTCAGACGGATTTCGGAAAATCCCGAAGGGTTTTCTGGAAGCTGGCTTAGTGTGTGACTCCGGGCGATTGTTGGTCGTAGCGTAGCGGAGACCGGCAATCGACTGGGGGCACGTTCAGTGCTCAGCGCGGGCGTTGCTCGTTCCCGCCACGCGGGAACGAGCAACTATTTATTCATCACTAACAAGTCAGATTATCACGATTATACGGCAATAATACAACTTCAAAAATGCACTATTATTGGTGATTTCTTTGAATTTGATGTCATTATGACATATTTCTTTGCCAACCTCTGCTGTTTCAATAGAATTTTTTCTGTAATTGTGTTGGATTATTGGAAAGAAGATTATGAAGAAAAAGTACTGCCTTGATTGTAACGTTCTCTCTATCGCTGAGTGTATTTAGGGTTTTTGGTACTGCCCTTTAATCTTTACATGTAACCCGTAACCGCATTTGGTTAAAAATACCGAAGATTACATGTACGCTTTTGCATAAGCCTTATATTGCACCGGCCGAATAATTACCAATGCACCTCAGCGCTAAACATGTAGGTCATGTATTCGTTATCATCCACTTGTTTATCCTCATCCGTACTTAAAACGTTGGCAATGAATTTAACGTTTTTATTGTACTGATATCCCGCACCCGCAATCCAGTACTCTTTTTCAAGATCTTTTTTATCATCATCCCAGCGGTCATAGCGGCCAAAAAGATCGTACTCTTTATCGCTACCGAAACGATAGGTACCGTTAAAAGAGTAGCCATTGCCTTGTTTATAATCACTTGGAGACTCCGACTCGGATTTAATATACTGCGCCGAAACCAAAAACGAAGGGCGGTTGTATACCGTATGAAAACCGTAAATGCGGTAGTCGTATCCATCGGCAACATCCGACTTGCGTGCGCCTACTTTATTAGACTCTTGTTGAATCTGTCCAAAAGACGAGATATCGAAATAGGCATCTTTGTGTGCTTTGCGCTTTACATCGCCGTTACCTAAAACTGCGGCAGTAATGCGCCATTCAAATGAGTTACCCTGCCCCATCTCTTGTTGATGGTATCCCTCGCCGTTAAAAACGCCGATTTCAGAAGTAAAATAGGGAAGCTTGGTTTTAAAATTGATTCCCAAATCGGCAGAGTTACTCAAGTCAGCCGATTCAGATGCTTCAATAAAAGTTTTGGAGATCGAACGGTACCACCACCCCTGATGCTCTTCATAGTCAATCCACGGGCGATGCACCTGACCAAACTCTACGCCGGTATACGGCAAAATGCTATCAAGATAGATAAATGCGTACTTCAAGCGCACTTCCCAGCTCCCGATATTTTCCGCACCCTGTTTTTCGTACTGAAGCCCATTTTCATCAATCAAAACCGTGTTGTTTTGAAAGGTATCAAGCGTCACGCGCATATAGCTTTTTGGGTTGTCAAAAAAGTACGCTTTGACCTGTAAATAGTTGCGGCGCGTCTCAAACCCGCTCCATGAGTCTTCGTTGGAATTGGAGGGTTGAATGTATTTGTAGCCCAAATAGTGCGTACCCGAAAATTTGAGTTTACTCGCTTTGGCATACACGTCAACATCTTTGCGTTTTGTCTCTTTTTTTGCCGTTTCGGAATCTTGCGCCTGATTTTCAAGATAAACCTCTTTGGCGCTGATGAAATCGCCCATTTCCACGCGCCCCTCGGCGCTTTGTGTAAACACCTGACCGGTTGTAGGGTCGGTATATAGCGTCATTGTCTGTGCCGATGCCATCGTGGCAATCGCCGTACATGCCGATAATACAAACTTGTTCATATACTTTAGCTCCATGTTTTGATGGTTGCAACTTTAAAACAATTTGATTACATGTAGGTTACAAAGAGATTTTGGCATACGAATAGCTTATCGCGATTGAAGTCGATATAAAGATGAAAAAATGAAGGTTTCGGAGCCCTCAAAGGCTCCAAGATGAGGAGAAAAGTTTTACTTAATATGCGCCGCCCAGTATTCGCGGATCATAGTTTTAGTGGCTTCAGGCAGTGAAATGTAGCCCAATTTTTTAGCGCTCGCATCGCCCTGTTTAAAAGCATAATCGTAAAATGCGATCACTTTTTTATTTGTAGCCGCTTTTTCGACCGGCAACAAAATAAAAGTTGCCGCTACGATAGGGTACGAAGTGTCTCCAGGTTGCAGGGCGAGCATGGCATAAAAGTGCTCCTCTTTGCTCCACGAGGCATATTTTGCCGCTGCTTGAAAGTTCTCTTCACGCGCGCTTACCCATTTGCCGCTTGCAGTCTGAAGCGTTGCGGCTGCAAGGTGATTTTTCTCTTTATACGCACTTTCGATATAACCGATGGTATAAGGCGTCTGTTTGATCAGATTGGCAACCCCTTCGTTTCCTTTGCCGCCGATACCGGTAGCCCAGTCAATGGTTTTGCCTACGCCAAAGTTCTCTTTCCAATGTGTAGAGCTACCGTTAAGATAATAAGTAAAGTTATAGGTAGTTCCCGATCCGTCAGAACGGTGTACGACGATGATTTTTTCATTGGGCAGTTTAAGGGTGGGGTTGTCGGCTTTAATGGCGGCATCGTTCCACTTCTTGATTTTTCCGGCAAAGATATCGGCGACAACGCTGTTTTTAAGTTTTAGCGCTTCATCGGCAACACCGGGAATGTTATAAGAGAGCACAATCGAGCCGATAACGGCCGGAAATTGCAATAATCTCTTTTTTGTAAGTTTTTTAGTATCAAGCGGTTTATCCGATGCACCAAAATTGACGATGCGCTTACCAATCTGTTTAATACCGCCGCCAGAACCGATAGATTGGTAGTTGATTTTGTTGTGGGTATCTTTTTGATACTGATACGCCCAGTCATAATAAAGCGGTGCAGGAAACGACGCGCCCGCACCGTTAACGCGATCCGCCGCCTGTAGTGCCGACACGCCAAGCAATATGGCAAATACTATGGTAACAATCTGTTTAAGCATGATGTAGGTAATCCCTTTTGGTGATAAATTTCGCTGAAAATACTAAAGCAATTTGATTACATGTAGGTTACAAAAATCGTAACCGCTATGTAATCTTTGGGAGATAGACTTCCGCAAGTTTTATGGGCACCACCAAAACCCTAAATACGCTCAGAAGCCAAAAGAGCGTGTTTAGGGTTTTTGGTGGTGCCCTTATACCAATGGAGGTTGCCGATGCTACCCAAATATCAAAAAAAAATCAGTGACATTCGCTCAATGATTATCACCATGATCGAACAGATCACCAAAGCAAGCCATCTTACCCTTGAGGCATTTGAAAGCTGTAGCGAAGCACGCTTTGACGAAGCCAAAACACAGCTTAGCGGCTTGCAACAACAAGCCAATACCCTTGATAACGAGATTATCAAAACCTTTGCCATGTTTGGCCCCGAAGCCCACGAATTGCGGATGCTAGTCGCCTATTTAAAAATGAATGGCGAAATCGTACGCATTGGAGAGGGTGTAGTCAAATATACCCGACGCATCATTGGGCACTGTAAAAGTTCAGTCAATCTTAAACCGCTTTATCCTTCTATTATCATGCTACATCAAAGCACAATCAACTCACTGGAGCACATTTTAAAATGTTTTAAAGAGATTCACTCGTGCGACACTAACGAGATGTATCGCAAGGTGATGGTCGAAGAGTCTAAAAACGATGACATTTTTGCCATACTGGAAAAAGAGATTCTACAGCAAATTACACACGGCGAAGAGATCTCGATGGAGTATGTCAAGATTCTTGGCACTATCCGAAAACTAGAACGCTCATGTGATCGTTCGGTAAACATTGCAAAACTGCTGCTCTTCGCCGAAAAAGGCGGTGAGATCCAGATTTACGAATAAGTCTCACCATGCGCAACAGTCTTGACTTTATTTTTGAGCACGCAACCCGCCTTATAGCTCTGAGCATACTTTTTATTGTAGCTTGGATTTTTACCGTACTGTTTCAAAACGCGCTCGAATCCATCGATGCTTTTGGCATTAATTTCATCACCCAAACCAAATGGGCACCCAATCTTGAAAAGTTTGGAGCGCTTCCGGCCATTGTCGGATCGGTGCTTTCAACCTTTTTAGCCATGATCATGGCTATTCCCGTAGCTATCGGGGTGGCCATTTTTTTAAGTGAAATTGCTCCTGCAAAGCTCAAAACGCCCGTGGGTACTTCCATTGAACTCTTAGCTGCCATCCCTTCGGTTATTTACGGCATGTGGGGGCTTTTTTATTTTGTACCCATTATTCGCGATATTTTTGGCGGACTTGGCATTGGGATGCTCACTGCCGGCATTGTGCTCTCTATTATGGTGCTTCCGTTTATGGCGGCGGTCACGCGCGATGCGATGAACACGACTCCCGATATTTTAAAAGAGTCCGCTTACGCACTGGGAGCGACCAAGTGGGACGTTATTAAAGATGTGATCATTCCTTATGCCAAGGCGGGTATTATCGGATCGGTGATTCTGGCACTAGGACGCGCTATCGGCGAAACGATGGCTGTTACTTTCGTGATGGGCAACGTTCATAAGCTCTCTACCGACATTACGGCACCCGCTACCTCAATTCCGGTCACACTGGCCAACGAGTTTACCGAAGCCGACAGCACGCTTTATTTTTCAAGCCTTTTTGAACTCTCGTTTATTTTGCTTATCATCAGCTTTAGTATTATTGCCGTTTCAAAATTCTATTTTCTTCGAAAAACAAGGAGTGTGCGATGAGTCCCATTGACAAACGCCGCTTTATAAACAAACTTGTCTTATTGCTTTCAACCTTTTCGGCTCTAATTGGGATTGGTTTTTTATTTTGGATACTCACCATTCTTGTAATGAATGGCGTCCAAGCGATCAACTGGGAAATTTTCGCTTTTGAAGGCGCGCCTCCGGGGTATGAAGAGAGCGGCCTTAAACATGCGCTTTTGGGACAGCTCATTATCGTCGGCATGGCAACGCTTATCGGCGTACCGCTTGGCATTTTAGGCGGTACTTACTTAAGCGAATACGGCAAAAAATCGCGTCTGGCCAATCTGATTCGCGATATTTCCGACATCATGATGAGCGCGCCTTCCATTGTTATCGGATCATTCGTATACGCTATCGTTGTCATACCGATGGGTCATTTTAGCGGCTGGGCCGGAGTGGCGGCGCTTGGCATTATTATGATCCCGATCATCTTGCGTACCACGGACGATATGCTCCAACTTGTTCCCAACACACTTCGTGAAGCGGCATTCGCACTGGGCGCATCCAAATATAAAGTGGTCTTAAACGTCGTGTACCGCGGTGCCAAAGCCGGAGTGCTTACCGGCATTATTCTTGGTATTGCGCGCGTAGCGGGCGAAACCGCGCCGCTGCTCTTTACCTCGTTTAACGACAACTTTTTAAATACCGACCTTAACGAACCGATGGCCTCACTGACCGTCACCATGTACAACTACGCCACCAGCCCTTATGAAGATTGGCAAAGCATCGGATGGGCTGCGGCTTTTATTCTCTCGATGTTTATTTTAACACTCAATATTTTTGGAAGACTCTTAATTATGAAACGCAAAGGCAAAAAATAATGGCAACTATTGTCGATATCAACGAACCCAAGGCACTTGAAGTCAAAACATTTGAATTTACCTACGCAAACGCCCCTGAACCCAGCTTAAAAAAGGTCTCCATGCCGATTGCAAAAAATGCGGTCACGGCGCTTATCGGCCCTTCGGGATGCGGTAAAACGACCCTGCTTCGTTCGTTTAACCGTATGCATGATCTCTACCCCGGAAACAGCTATAACGGTGCCATCGAATTTGAAGGACGCAATATTCTTGATGCTAAAGAGGATCTGATCAAACTGCGCACGCGCATTGGGATGATCTTTCAAAAACCAACCGCGTTTCCCATGAGCATTTACGACAATATCGCTTACGGTATGCGTCTGCAAGGCATTAAGGCAAAAAGTGAACTGGATGATCGCGTAGAAAAAGCGCTCAAAGACGCCGCCATCTGGAACGAAGTCAGCCACCGCCTTAAAGATGACGCCAACGGACTCTCAGGCGGTCAGCAGCAGCGTTTGTGTATTGCCCGCGCCATTGCCGTGGAGCCTGAAGTACTGCTTTTTGACGAACCCACTTCAGCACTTGATCCCATCTCAACACAGGGCATCGAAAAACTGGTGATTGAACTTAAAGAGCGCGTGAGCATCATTATTGTTACGCACAACATGCAGCAAGCCGCGCGGGTTAGCGACTACACCGGTTTTATGTACCTTGGCGAACTCATCGAGCTTGGCAAGACCGAAGAGCTTTTTGTGACCCCGCAAGAGCGTCTGACCGAAGAGTACATTACCGGAAAATTTGGATAATTACCCGTTACATGTAAGGCTACTGAAACTCTTTCTCTAAACTTTCAAGCGCCTGCTTGGACTGAAACTGTTGCCACAGCGCATCGTCGTTTTTAAAGCTTGATTTTACCGAACGCACCGCTTCTTGATTGATGGCGCTCTCATCCACGCTCATCAACACAAAGATATCTTCGGTACTGGGATTTTGCCAATATTTAATCTGCTTAGAGCCTTGAAGCGTTACTTTAGCAACCTGCTTGGAGACCTGAGTAGAGACTTTGTCGGCTACTTCGGCATCGGCGATACCGGTGGAGCGAGTAAACGTTTCGACTTTATCTTTTACTAAAGTTTCGATCTGCTGCGCAAGGTTTGAGCGGCCGTTAGCCATCGCCTCACGACGTGAAAAGCCCTGCCCCATTTTACTAAGCGGTGCGGTTCCCACAGCTGTGAGCGCGCCGCTTTCACTCGCATTACCACACGCCCATTCAGGAGCGAGTGATCCGTCGATACGGCATTTAAAGTTATCTTCGGGTGCTTGAGTTTTTTTATCAGAACACCCCGACATGCCTAAAAGAAGCGCAGAGATTACAATACTTGTGGTTATTAATGTTTTCATTTTTTTCCTTTGCGGGGCATCGTACAACGAAATGCATTAAATATCAATATCACGATAGCGCTTCGACACCATGGGGTAACTGTTCTACATAAAGCGACTGCGACGGGAAGGCAAATGCAGCGCCGTTTTCTTCGACAATACGCATCATTTCCAAATTAATACGCTCTCGTACCGCCATATACTCACCCCAATTTGTCGTTTTCGTAAAGAAGTAGCAAAAAATTCCCAAGGCGCTATCTTGAAACTCCGTGAAATGAATATATATAGTATCGGGATGCACGTCATCATTTGCGTGCAGATACGCCCGCATCTGCTCCAAAATGCTCTGCATCTGGGTTGATGTGGTGCCATACGTTAAGCCCAACGTCATCTTGATACGCCGTTTGCCCATGCGCGACCAGTTTAAAATAGCCGCATTGGCAAGTACGCCGTTAGGCACGCTTACCAATGCTTGGGCAAAGGTGCGCACTCGTGTAGAGCGAATGCCGATAGATTCGATCGTGCCTTCCACTTCGGGTGTTTTAATCCAGTCGCCAATCTTAAACGGTCTATCGGTAAAGATCACCAATGAGCCGAAAAGATTGGCCGCAGTATCTTTCGCCGCCAACGCAAATGCCATACCTACAAGACCCAAAGAGGCCAAAAAGGCGCTAACATTAAAACCCCATTCTTGAAAAATTGCCACAATGGTAATTACCACCACAAGCGCTTTAATAATGGAGAGCATCAAGTTGGCCAGACTCTCTCCTAGGTCATTATGCAAACGCGTGGCGATCACGCGAAGCAGATCGCTGAAAATCGCCAATGCATTGTAGACAATCCACATCGTCATCACCATTAAAAGCGAACGTACCGTATGCTCCATAATCATGGTAAAGGTTTCACTGAGCGTAAAATACGACAACCCCAATTGAAATCCAATAATGACCACTATCCACTCCAGCGGCTTCTCAATAACGGCTACGATACGATCATCAATCGTGGTTTTAGTCTTGCGAGTAAGACGCTTTAGCACACCCACAAAGAGTGAAATGAGCTTAAAGCGTAAAATGATAAAAACGAGAACGATTCCCGAACCGATCAGCCACGTTTTAAGCGTGTTTCCCAAAAACACTAAATCTAAAAAATGTGCAAACTCCTGCATTAATGGCTCCTAGCTAAATTCTGATTGCTATAATAGCAAAATGTATTATTATGACTATAACGAACTTCACAACGATATCCACAATCTCGCCACACAATGCAGGCACTTTGAGCCTGATGCTATTGTTGCCGTGGCACGTGGCGGTCTTATCGCCGCCCAACTTCTTGCTTATGCACTCGATGTTCGCAACCTGCAAAGCATCCGCATCGAAAGTTACGATGGACAAGAGCAGCGCGACACGCTTAAACTTTATGACACGCTTGATCTTTCTAACGCTTCACGTATTTTAATTGTAGATGATATCGTTGATAGCGGCAGAACATTACAACAGCTACTCAAGCATCTATACAAGCATTATGAAAACCATACGTTTAAAACCGTAGCGCTTTATTTTAAACCTGCCGCACGGGTACAACCCGACTTTACATGTAAAGAAGCAACAGAGTGGATTGAATTTTATTGGGAAAAAGATTTTTTACTAAGTTAGTTTCTACCCTTAATACTCTTTAAGTTATACTTCGCCCTTATCTACAATAAAGGAAATCGATGACCAAAGAGTATATTTTCACCTCTGAGTCTGTAACAGAAGGGCATCCTGATAAAATGGCCGACCAAATCAGCGATGCAATTTTGGATGACATTATTGCCAAGGACCCCAATGCGCGCGTGGCATGTGAAACCTTAGTTTCTAACGGCTTTTGCGTTGTGGCAGGGGAGTTAAAAACATCAGCTTACAGCCCGATGCAAGATATTGTACGCCAAGTTGTCAAAGAGATCGGCTATACCGATGCCACCTACGGGTTTGACTACCGCTCTGCTGCCGTGCTTAACGGTATCGGAGAACAATCAGCCGAGATTCGTCAGGGTGTTGACCAGCAAAGCGGTGATATCGGAGCCGGCGATCAAGGCTTGATGTTTGGCTATGCGTGTAGCGAAACGCCTGAGCTGATGCCGCTTCCGATTCACCTATCACACCGTCTTACTGAGCGTCTTGCTTTTGTGCGTAAAGAGGGCATCATTCCCTATCTTCGTCCCGACGGAAAAGCCCAAATAAGCGTTAAATACGTTGATGACAAACCCGTATCGGTCGAAACGGTCGTAGTATCGACGCAGCATCATGAGAACATTACACAAGAGCAGATCCGCGAAGATGTCATCAATGAAGTGATTCTCAAAGTGATCCCCAAAGAGCTGATTAGCGAAAACGTCGTTTATCATATCAATCCAACCGGCTCGTTCGTTGTCGGCGGACCTCAGGGCGATGCCGGTTTAACCGGCCGTAAAATCATTGTGGATACCTATGGAGGCTCCTGCCCTCACGGCGGTGGCGCATTTAGCGGAAAAGACCCTACCAAAGTAGACCGCTCCGCTGCTTATGCGGCGCGCTACGTTGCCAAAAATCTGGTAGCTTCCGGTGCTTGTGAACGCGCTACGATTCAGGTCTCTTATGCCATTGGCGTTGTCAAACCGATTTCAATCATGGTAAATACCCATGGTACCAATAAAGTCGAAGAAGAGCGCATAGAAGCCGCCATACACGAGTTTTTTGATCTCACTCCCAAAGGGATTATTGAAACACTCGATCTATTACGCCCGATCTACCGAAAAACCGCAGCATACGGTCACTTTGGTAGAGAGCTTCCCGAATTTACGTGGGAGCAGACCGATAAAGCTGAAACGATCAAAGCTTTTTTAAACCTTTAGGAGGGGCAATCCACCCCCTAAAGTAACACCCTCCAAATTCTTTATTTTAATTTCCACCCTTTTTATTTATGTTTAAAAAAAGTCTGATATAGTTTTCCTGAACTTAAAAAACCAAGGAGAATACATGGCAGTAATGATTACTGATTCTTGTATCAACTGCGGTGCTTGTATCGACGAGTGCCCTGTAGAAGCGATTGTTGACGAAGATGATAACCCAACGGGTGAAGAGATCTATTATGTTCATGGTGATAAATGTGTTGAATGTGTAGGTCATCACGACGAACCTGCATGTGCAACTGCCTGTCCTACAGAGGGCTGTATTGTATGGGCTGCCGTTGGCGAAAGTCCATCACACCGAGATGATATTTCAGACGACCAACGTTCCAGCAACGAACCGGTTGTTGAATGATTTTTAATGTCTCTCGCCTCTGCGAGAGACATTTTTTTACTTTCTCTTAATTTTTATTTCTTTTTTTCCTACTTTCCGATATAATCCCACTCTATTTTTTACAACGAAATCAGGAGACGTCATGGAACGTACTTTCTCTATCATCAAACCCGACGCGGTGGCTAAGGGTGTCATTGGTAAGATTTTTGATCGTTTTGAGAGCAACGGACTTAAAATCGCTGCAACCAAAAAACTTCAACTCTCTCGTACCGATGCAGAGTCTTTTTATGCCATCCATAAAGAGCGCCCTTTCTTTAATGATCTTGTAGAGTTCATGATCAGCGGTCCGGTAGTGGTTTCGGTACTTGAAGGCGAAGACGCAGTGGCAAAAAACCGTGCGCTTATGGGTGCCACTAACCCCAAAGAAGCCGAAGCCGGTACCATCCGTGCCGACTTTGCCGAAAGTATTGATGCCAATGCGGTTCATGGCAGTGACTCACTTGAAAATGCGGCGATTGAAATCGCATTTTTCTTTTCCGGACGCGAAATTTCATAAGTTTTTATGAAGATTCCATTTAGGAAAATCGGTACAACCCCTCAAGCATTTACTGTAACGCAGGGGAGTGCCGTTTTAAATGGTACTTTAAACGCGTATAAACGTAACCTTATACAACTTGAAGGTCATTTAACGGGTACAATGGAGCTTGAATGCGACCGTTGTGCCGAAAATTACGATACAATACTGGACGAAAAATTGAGCTTTCTGCTTTCTGACGGTATTTTTCATGGCAATGATGAGGACTATGACGTGATCGAAGTTCTTGATGAAACGATTGATCTTGATGAGATTCTCAACTCAGAGCTTGAGTTGCAACGGTGTGATTATCACCATTGCCCCTCATGTAGCAGTACAACTCTATAAGAAAGGAAATTAACAATGGCAGTACCTAAAAGACGTGTGTCACATACCCGCGCTGCAAAACGCAGAACGCACTACAAAATCAAATTGGCGCGTCCCGTAAAAGATGCGGACGGAACCTACAGACTTCCACACCATGTTAACCCGACAACAGGTGAGTATAAATAATCGATGGCAAGAATTGCTATCGACGCTATGGGTGGTGACTTTGGTCCCGAGCCCATTGTAAACGGGACCATTAAAGCACTCAAAGAGAAAAACTTTCAAGCAATTCTCGTAGGTAAAGCAGACGAGATTCTTTCACTTATTCCCAAAGCATACCGCTCTAAAATTACCATTGTTGAAGCCGAAGACGTAATTAGTATGGATGATGCGGCAACCGATGCACTAAAACGCCGCAACAGTTCAATTTACAAAGCCGTTGAACTGGTTCGCAACAAAGAGGCAGACGGAGTAGTATCGGCCGGCCACAGCGGTGCAACGATGAGTCTGGCAACACTGCGTATCGGTAGACTCAAAAATGTTAGTCGCCCTGCACTTGTAACCTTAATGCCCGCACGCGACGGCAAACGTACCGTACTGCTTGATGTCGGTGCCAATACCGACTGTAAAGCGGAAAACCTGGTAGAGTTTGCCGTGATGGGGCATTACTATGCCCATGACGTCCTTAAAATTGAGCATCCACGAACCGGACTGCTTGCTAATGGCGAAGAGCCTTCCAAAGGGAATGAAATTACCAAAGAAGCCTTTAAACGGCTTGGCGCTTTTGAAGGCTTTATCGGCAATGTTGAGGGCAACAATATCTTTGACGGCAGCGTCGATGTGATTGTCTGCGACGGTTTTATCGGCAATCTCGTACTTAAATCGTCCGAGGGTGTAGCTTCAACAATAAGCTACTTTCTTAAAGACTATATTCGCCGTTCACCAATTGCAATTACGGGTGCGTTATTGATGCGCAAAGTCTTTAAACTGCTTAAAAAAGAGGTCGATTATGCCGAATTTGGTGGAGCACCGCTTATTGGGATTAATGGATGCGCCATTGTCAGCCACGGTAAAAGCAACTCCAAAGCGATTAAAAATGCGATCTTTCAAGCCATTCGCTACATCGACACCGGCGTCAATGCCCATATTGAAAACCGCCTAAGTGAGTACAAGGAACAACCATGAGTTATGCGGCATTTCGCTCAATCGGCGCTTATGTGCCTCAAAAAGTATTGAGTAATCACGATCTCGAAACGATGGTAGAGACTTCGGATGAATGGATTACCAAACGTACCGGAATTAAAGAGCGCCATATTGCAGCGGAGAATGAAACCACCAGTGACATGGGAGTCAAAGCCGCAGAGCTTGCCATTGAACGCTCAGGACTGCAAAAAAGCGATATTGATATGATCGTATGTGCCACGATCTCACCTGACTATTTCAATATGCCCTCAACGGCAACGATTATTGCTACAAAACTTGGCCTTGATAATATCACCGCATTTGATATCTCTGCCGCATGTACCGGTTTTGTCTATGTGGTTGGCATCGCCAAAGCGTTTATTGAATCGGGAATGAAAAAAAATGTACTCATTATCGGTGCCGAAAAGCTCAGTGCCATTACCGACTATACCGACCGCGCTACCTGCATTCTTTTTGGCGACGGCGCAGGAGCGGCGATTATCTCGGCAACCGATGATAAAAGCGAAGCGATTATCGATGTCAATACCGGTTCTGACGGCTCTTATGCCGATCTGCTCATGACGCCAAACGGCGGTTCGGGTTCAGCGCATGACTCACTTGAAAGCGACAAAGTCGTAATGCAGATGAAAGGCAATGAGACCTTTAAAGTCGCCGTGCGTACACTCACCAATGACGTCAAAGAGATTCTTGAAAAAAACAGCATTGCCTCTGAGCAGATTACCCATTTTGTGCCCCATCAAGCTAACTACCGTATTATCAAGGCTGTTGGCGATGCGCTTAATATGAAAGAGGAACAGGTGGTGCTTACCGTAGATAAATACGGCAATACCTCCGGTGCCTCTATTCCCATGGCAATTAATGACATCTATGAGTCCGGTGCACTTCAAAAAGGCGATTTAATTCTTCTTGACGCCTTTGGCGGAGGCCTCACATGGGGTTCCGCACTTGTCCCTTTTGCCGGACAGTAACTGCTTACATGTAATGCCACTCTATAGCAACGATCTAATTTTTATTGAGATTCATGAGAGTGAAGTGCCATGGCTGAAAGTCTTCACACAAAGAACACTTAAAGAGTTTTCACAGTGCAGTGTAGAAGAAAAAGTCGAGATATGGAGGGTTCTTGATATTATTGAGCGTTTAATGCTCAAATATTATCAGGCGGACAAGATCAATATTGCTTCATTTGGTAACATGTTTCCGCATGTGCATTGGCATATCACCGCACGGTTTAAAAATGATTCGTACTTTCCCGAACCGATGTGGGGAACACGTCAGCGCGAAAGTACGCTAACACTTCCCCCTTTTGATCCGTTTGCTCAAAAGTTACTGGCACAACTATCGGCGTGAATCGCGTCTTGAGTTTCGCGAACGGTTCGAATTGCTATTGTTATAGTTGCGTCTTCTTCCTGAAGAGCGTTGCCCTCCGCCGGATCGTCCACGATTACGCTCCATCGCTTTTAAGATTTTTTCCAAACGCTGCGGCGCAATTCCGATATTCATCGGCCCTTTGATATGTTGATGATCCAAAAGCTGTGAGATCAACTTATAGGCAATCTGCGCCTGATCCATTTCATCGCTTAATACATCAAGAATCTGGTGTGCTTCATCATAGATATTTTGGTTTCGGATTCCTTCGATCAGCTTGTTAAGATGCGCTTTTTGCACATCAAGTTTGCTGGGAATATAGGCGTGCTCCATTGTGGTTCCTACTTTAGAGCGGATACGTTGCAACTCTTTAAACTCTAGCGGTGTCACCAGCGTAATCGCCACCCCTTTTTGACCGGCACGACCCGTTCGACCAATGCGATGCACATAGGATTCGGGATCAAAAGGTATATGGAAGTTAAAAACATGCGAAACGTTATTAATATGAATACCGCGTGCCGCCACATCGGTAGCCACTAAAATATCGATTGCATCGCTTTTAAGACCGCGAATCACGGACTCACGCTGCGGCTGTTCCATGTCGCCATGCAGACCTTTGGCATTGTAGCCCACCGCCGAAAGCACATTGCACAGACGATCCACCTCTTTTTTAGTACGACAAAATACTACTACTTTTTCCGTCTCCTCGGCATCAAGAAGCCGAATAATCGCATCATCACGTTCATTCTCTTCAATTACGTAATACTGTTGCGTGATATCCTTGTTGGTCGTCTCCTCTTTGGTAATCGCAATAAACTCAGGATCAATCAAAATACGCTCTGCGAGTTTTTTGATCGGATCAGGCATCGTTGCTGAAAAGAGTAGTGTTTGACGATCTTGTGGAAGATAGGTAAAAATCTCGTTGATATCGTCTAAAAATCCCATATCAAGCATTTCGTCCGCTTCATCCAAAATAACGGTTGAAGGCATAAAATCGGAAATCATACCGCGCTTGAGAATATCAAGCATACGTCCCGGCGTGGCAATTACCACCTGCGCCCCACGTTCAATAAGACCCAGTTGCCTCCCGTAAGAGCTACCGCCATATACGGTTACGGTACGAATACCGAGTTTTTTGCCGTATTTATACAGCTCGTCACTCACCTGATTGGCCAGTTCGCGTGTTGGTGTGATAATAAGCGTTTCTACGCCACCTTTAAGATGCATATTGTTCATTACCGGCAAGCCAAATGCCGCCGTTTTTCCAGTTCCGGTATGAGCCTGTCCTACAACATCGCGCCCCTCCATAATAATAGGAATAGCAAGTTGCTGAATCGGGCTGGGTTGTTTAAAACCGGCATACTCTAGTGCCTGCATAATCGGTTTTTTTAGATTAAACTGATTAAAACTACTGGGAATCGTAGTATCTGTTTTTTGAGACATAGTTCTCTTTTGCAATAAATTTACTGCTGAAACGTCACTATCTCAAATTGCATAAATGGGGAAGCATTTCCCTTACATGTAAATCGTCTATCTATTAGGTAAAGAAGTTTCGATGGAAGAAAAACGGATAGTAGCTCCAGTCAATATGGCGCGTATTATACCATAATGACTGGGGTTCTTTAGATTATAACTTGATTCGAATCGTATTAATGAGCATCTTTTCGGACCATAGAGGCTCTTGAAGATCAAGCAAAGTTCTTATTTCGTCATTCACAAGCCGATACGAAAGTGTAATCACGGCACTGTCAGCCTGTGGAACCAGTGGAAATTTCACACTCTTGCTCCCTTTTGCCGGTACCGAAACGTCTGCACTCTGTTTTACGGCAAGATGCGGTATCGTCGGCTTACCACGCTTAGAGGTATAGGTACGTGTGAGCGACATGCTTTGACGTTTGGTCACTTCACCGACACTTTTATACTCAATATCAATAATAAGTTCTCTGCCTCCAAAACCGCTAGGAATATTGTGAGGGTTAGGATTATTAAGCGTCACTACTAGAGTATTACCCCTCTTTTTTGCCTCAAGTTGCAATACCCCTTCCCACATGCCGTTTGTATGCGCACCTCTAAACCCATGTTCACGCACCTTACGCTTCACCTGTTTCCCATGATCAATACGCAGTGTAGAAGCTACACCATCAATACGCGGGCTCATGTGACAATCGGCGCACTTTTTGTCGTTTTGTTGATACTCTTGCTCCATATTGGTAAATATCAGTCCCGACTCCTCGGCGCGATCATTCGCATGACAGACAAAACAGAGCGTGTCCACATTTTCATTAAAATGTTCACGCTGCTCTGTTTTATGATACGGCGAAAACGCATCCTTAAAAGGTCCGACCATGGTGCCTTGCGGCATCCAAGTTACACGGTGAACCCCTCGCTTTTCGGGTGGAAGATTGGTATGAATTTTATCGATATTGTGACATACAACGCAGTTAATCCCCTCGGACAGCGTATCACTCTTAAGTGCTTTATTAACTTTAGAGCCTTTATCCAGCTTCATGGCCACCATAATCTCATAATCGGTTCCCGTCTCAGTTACCGAAATTCTCGGATTGTGACAACCCGCACACTCCACTTTTATAGCATTTTGAGATTTACGACTTTTACGGCTTAGATAATCCACCGTCTTACGGAAATATTCATCTTTTTCGTAGTGCGACTTGGAGTGCCATGACGACTCCCACTGATGAATAATCTGGTTATGACACGCTTGACATTTTGATGAATCTTTATAGCGATCCGTCAACGCTACAGCTTCCCCAGCATCCGCATGTATCAGAGAAACTCCAATCACAAAAAGTAGTGCCATCCATTTCATCATCTTCTCCTTATCGTTGTCGATCCAGCCAAACCATCAAGCCTTTTTGCACATGAAGACGGTTTTGGGCTTCATCAAATACGACGCTTTGATCCCCTTCAAGTACACTCTCGCTTACCTCTTGCTCACGATATGCCGGCAGACAGTGCAAAAAGAGTGCGTTTGCATCTGCTACTGCCATCATAGCATCATCCACCATATAACCCGCAAATCTGGCAATGCGCTCCTCTTTTTCAGACTCTTGACCCATTGATGCCCACGTATCGGTTGTAACGACCGTAGCACCGCTAACCGCCGCTTTAGGATCATTCCCGATAATAATCTTCGCGCCGCTCTCTTTAGCAAAAGATTCGGCTAAAGTGACAATCGTAGCATCACACTCGTAACCGACCGGCGTAGCAATGCGCAGTTCAAAACCCAATTTTGAAGCTAGCATTAGCCATGAATGCGTCATGTTATTGCCATCACCGATATACGCAACTTTAAGTTTATCGGTATGATTGTGCTCAACCAAAGTCATATAATCAGCCAGCAACTGCACCGGATGATACGAGTCGGTCAAACCATTAATAACCGGAACGCTTGAGTACGCTGCAAACTCTTCAATCATCGCATGTTCAAACGTACGGATCATTACCATATCGTTCATCGACGAAATCACGCGCGCCGTGTCTTTGATCGGCTCACCACGCCCAAGATGAATATCACGGTTAGAGAGAAAAAGCCCGTGCCCACCAAGCTGAAACATCCCCGTCTCAAAACTCACGCGTGTGCGTGTGGAACTTTTCTCAAAAATCATAGCCAAAGTTTGATTGGCAAGATAAGGCGTGTATACACCGCTTTTTAGTTCCTGTTTAATCGTAATCGCCAAGTCAACGATTTCCAAGATTTCACTCTTGGTGTAATCTTTTAATGATAAAAAATGTCTCAATTACTGCCCTAACGTCTCAAATTGTTTAATACTACCATATCTATGATAAGAGTGTCGCCACTTCTTTGGCGTGATAGCTGATAATAATATCCGCTCCCGCACGTTTGAAGCCCACCATCGTCTCCATCATCACCCGATCATAATCGATCAGTCCGGCACGGCCGGAATGTTTAAGCATAGCATATTCGCCGCTAACATTATACACTGCCAACGGTAATGTCGTATTTTCGCGAATATCACGAACGATGTCAAGATACGCCAATGCAGGTTTTACCATAAGAATATCGGCACCTTGCATTTCGTCGGCAATACTCTCGGCAATGGCTTCGCGACGGTTGGCCGGATCCATCTGGTAGGTAGAACGGTCGCCAAAACTCGGTACCGACTCCGCCACATCGCGAAACGGGCCATAATAGCCGCTGGCAAACTTGGTAGAGTATGCCATGATGGGCAAGTTTTCGTATCCTCCCGCATCAAGCCCTTCGCGCAGGGTTTCGATAATACCGTCCATCATGCCTGATGGCGCAATCATATCCACTCCCGCTTTGGCGTGAACAATGGCCTGTTTGGCCGAAATATCGAGCGTAGCATCGTTATTGACCGTTTCGTGCTCATGATCGATAATGCCGCAATGCCCATGATCGGTGTATTCGCAAAAGCACAGATCGCTCACCACAAACATATCGGGATGCGCGCGTTTGAGTTCACGGATTGCCGTGGCAATAATACCGTGATCGTGCAGTGCATCGGAGCCTATAGAGTCTTTCACATCAGGAATGCCAAATAAAATGACCGTATAAATCCCCAACGCTTTGAGCGTTTCACACTCTTTGAGCATCTCATCAATGCTCATCTGATACACGCCCGGCATGGAGGCCACTTCGTTTTTGATTCCCTCGCCGCCACGCACAAAAAGTGGATAGATAAAATCATCAGCACGCACATGCGTTTCGCGTACTAAAGCGCGAAGATGAGAATTAAGTCGTGTACGCCGAAAACGTTGAAACATTCTAAACCTTTATTGAAAACTCCTATTATATTAAAAATGGCTTTTTAGTTTCTTACATGTAACGGATTTTTAAACTCAAATAACTATAATGGCGCATGACATTTGAAAAATCAAACATCGCTAATCTTCCCAGCAGATACGGAATGTTTAAAATCAGAGTTTACAAAGAGGGATGCCAAGAGCATTTAGCCATCTTTACCGAGAGTTTTGACAGACTAGACACCCCTCTGCTTCGCATCCACTCCGAATGCCTCACGGGCGATACTATGGGCAGCATTAAATGTGATTGCAACAATCAACTGCATAAAGCGCTTAAAATGGTAGGCGAAGAGGGCGGCATGGTGATCTACCACCGTCAAGAGGGGCGAAATATCGGACTCTTAAACAAAGTGAACGCTTACGCTTTGCAAGATCAAGGCAAAAACACTATTGAAGCCAATTTGGAGCTTGGGTTTGAAGCCGATCAACGCACCTATGACGTTGTCGGGGAAATATTTAAAGACTTCGCTATTACACAGGTTCGGCTACTGACCAACAACCCAAAAAAAGTTGAAATGGTTGAAGGATTTGGTATCACAATCGTAGAACGTGTTCCCGTAGTCATCCCATCAAATCCCCACAATGAGGGATATCTGAAAACTAAAAAAGATGAGATGGGGCATCTTTTATAAAGATACGAATATTATGATCTCCAATACACAGGAAACATACTCGCTTCTCCATAATCTTTTATCTCGTCCATGGTGTTCATAAGCGTCATATCTTCATCCGAGATCACAAAATCGAGTGCGGCATTATTCTTCATATGCTCGGGATTCGCCGTTTTAGGCAACGGCAGCAAGGCGCGTTGCAGCGTGTAACGAATACAAAGCTGTGCCAGTGACACACCATACTGCTGCGCCATCTCTTGAAGCGCCGCATTTTTGAATAACTCGCCGTGTCCCATTGGAGAGTAGGCCTCTACTAGCATCCCTTTCTCTTGCGAATACGTAATGAGTGCTTCGGGGACATTGGTGACATGCGCTAAAAGTTGATTGACCATCGGTGCCACCGTGCAGCTCTCTAGCAGGTTGTTAATATCCTCTTTTTGAAAGTTAGAGATCCCTATAGCGCGTATTTTTCCGGCTTTGTACGCATCTTCAAGCGCTCTCCATGCCTCTTTATTTCCCTCAAAAAATCGATCTTCCTGACCAAAGCTCGCCCAAGGCCAAGGGCTATGAATAAGCATCAAATCAAGATACTCAAGACCCATCGTTTTAAGCGATGCGTCAATAGTAGCCGTTGCTTCTTCATACGATTTAATCTCGGCGGCCAGTTTACTGGTAACAAATAGCTCTTCACGATCAAGGCCACAACTTCTCACGCCTTCGCCCACACCTTTTTCATTGCCATAAGCTTGTGCGGTATCAATATGGCGATAGCCGATTTTTACCGCATCTTTAACGGCTTGTGCGGCAACGCTATCATCAATCATCCATGTCCCAAGTCCTAGTTTTGGGATTTGCACACCATTAGAAAGTGTATAGGTTTCTGTTACGTTCATTGTTGACTCCTAAAATTTGATGCAAGCATTATAACGGCTCATAAAAATAGACGATAGAATAATTCTATAGCTCATTTGCCTATTTCTGCAAAAATACAAACTTCTCTCATGCTATACTACGCTCATGGATTTAAAATTAACACTATTGCGCGAAAATATCGAACTCGATGACACCGTTTTTGAGAAAATCATGCGTTATAAAGAGCTGCTGTTTAAATGGAACCGCATCCACAACCTCACCGGCATCCGCTCCGAGGATCAGCTTGATCTGTTTATAGCCGATGCGCTCTACCCGCTAGCCTTTTTGCCAAGTGTCAAAACGGTACTTGATATTGGAACAGGTGCGGGGTTTCCCGGAATGATTCTGGCTATGGCGTTGCCGCAAACGCACTTTACACTGGCCGAACCCATCGCTAAACGCGCCAGTTTTTTACAGTTTGTCAAAGCCGATCTGAAACTCGAAAACGTCACCGTCGCCAATGCACGTGTTGAAACGCTGGAACCTGAAGTTGTAGAGCTTATCACTTCGCGCGCCGTTACCGATACGGCCATGCTTATGGATTTAGCTAAGGGTTTTTATGCCAAAGGCACCCTTTTGCTCTTTTATAAAGGCGAAAAAGTATATGATGAAGTTGACGATTCGCTGAATTACCGTATTATTCAGGCTCAAAACCGTCATTACCTTTTAATAGAAAGTTAAACGATGTTACTTAAAATTTTGCTTCTGGTTGCCGTGATCGGCGTGATCTATTTTCTCTATTTTAAAAAAAGCGACAAGGTCGCTCACGACAACAACAAAAACTCCCAAAGCGACGACATGGTGGCATGCGATGCCTGCGGTACCTATACCAGCGTGTCCGATGCGCTGATCAAAGGCGGCAAATACTACTGCAGCCGCGAGTGCATGGAGGGCTGACATGCTGCTTTTTGGCCACGATTATGTTGCGTATGAGCACTTTTATCATATTGACGATATCAACGTAATTGCCACAACACCGCCCAACAGCACGATTCTTGTTACCTTTGAGGCCGCGAATCTGGATATTGTCGCCTATTTAAAAGAGAATCTTGTTGCTTTTGCGCTGGAAGTGGCCTCGTTAAAAGAGTCGATCTTTGCCGAAAATCTTGGCGCCAAATACATCATTACCGACGAAACGCTGGCTAAAACCGTGCAAAAGTGCGCCGAACACTACCTTTTTGATGCCAAAATTCTCTGTCGGGTGAGTGATGATGAAGCTATTGAACGGCTTGCGTTAGAGGGGATTGACGGTATTATTTATGCCGAAGCGATCATAAAAAGTTTAAACCACCTCACGTCTAATATGCGGTTTTAAAGCCGCCAATACTTCATACCCGATAGTATCGGCCGCGTGCGCAAAATCACTGGCGTTATCAAACATTAGCACTTGATCGTCTTTACATGTAAGCGAGCAGTTGTCCATAGAGATGCGCCCAAGCACTCTGGCGCCGTTTGGGAGGGTGTAACGGTTTGACGCGTGGCGAAACAGGCCGTCGGCATAACCAAGATCGTACGTGCTCACCACCGTCTCTTCATCGGCTTTATAGGTAGCGTTGTAACCGATATGTTCACCTGCATGTAAGGTGCGCGTGGCAATGCGTTCGCCCCAGAGTGAGAGTACGGGCTGTAATTTTGTTTCATCAAATGCTCTGTCAAGCTCCAAACAGCCATACGCCGCAATGCCCACACGCGCCAGATCTTCATCAAAATGCCCACAACGAAACAATCCCGCGGAGTTGCAGCTGTGAAAGCGCCCTTTAAAGCCCAGTGCGCGGGCTTTGCTTTTAACTGCTTCAAAATTTTTGCGTTGCCAGAAAAATTCGCTGCTTAATGCATCGGCGCTGCGATAATGGGTAAAGATCCCTTTACATGTAAGCTGTTGGCGCGCCATTTGCGCAAACGCCGTTTCAAGCGCCTCTGCGGCGATGCCGTTACGGTGCATGCCGGTATCGACTTTAAGCTCCACAAGGGCGCCTTGCGGCGTGTTTGGGATCATCTCCAGCGTATTGATGGTGGTGCTGATCATGGCTGAGGGGATGTCGATGATATCGTCAAGCATAATAATGTCTTTGAAAAACGGCTCGATCTGCCGCGCTTCTTCAAGACGGCGCACCACGGCGCGGCTAATGCCGTATTCGGCGGCCAGTTGCGCCATTGGCATGAGGCCGTGGCCGTAAGCGTTATCTTTTAAAACCAGGGCAATTTTGTCAATATCACCGGTTTTTGAAGCTATAATATCAAGATTATGAAAAAAGGCCTGACGGCTTAAAGTGATGAATGCCATGCAACATTATAACCGATACCCCGCCGAGTTCGAACCACAACGTTACATCCAGATTATTTTTCCCCATAAACAGAGCGACTGGGCGGCTTATCTTGGTGAAGCCGAGGCCACGTTTGTAAACATCATTCAAGCCGTTGCACGCTTTGAGACCTGCGTTATTATTTGCGCGGACGTCTTACATGTAAAGTCGTTTTTTGACGACGATGAAAACTTACGGTTTGTCTCTTACCAAAGCAACGACACATGGGCGCGCGACTGCTCTACGATCAGCATCATCGAAGAGGGCGAATGCGTCTTACTGGACTTTACATTTAACGGATGGGGCGACAAATTCGAGTGCGAACGCGACAACGCCATGAGCCGCGCCATTACGCCCGATTGCCAAAGCATTGATTTTATTTTAGAGGGCGGCGGCATTGAGAGCAACGGCGAGGGAGCACTACTCACAACCTCCGCGTGCCTACTAAATCCCAACCGTAATGCGCACATGAATCAAACGCAGATCGAAACCTTTTTAAAAGAGACCTTACATGTAAAGAGCATCTATTGGCTAAACCACGGCTATCTAAGTGGTGATGACACCGACAGCCATATTGATACCCTGGCGCGTTTTGCGGATGAAGAGAGTATTATGTACGTGCAGTGCGACGATGCGCAAGATGAGCATTACCACGCGCTAAAAGCAATGGAGCGCGAACTGCTTGAAATGCCCTTTAAGCTAATTCCCTTGCCCATGTGCGATGCGATCTATTTTGAAGGCGAACGCCTGCCCGCCACCTACGCCAATTTTCTTTTCGTAAATGGTGCCGTGCTGCTACCCGTCTACGGCGTTACTCAAGACAAAGAAGCCATTGCTATTTTTAAAACGGTGTTTCCCGATCGCGAGATCGTGCCTATTGACTGCTCGGTTTTGATACGTCAGCACGGCTCGCTGCATTGCGTGACGATGCATTATCCAAAATCGGCACCTTTACCATGTTTTTTGCTATAATCAGGAATACATTCCAAAAAAAGTAGAAAAATATGGAATCTATTCTTTTTGAAGACAATCCTCACTGGACAAAAAACGATGCCTATGAGCATTTTATACCTCGCGAAGCACTGTTATCGGCCAAAGGCCTGCTTGCCATCAACGAAATAATCGCCATTATAGGTGCACGACGTGTCGGCAAAAGCACACTGGCAAAACTGCTTATTAAAGAGCTGATACAAACCGGTACCGAGGCAAAAAACATCTTTTTCATCAATCTTGAAAAGCCTCTCTTTATCCCTTATAAAAACGACGCGTCTTATCTTGAAAAAATTTACGAAAACTATCTCAAACTCACCGAACCAAATCGTGATCAAAAAATCTACTTTTTTATCGACGAGATTCAAATGTTTCAAAACTGGGAAGTGTTTGTCAAATCAAAATATGAAACCGGAAACATCAAATTTATCATTACCGGCTCCAATGCATCGCTTTTGACATCGGAATTGGCAACACTTTTAACGGGAAGAGTCGTAAAAATGCGGCTGCATAGTTTTAGTTTTACCGAATTTCTGACCTATAAAAAAGTCGATTTTTCAAACAATCTTGCCAAAGCCAAAAACAAAATCGCCATTCAAAAAGCAAAAGAGGAGTACGTTAAGTGGGGTGGTTATTTCTCTGTGATTTCAACTCCCGATGAAGGGATCAAAAAAGAGCTTTTATCCAATATTGCCGAAGATATTATTTTAAAAGATATCGTCCCACGGTATAAGATTAAAAATGCATCTGAAATCCGAGATCTTTTTTATTATTTGGTATCAAACGCGGCCACGTTGATCAACTACTCTTCTTTAGCGAAAAAACTGGGTCTTGATGCGAAAACTATCAAAGAGTACCTTGGCTATTTTGAAGATAATTTTTTAATCAGCACGGTAGCGCGCCATCATAATAAACTCACCCAGACCATCACATCGGCCAAAAAGCTTTATGTCAACGACAACGGCTTTTTAAATCTGGGGGTCAACCCCAACCGAAATTACGGCAATGCTTTTGAGAATCTGGTTTTCACCGTTTTAAGCTCCAAAGGCAAAGATATTGTTTATCTCAAACAAAACAGCGAAATCGATTTTTTAGTTGATAATACTTTAATACAAGTCGCATACACCATCGAAGATGAAAAAACAAGAAACCGCGAGCTCAAAGCGTTTAGCGAATTTAAAACACCGCACCAAAACGCGCTACTGGTAACATTAGATACAAACGAAAGCGCCGATAATATCGAAATCGTGAGTTTTGAAACGTTTGTTTTTAACTCTGCCACAACAGACTAAAACCCGTATGAAGAAAATAGAGCGAGCCTAGCGCCATCAGGGCGATCATAAGCTTCTTTTTTATTTTGTCGTTCATAAATGCATATATGCTATCATATTGCATGAAAGTTGTTATAGATACTAGTGTATGGATCAGCGCTTTGATTACCAAAGAGAGTCAGGCAAGAGCTATTTTACGTATGTCATTTCAAAAAAAACTTATTCCACAAATTGGCGAAGCACTTTTTTTGGAATACGAAAGCGTTATGAAACGTGAAAAAGTTTTACAACGCTCTCCCTTGAGCACTGAAGAACAAGAAAAATTATTTAATGCTTATTTATCGGTATGTCGTTGGAACGATATCTATTATTTATGGCGACCCAATCTCAAAGATGTTAATGACAATTTTCTTATTGAATTATGTGTAGCCAGTGGAAGTCACATCTTGCTAACCTATAACACCAAAGATTTTGCCGGTATGGAACTGGCATTTGATATCAGGGTGCTTACCCCTGAAACCTTTTTAAAGGAGTTCGTATGAGTACGGTTACTTTGAGAATACCAGATAGTAAACATGAACGGCTCAAAGAGTATGCCAAGTCTAAGGGCATTAGTCTCAATAAATTATTTGATGAATTTGCAACCATCGCGTTGACACAGTTTGATGCCAAGACCCGTTTTGAGATTATGGCTAAAAAAGGTGATGTTAACGAAGGCTTCAAGCTTTTAGATAAGCTTGATAAAAATCTTTAAAGCAGCTCTAAAAGCAACATCAATACGACGGTTCTATGAGTTTTGAAACGTTTGTTTTTAACTCTGCCACAACAGACTAAAACCCGTATAAAGGAAATAGAGCGAGCCTAGCGCCATCAGGGCGATCATAAGCTTCTTTTTTATTTTGTCATTCATAAATGCGATTGTACTCAAGCTTCTTTTAATATTGGGTGTGGAAGAATAAGCTAAAGGGCACCACCAAAAGCCCTAAATACACTCAGCGATAGAGAGAACGTTACAATCAAGGCGGTACTTTGAAAGCCTAGCCAAAGCTAAGGTGAAAAGTACCAACGTAGAGTGTAGCGTTCTCTCTATCGCCCGCAGGGAAGCCAAAAGAGCGCCAATCTCGCGTAAAACTTTTTATCGCCATAGCTACGGCTATGACTTAAAAAAGATTTTGCACGATCTTAGCGCTCTTTTGGCTTCTGAGCGTGTTTAGGGTTTTTGATGGTGCCCTAAAATTATTTTTGGTTGATTATGTTACTCATCACTGCCCGCACCGCTACCTCCCGCCTTAAAATCCGCAAAGTCATGAGTAAACTGTTTCAATCATACGTTTATAGCGTTATCGGCGAAGCCGAACATACCGGCCATCGACACTCTAGCGGCAAAGTGTTTAAAAGCACCGCCTTTCGCATCCGTTACTTCGACAACCGTTTCGAGATCGAATTTACCGCGCTTGATAAAGCGCATGAAAAAATGCTTGCTATGGATATTTTGCAAAATAAAATGAAACTCGGCGCCGTGCATTTTGCCGATACCACCGTGAGTATTGCGGATCGCCACACGCAAGAGAGCACCTTACATCCTACATTCCCACCCACTCATAACGAGGCAGGCGGATCAATATCCAGTGCCCGATAGATTTCAAGCTGTTTGTTGAGAATTTCCCCGACACGCAGCTTCTGTTTCTGTGCTTCGAAA
>JBNKLA010000075.1:0-12862 GCA_050292115.1 Sulfurimonadaceae bacterium | reverse complement strand
GCGTGCTCTACGTTAGAACCTTTTTACCGTAGCTACGGCTACGCTAAAAAGAACCTGCCTTGATCACACTGTGCTTTTAAGTGCTGAGACTATCTGGGAGTTTTGCAAGAAGTCTATTATTGTCAGTTTTTTTGGCGAACGCGGAGAGTAACAAATACGCAAGTGAGCAGTATTAATATCTTATTTAAAAAGATGGTTTACACTTTGCCCATGCATTTTATTTATAAACTACCAAAGACCCTCTTGGCAGGCTTTCTTGCCCTCTCTACTTATGCGATTGCCAATAACATTGACAACCTCCCCGTAGCCACACAATTTTATGCCGTGCCTAATGATTTTAAAAGCGCATCCGATATTGAGAACATTTGGCAAAAAGATCCCATGAGCTATGAATTTTTGCCTCATGAGGGCTTTTTAGGCGATGGGGTTTTTAAAGCGACTCCACAATCGGGAATACACAAAGCCAATACCGGCTGGAATATTCCAAGAATTGCCGATGCCAATAACTCACGCGAACCACTTTTCGTATCGGCAATGTATTACTTCTCGCCGGAGTGGATCAGTGTGATTAACTACGGAGCCAAAAATATCGATTTACAACTTTATGACCCTGAACCGGGAATAGAAAACCGTACCAACACCCGAATGGTTTCGGCCATTTCTAACCGCAATGATTGGCCAGGTTTAGATGGACGATTAGGCGTACATGTACAGCTTAACCGCGGGGGAGCCGGATGGCACTATAGCGGTTATGCGAGAGACTCCATTGATGATAAAACGGATACGGGGCTCTTTTTGGATGATGTTGCGGGAATGTGGTTTTGGATGGCGTATTACATCGACTTTGAAAACAACCGTGTTTCGGTTTATGTTAAAACCGGTCCAAATGGACCTTACCCAAAAGTAACAAGGGTGTTGCACCGTACCAATAACTGCCTTTTGCTAGGAACAGACCTTCATGACCATCGATGGGTTAAAGACGAGATTGTTACGGGCCAAACATCAGGAGCGACTGCACGGGTAAAAGAGGTAGGCTATGAAGGCATTATTGTCTCGCCGATATCAGGAAATTTTATTGATGCATATGATGTTCAGTATAACGGAGCCGAAGGTGAGCACCTTATAGGCTCACAAAGTGGTGCATGGAATCATAACGTCGTGGCACAAAACTGGAATTGGGATCGCACAAGTGGAGGACTAAACGAAGGTGCTTCGCGCAATATTTTAGGTTATTGGGAACTCGATGACTCAACTGAAAAAACGGCCGACATGTATCATATGCTTGATCAGGTTTATGTCGGTAACGGCTGGATTGATCCGCCTAATTTTAGCATGATGCCATTAAATCCACTTCTCTATCTTTTAGGATTATAAAGCTTTACATGTAAGGCTTAAACAGGGCTACTACTGCTAAAAAACGTATCAATTACGCCACGAAACTCCGCTACGTCTTCAATACGGTTCACCTGATCACGCAAAGCAGAAGCTCCCGCATAGCCTTTTGAGTAGGTGTGTACATGCTTACGAAACATTGCCACGCCGCGTGGGCCATAAAAAGCAATCATTTTATCGAAGTGTTCCATAATAATCTCATGTTTAATTGCCGTATCAATCTGTGCACTTCCGGTTTTGAGCTGATGAAAAATCCACGGGGCACCTACGGCACCGCGCCCTATCATAACACCGTCGGCTTTGGTGTGTTCAAGCACCCACTGCGCTTTTTCATACGAATCGATATCACCGTTGGCAATCACCGGAATGCAGAGTGCCGCTTTCATCTCGCCAATGGCGTCATAATCCACTTCGGCTTTAAATTTTCCTGCGCGGGTACGCCCGTGAACGGCAATAAAATCAGCCCCACTCTCTTGCACAATACGACCAATTTCGAGATGGTTTTTTGCTTCAAAACCCAGACGTACCTTAACGGTTGTCATCGATTTATTGGAGGTTTTTTTAATAGTTTGTATCAGTTCACCCATCAGATCAAGATCACGCAAAAGCGAACTTCCCGAACCGTGCGACACGATTTTTGGAACTGGGCAGCCACAGTTAAAATCAATAATATCGATGCCTTCTTGATCATTTAAAACCTCAACTGCTCTTTTAACCACATCAACATCGGCACCGGCTATTTGTACCGAATAGGGCTCTTCGTTTAGAGATTTTTCAAGCATCTTATAAGTCTTTTGAGAGCCGTAAGCTAAAGCGTTGGAGCTAATCATCTCACTTACCGTTAAATCTGCACCAAACTTTTTGACTACACTACGAAACGGCAGATCGGTATAACCCGCAAGCGGCGCTAATACATAAAGAGGCGTATTAAAAGAGAATAGCGGGTTCATACAGTTTTAGAAATCTGTCTAATGACAGACTTTGGAGGTAAAGAGGTGAATACTATAGTGTTTACCGGCATCTTTTAGCGCTTTATAGGCTCTAAAATGCAAATACTCGTCATCACTGGCCGCATCGAGAAGATTGTTAGCTTCTTCAAGCAATTCCAAGTCATAAAGCGTAAAAATATAAGCCGCTGTTGCTTTATCATCTTCGTTACTAAGACGCTCAAAAAGATCTATACGCTGTTGCGGTAACATATAGTGCGCCAGTACCAAAGAACCGCAGATATAATCATCTTCGCTAACCTCAATCTGATGAATAAGATCGATCAACGCCGTATTATCCATCTCTATCGGATTTTCAGGTGCATTGATACGCTGAAGAATATTGGCAAGCGCTTCACGGGTCATATAGCGTTTGTGCTTGACAATCTGAGGTACCGTAGCCGTTTTAACGTACTCTTGATACGCTTCAACACCCAGTGCTTTACCAAAACGTTCAGGCTTGCTCAAAATATCTTCGGCTATCACTTCACCACGAAGATAACGGTTGCGATGGTGTTGTATTACAAGTGGGTTATCATTTGCAAGATGAAACGAGCGCAAATCAACGGCTTGTCCGTCAGCAACATCACGTAGGAGGTCTAGTACCTCTTGAATCGCATCGATATCGCAATGTTCAAAATCCGCGTGCGGTGTGATTTCGCAATGATTGATAATTTTTCCTATAGCACGATAACGTTCCGTTTTAAATTCGTAATTACGTGATTTGCGACCCAATAATGCAGCGCGAATCGCTTCTACAAGCTTCTCGTAGTCTTTGCGGTAACGGCGCAGTTCAAGACTTTTTGAGATACTGCATGAACCCATATGCAAGATACTGGCAATATAAAGCACAAACATCGGCGCGACAACCCACAACGCCACCGGCATCGCAGGCAATTCGATACCAAAAAAGTCCACCATGCGAATATCTTGAGAAATGTATGCGTAGACAAACCAGCCTACAAAAATCATAAAGATAAACGCAGCAACCGTGTAACGTTTGATATTCATGCTTTATCCTTTTTTATGAATTGTTTTTTTCAGCAATCTCTCGGCAATCTATGCAATATTTGGCATGGGGCTTTACTTTAAGACGCTGAATGCCCACCTCTTCTTCACACATTTCACAAATGCCGTACGTGCCGTCTTTAAGCTTTGACAGCGCCATTTCGATTTCGGCAAGTTCAATGCCTTGCTGTGAACCGATCGCACTTTCGACATGGTTGTCGTTACTAACCGAAGCATAATCGCCCTCATCATTGAGTTCAAGTCCTTGCAGTTGGCTCATCTCTTCTTCAACACCGTGGATATTCTTTAAAATCTGCTCCTTGCGAGCTAACAGAATATCCTTAAAATACTCAAGTTCACTTCCTCTCACCTATGCTCCTCATTTATGGTAGGGGTGGCCACTTAAAATCGAAAACCCCCTGAATATCTGCTCAAGCAGAACCGCTTTGGCGATTTTGTGACTCATGGTCAAATCGCCAAGCGAAATACTCAGGTCGCACGACTTTACGAATGCATCGCTGAATCCGTAGGCACCCCCGATGAAAAAATGTACTGCCATTCTATCACTTAATAGCTTACTAAACTCCATTGAATCCACCCTTTTACCCTCGGGGTGCAAGGCGATAGAGTAACTTTTTGCAACATAAGGCATAAGAATATTACTGTAGGCATCTTGTGAGGCTTCGGGCGAGATGGTATGGGCTTTCGCCACTTCTTTAGGAAAAAGCTCAATATCCTCAACTTTGGCAAAACGCGAACTCATTTTTAGAAGTTCCTTATAAAGCGGATCATAGAGTGTGCGCTCTTTTTTGGCAATGGAGATGATTTTAACGTTCAAGAAGCCCGCTTCCTATCACTTTATACGTTACATGTAAGAAAGTATCACCCAGTGTAACACCCCCAATAGCGGCTACCGGATGCGTTGAACGTGCTGCGAGAGTATCGAGTTCTTCGCCCAGCACATTACTGACACTCTTTGTTGTGGTGTTACGATACGCCCCCAAACCGATATAGTTTAGATCAAGTTCATTGGCTCGTAAAATTTCATGTTCGTTGTGAGTTGAGAGCCCAAGTAGCTTATCATGCCCGATTATATCACGCAAAATTGCAACTGCTTGCTTGGGGTCGGTATGAATGTTTTGCATATCATCTTGCCCTACATGTACGCCGTCGCAATAATCTACAAGATCATACGCATCATTAATGATTAAAAACCCTTCAAACTGTTGGCGTAGTGTAATGAGTGCATGTTTCATCTGTGCTATGTCACCGTGTTTGTTTCGATACTGGATCACTTTGGCATCGTGTTGTAAAGCAAGTGCGACAAAGTCGTCTAAAGAGAGAGCATAGCGATCAAGAAGCTCCTGATCGCAAAGTGCATAGAGTTGCATTAGTGTACGGTAAGCATCTTTAGCAGATCACCTAAGGTCTGCTTCATTTCATTTCGATTGACAACCATATCAATCGAGCCTTTTTCCAGCAAAAATTCGGAGCGCTGAAAGCCCTCGGGAAGGTCTGAACCGATAGTCTGTTTAATCACGCGCTGTCCGGCAAAACCGATCAGCGCTCCCGGTTCGGCAAGAATCAAATCGCCAAGCATGGCGAACGATGCACTCACCCCACCCATAGTGGGATCAGTCAAGACTGAAATATAGGGCAATTTGGCATCAGAGAGTTTGGCAAGTGCCGCGGAAGTTTTGCTCATCTGCATAAGTGAAAACGTGCTCTCTTGCATCCGCGCTCCACCTGAAGCGCTGACAATGACAAGACCTTCACGCTTAGCTATGGCGCGGTTGACGGCACGAACGATTTTTTCGCCTTCAACCGAACCGAGTGATCCACCCATAAAGGCGAAATCAAATACCACCAGCTGTGCCGGCGTACCATCAATGGTACATGAGCCCGCTACCGCCGAAGCGTGGTTTCCAGTCTTTTTTACACCCTCTTCAACGCGTTTAACATAACTTTTTTTATCTACAAATTTTAGTGGATCTACCGGACGTAACGCTTCATCATGCTCTTCAAACGTCCCTTCATCAACTAAAAGCTTAATACGATCCTTCACTCCGATACGCAGGTGAAAGCCGCACTTTGGACAGACGTAGTTTTGGTTTTCGATCTCTTTGTAATACATCAAAGAGCTACACGACTGACACTTTATCCAGTGTGCCGGAGCATCCTCTTTACTCGCCTGTTTTTTAGCGGTAGCGTTACTAAAAAGATCAAAAAGACTCAAACTCTATCCTTTGTTGATATTAGACTTCTGGCATTGTACCCAAAAAGCGTACACACTTCGTATCAGAGCAACATAGTTACTATAGCACGCGCTGCCTCACGGCCGTCATACGCCGCCGTTACAACCAGATCGGCTCCACGGTAGCAGTCACCACCCGCAAAAATCCCCGCTGTGGTGGTTTGGTGATTCTCATCAAGTACTAAACCACCCCAACTATTGGTCTCGATTCCGTTTTCGGCAAAAAAGGCCGGTACGGCAGGATCAAATCCCAGTGCCATAATCACCACATCGGCTTTGACCTGAAATTCGCTTCCTTTAACTTCTTCCATACGCTGGCGACCGCTCTCATCTTTAGCACCAAGTACCGTTTTAATCATACTCACGCCCACGGCTCTGCCCTCATCACCCAAAATAACCTCTTTGGGCGATGCATAAAAGGTAAAATCTACACCCTCTTCGACGGCATTTTTATACTCTTTTTGGCTTCCCGGCATATTATGCGCATCACGACGGTACAGACACGTAACGTTTTTAGCACCTTCGCGTTTAGCCGTACGCACGCAGTCCATCGCCGTATCGCCACCACCGATTACCACGACATCGAGGTCTTTAAAATCAAATGCTTTGTCGTAACTCATTCCAAAATTTTTGCGCTGAATGGCGGTAAGGTACTGCATTGAGCCATACACATTTGGTGCATTTTCGCCGCTAATGCGTGCCGATTTGGCACTGGTCGCCCCAATACCCAGAAAAATAGCATCGTGCGTATCGGCGACTTCTTCAAACGTGATATCGTTACCAACTTCGCAACTTAGATGCAGTGTCATGCCTGCCTCTTCAAGCATTGCAACACGGCGCTCAACCACTTTTTTATCCAATTTAAAATTGGGAATACCATACGTTAGCAATCCGCCCGCACGATCGGAGCGCTCATACATGCTTATGCCGATTCCCGCACGAAGCAGATAAGTTGCCGCCGAAAGCCCCGCTGGGCCCGAACCGATAATGGCCACTTTTTTATCAGAGGTGATACCTGGATAGTGCGGCTTAAAGCCCTGCTTGAACCCCTCTTCATTAATATAAGTTTCCACTGAACCGATGGTAATGGCACCGTGACCGTCGTTTAGCGTACAGTCACCTTCACACAGACGATCATGTGGGCAGACGCGTCCCATGACTTCGGGAAACGGCGAAGGCTCATTGGAGAGCTTAAACGCAAACTCCAAATCCTTCTCGGCTACAGATTTGAGCCACTGCGGGATATAGTTATGTAGTGGGCATTTATTGAGACAAAACGGATCGCCGCACTGAATACAGCGATCACTCTGTTGTGTCGCATCGGAGGCATCAAATGGTTCATAAATCTCTTTAAAATCTTTAGTTCGCTCAATCACCAAACGCTTTGAGGGATCGATTCGTCCCGTGTTGATAAATTCACGCATCTTAGTCTCCTTTATCCACATTAAGCGGTAGTTTTTTAAGGTTTTTCGGGCGTACCAGCCAGAAGTTGCGAATCTCCACACGGAAATTTTCAATCAGCATTCGCGCTTTTTCACTTCCGGTCTCCACCAGATACTCTTTAAGTAGACGTTTGAGATAGTGTCGGGCTTCATCACCGTCATCCGTATCAATACGCACCGCTTCTACAAGCTCACGGTTGACGTTTTCGACAAAATCGTGATCTTCATCATACACAAACGAAACGCCGCCCGTCATACCCGCACCAAAGTTAATGCCCGTTTTTCCAAGAATCACGACAATACCGCCCGTCATATATTCACAGGCATTATCACCCGTACCTTCTACGATGGCAAGTGCACCCGAGTTACGCACGGCAAAACGCTCACCCACCGAACCGCTGACAAAAAGTTTTCCACCCGTTGCGCCGTAAAGACAGGTGTTGCCGCCGGCACTAAATGCCTCACCCTGATGCTCCGGCGTAATCACAATTTTACCGCCGTGCATCCCTTTACCGATATAATCGTTCGCGTAGCCGTCAAGGTGAATCGTGACACCGTTGATCAAAAATGCACCCAAAGCCTGCCCCGCAATGCCTTTAAGCGCAATACTAATCGTGTCCTCTTTCAGGCCGCCATCACCGTAAAATTGTGCAATCTCGCCACTAATGCGTGCACCGAAACTTCGGTTGAGGTTACAGATATTTCGACTAATGCGTATGGGATGATCAGGATGTTTGATTGCCGCCATCGCTTCTTCAAGCACATCTACCTCAAACGCGTTATTATCAAACGGTGGGTTCGTCGTATGTTGACAGGTATTAATCCCCTCTTCACGGTGAAGCACGGCAGAAAAATCGAATTTTTGCGCAAATGCGTCGTCAACCACACGTAACAGATCCACGCGACCGATAATCTCTTCGAGACTTTTATAGCCTAAAGCGGCCAGAATAGAGCGTACATCTTCGGCAAGATAGGTAAAATAGTTAATCAGTTGCTGCACATTACCGCGGTAGTGTTCACTGCGAAGGTACTCATTTTGCGTTGCAATCCCCACCGAACAGCGGTTAACGTGACAAATTCTCAGCATCTTACAGCCCACAATAGTAAGCGCTCCCGTACCAAACGCATAACTCTCCGCACCCAGCATCGCCGCTTTGACAATATCAAGCCCCGTTTTAAGGCCACCATCGGTTTGCAGATGTACCATTTCGCGCAGATTATTGACCTTGAGTGCGTTATGCGCTTCGGAGAGTCCAATCTCCCAAGGGTTTCCGGCAAATTTGATAGACGTAAGCGGCGCGGCACCCGTACCGCCGTCACCACCGGAAATAATAATCTTATCGGCATATGCTTTGGCCACACCCGCGGCAATCGTGCCCACGCCTGATGTCGAGACCAGTTTTACCGTAATCGTCGCGCTTGGATTGACCTGCTTGAGATCAAAAATCAGTTGTGCCAAATCTTCGATAGAGTAGATATCGTGGTGTGGCGGCGGCGAGATAAGCGTCACGCCCGGTACCGTATGGCGCAAGCGACCGATAAGCGCCGTAACCTTATGCCCCGGAAGCTGACCGCCCTCGCCGGGCTTGGCACCTTGGGCGACTTTAATCTGAATCTCTTCGGCCGAACGCAGGTACGCCGGGGTCACGCCAAAACGTCCCGATGCAACTTGCTTGATTTTAGAGTTGCGAATCGTATCGAAACGCTCGGGGTCTTCGCCGCCTTCACCGGAGTTTGACATCGCGCCGATGGAGTTCATCGCCTCGGCAATCGTTTCGTGTGCTTCGGGAGAGATTGAGCCCAAACTCATAGCCGCCGATGCAAAACGCTTGAAAATCGCCTCTTTAGGTTCGACTTCATCTACACTAATCGCATCGCGATCCGATTGAAACTCAAAAAAGTCGCGGATAAATTTTAATCCACGATTATTGATGAGTGTCTTAAGTTTTTCAAACTCCCTGGCATCGCCGGTTTTGGCTACGGCATGAATGGCATGAATGACATCGGGTCCAAAGTCGTGATGCTCTTGCCCGTGATAAAACTTGTAAAAGCCCCCGATTTTCAGCGGAAAGATCGTGTTAAATCCGTTATCGGCAAACGCATCGGCATGTGCTTTTTTAATGCGGGCATCAACCTCCTCATACCCAAGTCCGGGAATCAGTGCTTGCGAATCGCCAAAACACTCTTCGACCACCTCGCGGCTAAGCCCCAAGATATCAAAAAGCCCCGAATTGCGATACGAAGCGATGGTAGAGATACCCATTTTCGACATAATTTTAAGCAGTCCGCCATTAAGCGCGCCATGAACCGATTTGAGTGCTTCTTGACAATCAAGTTCGCAATGAGGGCGCTCGGCATAGTCAATAACAGTTGCGAAAAGCAGACGCGGATAAACGGCATTAACCCCATACGCGATCAACGTAGCTGCCGAATGCGAATCGACCACTTCTCCCGTACAAGCCACCATAGAAACCAGATGGCGAATTTCCGCTTCGCGCAGTGCCTGATTCAAACGCCCTACAGCCATCAGCATCGGCATTACCAAAGTGTGTTCACCCAGTTCACTGTCATCAAGAATGACGATACGCGTGCCTTTCTCTTTTACCGAAATAATCACCTGCTCTACAAGATGCTCAAGCGCACTTTTGAGATCACCTTTGTATGCGGTAGAAAAGCTGTTACTATGATAAAAGGCTTGATAGCGCGGTGATTTTACATCACCAAACGACATCAAAATATCGAGTTTTTCTTTGGTAATAATGGGTGAAATCGCTTTGAGACGGTGTGCGTGTTCGGGCAGTTCATTTAGGATATTATGCACTTCACCAAAACCGGTGTTTAGACTCATCACCACCATCTCACGAATCGGGTCAATCGGAGGGTTCGTCACCTGTGCAAATTTCTGTTTAAAAAAGTCGCTAAAACTGCGCTGTTTATCGCTAAATGCTGCTAACGGGGTATCGTCACCCATTGAACCTACAGCCTCTTTACCATCACGCATCATTGGTTCAACCACCTGCTCAATCACCTCATGCGTGACATTAAAAAAGCGCTGCGCCTGAAGCAAACGCGCTCCTTCAAGATCGCAACTACGCTCATACTGCGTATCGACATGCTCTTGAAGATAGATCATGTGATCGTTGAGCCATTTCATATAAGGATTGGACGATTTGAGATAGTCGTTAATGTCACTATCTTTGAGCACTTTTCCAAATTTGAGATCCAGCCCAATCATCTGGCCTGATTGTAATCTGCCGCGCTCTTTAATCTGATCTTCGGCAATGTCGATAACACCGTATTCGCTGGCAATCAGCAGGGTATCATCATGCGTAATAATATACTTTGAAGGGCGCAAGCCGTTACGATCAAGCACACAGCCAATGTAACGCCCATCGGTCAGCGAAAACGCCGCCGGACCGTCCCACGCTTCAAATACGGTAGATTGGTACTCATAAAATGCACGCAGTTCGGGATCCATGTGCGGCGCATTTTGCCATGGCGCGGGAATCACGGCGCGTGCAGCTTTAAAAAAGTCCATACCGTTGGCAATCAAAAACTCAAAAAAGTTATCGGCACTGGCACTATCGGAAGCATTTGGTTGTAGAATCGGTAATAGTCGTTTAATCTCTTCTTGCGAAAAGACATCACTTTTAATCGATTCGGATTTGACATCGACCATAAAACGGTTGGCTTCAACCGAGTTGATCTCGCCATTGTGCGCAATCGCACGAAACGGCTGTGCCAATCGCCATTTAGGAAGCGTGTTGGTGGAAAAGCGCTGGTGAAAGAGTGAAAACGAAATTTTAAATTCGGGGTTTTGAAAGTCTTTGTAAAACTCTTTGATATGGGTTGGCATGACCAAACCCTTATAAGAGATGACATTTGCGCTCATCGAAGCGATATAAAAATCTTCATCATCAATAAAAGCAAACTCGGACTCTTTACGGCTCAGATAGAGCAGTGCATCAAAACGTTGTGTTGCCATCAAAGAATTGGGAATAATAAAGAGTTGCATAATAAACGGCAAGGTTGCGAGAGCTTGCTCGCCCAATGCATTGGTATCAATAGGCACTACACGCTCTAGCACCACTTTTAGATCATTATTACTACAGATGTCACTAATAGTCTCAAGTTGTGCCTTATTTTTGGTAAAGACCGTTGCCACTGCAAACATTTCGGGCAGTTCCACGCCCTCATCTTGGGCAACCTGTTTCATAAAATCGGTGGGCATAGAGAGTAGCAGACCGCTACCGTCTCCCGTTTTGCCATCTGCCGCGACCGCACCGCGGTGCATCATGCGCTCAAGCGCGGTAATAGCATTTTCAAGATTTTCATGGCTGGCACGGTTTTTAATATTGGCAATCAGACCAAAACCGCAGTTATCCTTGAAAGAGCGTAATAAATCGTGATGTTCCATCATTTTATCGACCTTTTTTAGAATATTATTCAAAATCTTCTATTTTTTAATCTCTTTTTAAGATAGATTATTCTATTTAAAGAGTCTGAGTGAGCAATATTTTAACTTTTAATGTGTTAATATTTTATAAAAGTACGAGAATCTTTCTTGCATATTTAAACGTGCGAGTAGAAAAGAAGCATATTTGCAGGGATTTATTATCAAAGTCAACCGTTTTAAAGACGAGGACTTGATTGTCACCATCATAACCCAGGAAAACTTACAAACCCTTTACCGTTTTTACGGCGCTAGGCACGGGCCAATCAATCTTGGTTTTAAGATTGATTTTGAAACCGAGCAGAGTCTTAAAAGCTCCATAGCCAGACTGCGCGATGTGCTCCATTTGGGATACACGTGGCTTAACGACAGAGAACGCCTGAGCATCTGGCAACAGTTTATAGCCCTCTTTTATCCACACCTTCACGATGCCGAGGAGATTGGAACGTTTTATTTTGAGCTACTTGATAACGCCGCAACCATCTGGCACAAGCAAAACCCCAAACGCGTTGCGATTGAGAGTTACGTGGCACTGCTCAGACATGAAGGACGCCTGCATGAAGAGATGCAGTGCTTTCACTGCGAACAGATTGTAGAAGGAAATGTTGCTTTGCTTCGGGCGTTTTTGCCGTCGCACCCAGAATGCTCCCACCGCTTACATGTAAGACATTCTGCTCTTTTGGCGCTTTATGAAAACGGATCTTCGCTTTTTTTGGATGATAGTGAGATTGACATCCTCTGGCATGTTCTAGTGGAAGGATTATAAAGTTAAATATTTCTCACTTGGAGATATTAGACTTCTTGCAAAACTATGGCAAAAACTCGACTCTAAAAGCAACTGTTTTTATAGATATTTTATCGATTTTTTGGTTTAATTTTTTTAGTAGGCAGTTTTAAAAGTGCCCTTTATTTGAGGAGTGGAAAATGGAAAAGCTTTTTTTTTAGACGCATAATCGTCATGTGTATGATGTTGGCAGGATGTGCTTCATTCAGCTTTGCAAATTTTTATGTGATACCAATCAATAAAAATATGAAAAACGTGGTTACTGTAGCCAAATCGGGCGGGCAGTTTACAGATATACAAACGGCAATTAATTCCATTACAGATGCAAGTGTATTAAATCCTTATACCGTTTATGTAGCTGCAGGTACCTATACATTGACAGATAGAATTAACTTGAAAACGGTAAGCCCCAAGTAAACCCCGCCATGCGAACAGCAATAAGAAGCCTTAACAAGGCTTAAAATAGGGAGTTTAACAAGCTTTTCTTAACAACTATTATACCAATAAACGCTAAAATAGTTACATGTATAAAGAGGCGATCAC
>JBNKLA010000074.1:0-15338 GCA_050292115.1 Sulfurimonadaceae bacterium | reverse complement strand
GATTTCCAAAGAACCCGATACGGTATCGGCTCCACTCATAATATTGCTCAAACACACTCCTCATCTGCTCCAAATGTTCCAAGGTTACTCACTTTTTCAACCCTGTAAGCCATTTGTGTTCCTTTGGTGTCGTGGAGTGAGGTACTTTTTTAAAAGTGTAATTTAACCATTTGTCATATGTCTGCTCATGCGATACCGTAAATTTCCTTGGCGCGCGCCAGATCTTCGGGTGTGTCGATACCAAACCCCGTACTTGCCACTTTGACCATCGAAATCTTTTTGCCGTGGTAGACGGCGCGCAGTTGCTCAAGTTTTTCGATGTCTTCGATAGGCGCGTCATCCAGCGCGCAGAAGTCGTGTAGGCTCTTTTTGCTAAAGCCGTAAATCCCGATATGTCCAAAGTAGTTGGCGTTACCGCCGCGATTGTAAGGGATTTTGGAGCGTGAGAAGTAGATGGCATTGTGCGCGGCATCGGTCACGACTTTGACCAGATTGGGATCGTCCGCGGCTTCGGCGTTGATGGCGTTGTAGCAACTCCCCATAATAAATGATTCGCCTTGTTCTTGCAAACCTTTGAGCCGCGTAATCAGCAACTCGACCACTTCGGATTCGATAAACGGTTCATCGGCTTGAATGTTGATAATCAGCTCATCATCGGGAATATCAAGAATCTGCGCGCATTCGTTAATGCGGTCGGTACCGCTTTTGTGCGTGGTCGAGGTAAGCATTGCTTCGATGCCGTGGGCTTTACATGTAGCGATAATCTGCTCATCATCCGCTGCCACTACAACGCTATCAAGATGCGCAACGCGCTGTGCGGTGCGTACCACCATGGGAATGCCGCCGATATCGGCAAGCACTTTTTGAGGAAATCGGCTCGAACCCAGCCGTGCGGGGATAATAATCATAGAGGTACCCTTAAATATTTTGATTAGTTGCCGTTTTTGCGTCACCCCACAAGAGGGTGTGATATGATGCGGCATTATGGATTGGATTATAACGTTTTTCACAACCTTTTGGCACCTTAGCGAAGCGATTGGTTTTTATCTTCTGATCGGACTGGTGTTTGTGGGCATAGCACATCTTTACGTCTCTGAGACTTGGATTCAGAAGCACTTGGGGGCCTCAAGCCGCTTTGCGGCACTCAAAGGTGCGCTGTACGGTATTCCGTTGCCGCTATGTTCGTGCGGGGTTATTCCACTGGCGACATCGCTACGCAAAAAAGGGGCTTCTAAAAAAGCTGTTACTAGCTTTTTTATTACCACACCCATGACAGGAGTGGATTCAATCATAGCAACGTATGGCGTATTTGGATTACCGATGGCGCTGATTCGGGTGGTATCGAGTTTTATCAGCGGTGTGATGGCAGGAGTGTTGGTAGACGATAACGATGCGTCTGCAGATGAAAAAACGTCTACATGTAATACTAAAAACTGCGATTGTCATAATGAGCAGAACGTTGAAACGTCACCGTTTAAAAAGGCTCTTGATTATGCCCTGAATGAAGTGTTTGCCGATATCGCCAAACCGATGATTTACGGACTTTTACTGGCGACTCTCTTTGTTGTGCTTCTACCTGCACAAAGTATGCAGCAACTTAGTGATAACCTTTTGCTCTCTTATATTTTAGTGTTGCTAATCTCCCTGCCCATGTATGTTTGCTCCATTTCGGCGATTCCCATAGCACTGGGGCTTTTAGCCATAGGCGCTACACCCGGAACGGCATTTATATTTTTGGCAGCCGCACCCGCGACCAATATCATCACCGCGGGAATTATTAAACAGATTTTGGGATTGCGCTCACTGCTTATCTATATGGCCAGTATTGTAGCCACAACGCTTCTGTTTGCGTATGCGATTGACACGGCAATGCCTGTAGCGTGGTTTGATGCTATCGGCATTCATGCGCATGAGGATTCGTCACTGCTACAAAGCGGCGCGGCCGTGATCTTTTTGCTGATGGCTTCTCAAGCCTTTTTTAGGGGCTTTAGGGTTAAATAACGTACTGCTTACATGTAAAGGCATTCATGCAACTCTATCAGCCGCTTTACGGTTATCGTTACAACAGCGATTCGATCTTTTTATATGACTTTATTAGCACCTTTAATCCGCGTGGCCGTATGCTTGACGTGGGGGCGGGCAGTGGGGTTTTGGGGCTGTTGTTGGCGCGCGATCATCCCAAAGTGGCGCTTGAAGCGATAGAGAAGCAAGAGGCTTTTGTGCAGTATGCCACTAAAAACGCCGAAGTGAATAAGATCGAATATAAAGTGCATCACACTGACGTTCTCGATTTTGATGATGAGGCTGGTTTTGAGTATATCGTCTCTAATCCGCCGTTTTATCATGAGGGTGCATCGCGTAGTGAGGATGCAATGATTGCCACGGCGCGCTCCAATACCTCGCTACCGATGGCACCGTTTTTCAAAAAAGTTGCTACGCTGTTGCGGCCACAGGGGCATTTTATCTTCTGTTACGATCCGCAGCAGTTTGCGCTAGTGTGCGCGGAGCTGGAGCGTTCTAAACTACGGGTGGTGAATGTGCGCTTTGTACATCCCAAACCCAAGCGCCCTGCCTCGTTGGTGATGGTACATGCACGTAAAAACTCCCGCTCGCTTGCCAAAACATGGCCACCGCTTTTTGTGTTTGAGGGTGATGAATTTAGCGAGGAAGTGCAAGCGCTTTATAAGCGAGCCGGCACGCACAGTATTAAATGTCAGCTCTGATTATTGCGCTGTTGTGCGCGATTTCCTTTTTGAACGCTGCCGATACCGTAATGCACGATCAGGCATACTTTACGACTAAGGTGCGCAATAGCGAACTGATCTACACCCAAACAGAGCTGGATGTAGCACAAGAAGCCGCAAAGGTCGAAACACTGTTACAGCCGTTGTATGAAAAAAGCTACGGCTATGTGATGGATGAACCCTTACATGTAGGCCTGCTCTCAAGCTACAATCAGGTTGCCAACGGCTTTTCGACGCAGTACCCCAATAACCGCCAGATCAACTACATCGGCGGGGCATTACAGCCGGATTATTTCAGCGTGATTTCATGGCTTAATACACTGCTCTATCACGAGAGTGCGCACAATTACCAGCACAACGCCAAAGCCAGTATCGTATCACGCTCACTTCACGGGGTTTTGGGAAACGGAACGCTTTTACTATTCCCGTGGTTCAATGTCCCCAACATCCTTGAAAGCCCTTTTATGGCCGAGGGTAACGCCGTGTTAAACGAATCGTGGCACGGCAACGGCGGCAGGCTTTATAGCGGCCGTTTCAAAGCCGCCACGCTTATGCAGGCTAAAGCCGGATATCTTACGCCTGAGCGTGTTTACAATGACAACCTCTATTTTCTTTACGGTTCACACCACTACACGCTAGGCGGATATTACCACTACTATCTGGCAACGCATTACGGCCTGGATGCGCTAAACCGCTACTGGTGGGAGCACTCAAAAGCATGGTACTGGCCGCTCTTTACCAACGCGGCTATGACGCGCGCAATTGGAGAAGATTTCGATACGACCTTTGAAGCGTGGCGATTGGCGATGCAAGAAGAGGCAGGCCACGTTATTGAACCCGAGGGCACGCTTATCGCAACCAGCCAGTTTTTTAGCCCGCTAAACGGAGATGAAGCGCAGATCTATTTTCTTATCAATGAGAGTGGCCGCGAACGACCTGGGCTAATAGTTTTAGATAAGGCGACACGGAAGTTCTCACGCCAAAAAGGGCGCTGGAAGCAGGGTAAAGTCGTCAAATACGCCAAAGCGCGCTACGCTACACAAGCCAGCGGCAGGGATAACCCATGGCGTATCTGGATCGGGTTGTATGATGAGAGCGCTACATTGATTAAAGGTACACAATCACAGGTGATTGAGGGGTATCTAAACGACGGTCGTGCGGTGGTGTTTGATGTAGCGCATTCGTATGATAGGCCACAGCTGTATGCGGGCGCCGAATATGTAGGCAGTACCAACTCTTCCGTGTATGTTGCGCCCAATAATGATCTCTATTATTTTAAACAAGAGGCTCATAAACGTCACACACTCTATAAAAACCGCACGCCGCTGGTGTCGCTACAAGGATTTTACGGCCATGTGACGGGCGTAGATTCAAAAGGGGATATTTATGTGATTGCCAATAGTTGCTACGGTTCCAGCCTGTACCGATATGACGGCAAGAAATTCAGCCGTGCCAGTCGTGCCGATACGCTTTTTGATGCGCGGCTGATTGATGATACTCACGCACTGGTTGCGGCTATGGGAAGTGATGCGTATGAATACCGCATTGTCACACTTGAAACGCAGGATGAAGCGCCGTATGAAGTGACACTCTTTATGGAAAAAGAGTCTTATTACCGCAGTGCGGATACCGCACTGCATACCGTGCAGACACCGCCGATTGATACAAAAAATGCCTACGCTTCGCTACGCGAAATGCACTATAGCGGAACCGATGTGATGTTGGGCGTCTCAAGCATAACGGGTCTGGTTTATAGCCTAAATGCCGCGTTTGCCGATCCGCTGGTGCAAAACCGTTTGGGCTTACATGTAAGCCGTAATGTTGATGCCACCACGCTTGGCGGCATAGCCTATGAGAACAGCCAGTTTTTTATTAATTTTGCGTTTGGGGCTTACGGTGTGATAGATCGTAAGGAGTCCAAAGAAGATGAACGTGATTATGCACTAATCGCAAGTGCGTCGCTTCCTTTTTTGCAAAAAGGGTACTGGGTCGCGGCACTTGATGCGTCGTATTACCAAGATTATGAGAACCGCAATCGTGAGCCTTTTAGTATTTCGGCGCCGTTAGGCTATAGCGAGCAACACGGTGTCAGCATGTATCCCGAGGCATCGTTGGGGCTAACGCCTTATGGCGTGTTTGAGCGCGCTGATGCGATATACGGCGGAAGCTTTCAGCTCTCTCATGTGCTAAAAGGTGAAAATTACGTGGCGTTTGATGCGCAATATTCTTATAGCAATACGCCACATTATGGTGAGAGCAGGGGTGTAAAGGTCGCGCCGTTTTTAGCTTTTGAGGGCGATCCCTCAGCGATAGTGCTTAAGGCCATAAACGATACGGCCTATGTTAAAAGCGCTTATAAAGCCGGAGTGGAGCTAAAAACGGTGCTTAACAGTGCGCTGTATTCGTTTACATTTCCGCTCTCATTGCGGCGCGAAGCGCTTTTTACTAAGTATCACTACTACGCCTTGGAGCCGTTTGCATTGCCGGATACCTTTTATGATGTGGAAGAGTTTTCAGCGGGTATGGTGCTCTCGACACTGCTGGTACATAGTGTGACGCTTCCGATAACGTTAGAGTATAGTTATACCGATGATAAAGGGCGCAATTTCACCGAACCGTACAGTTTTCGTATCGGTTTTGGGATGAATTTCTAGGGGAATGCTATAATTGCGTCTAAAAAGAGAGATGAGGTGCCTTCATTGATACGTGAAGCCGGTTATCCCTACGCTTTTGATTCCGGCGCGTGCGCCGCATGTGGCGGACGATGCTGTACGGGCGAGAGCGGCAATATCTTTGTCTCTCACGATGAGATTAATCGTATTGCGTCGCTTTTAGATATGGATATTGTGGCGTTTTATCAGAACTATCTTGTGAAAAAAGGGTACAAATTTTCGCTCAAAGAGCGCAAAGTCGGGATGTCGTATGATTGTATCTTTTTTGAGCGTGAAACCAGCGGCTGTAGTATCTATGAAGCACGGCCGCAACAGTGTCGTACGTTTCCGTTTTGGGACTACTTCCAAACGCGTGTTGAGGAACTGAAAGCTGAATGTCCAGGGATTGTTGATGATTAAATCACTTATTTTTTTTCTAGTACTGCTTTTTAGCGGCTGTTCGTTGCACCATCAATCGGTGGATTATAATGCGCATCCTAGCAAAAAAGCGTTTGAGGGAGAGGATATTTATATCTTCTATGCACTTGAGGCCGAAGCGCGCAAGCAGTATGCCGCAGCAGCAGGCCTTTATGGGTATCTTTATGCGCATTCTGCGAAAAATGAGTATAAATACCGCGAGTTGGCCAATTACTCTCTTGCATACGATTATCGGGCGATGCTAGAGCGTAGCCGCTACTATATTGATAATGAAGCCAATGATGTACGCGTCCGCCGTTTTGAGATATTGGCGCTTATTGCGCTCAAACGTTATGAAGAGGCGAAAAGACATGCGTTGTTATTGGTAGAAGAGACCAAAAAGAGCGAAGATTACCTACTGGTAAGCGAAGTGTATGTTAAGCAAGAACACTACGATACGGCCATTAAATATCTTGAGAGTGCTTATAGTATCGATTATGATGAGGCGATTCTTGATCAGATGGCGGTGATTTTGTATCTTAATCTTGATCGTAAAGCCGATGCCATAGCCTATTTGGAGTCGCATAGCAGACTGCACGGCTGTTCGCAGCAGATATGCACGCGTCTGGGCGGCTTTTATTCGGAGCAAAATAATATCGACGGGATGCTTGCAACCTATTTGCGCCTTTACGACGTAGACCCCCAGCCTGAAATCGGAGACGCCATTGTCAAAATATACTCGTACCGCAAAGAGTATGTGAAGCTTCAGCAGTTTTTAGAAGAGCATCGCATTAATGATCCGGTGCTACTCCAGCTCTATGTGCAAGAAAAATCATACGCCAATGCCGCCGCACTTGCGCAAAAGCTTTATGATGAAGAGGGTGATATTGCGTATTTGGGTCAGAGCGCTATTTTTACCTATGAATCGGCAGAAAATAGGCATGATGTACCGATGCTTGATAAGGTGGTGCAATCTTTGAAACGGGTGATTCATGAGGAAGAGTCGGGGCTTTATCTGAATTATTTAGGCTATCTGCTGATCGATCACGATTTGGATGTCGAAGCGGGTATTTCTTATGTGAACCGTGCGCTTAAAATCGAGCCGACATCGGCGTTTTATCTCGATTCACTGGCGTGGGGCTACTATAAACAGCACAAATGTTTACAAGCATATCAGGTGATGCAACGTGTGGTTGAGCAGATTGGCAGTGATGATAAAGAGGTGCGCCAGCATCTTGATGCGATCAAAAAGTGCGTAAACAAAAAATAGAGGATAGGTATTGATTTTAGACGACATTATCAAAAAGACGAAAGAGGATCTTGAAGAGCGCGAAAAAGCGTTTTCTATGGATTGGCTTGGCCGTTCACTGGCCTTTAACGCCAGACAACCTAGAGAGGTTGTGCCCTACTTGGCTTCTACGCCCGATGAACCCTACCGAATTATTAGCGAAGTCAAAAAAGCGAGTCCTTCCAAAGGCATTATACGCGAAGATTTTGATCCTTTTGCCATTGCACAAGGGTATGAGCGTGGTGGCGCCAATGCGATTTCGGTGCTAACGGAACCGCACTTTTTCAAAGGAGATCTGGAGTATCTAGCGGGAATCCGCCGTTATGTCAGTATTCCGCTATTGCGCAAAGATTTTATTATCTCAAAATATCAGATTCTCGAAGCACTTGTGTACGGAGCCGATTTTATTCTGCTTATTGCGGCAGCGCTATCACGAAAAGAGCTTAAAGAGTTGCTGGAATATACCCGCCATCTGGGTATGGAGGCGTTGGTAGAGATTCATGATAAATCTGAACTTACCAAAGCGATTGCCTCAGGCGCGGATATCATTGGCATTAACCACCGTAATCTGCAAACCTTTGATATGGACATGAACCTCTGTTATGATCTTATTCCTCTGATTCCCAACGGCAAAATCATTGTGGCCGAAAGCGGCATTTATGAACATGGACAACTCGAAGATCTCAATAAAGCAGGAGTTGACGCCTTTTTAGTGGGTGAGTCGCTAATGCGTCAAGACGATGTTGAGCGCGCGCTACGCACGCTTAAGAATGGTTAGCGTCGTAGGTCGTATAGAGGTGGCCTGAGTTGTGATTGAGTTGTGATGCGTTTTCGGCGCACGCAATCAACTCTTTTGAGCTTGTGGCATTTTCGGGATAGTTTGAAACACCAATACTGATTGAGCTCTCAAGAGTAGCCGTTCCTATCGTATAGGGTGCTTCAAGGGTAGTACGAATCCTTTCAAAAATCAGATCAAGATGGCGATCATCGAGGTATTCGTTGAAGATAATAATAAAACTATCATCAGCCACATGGCCTACCATGTCTTCGTTTCGGATGGAATTAAAGAGTTGATCAGATAACTCTACAATAAACCGATCCATAGTGCGTTTGTTGTAGGTGCTCTGAAGTGTTGCAAAATCGTCGATTGTAATCGCCGTCAGATAAAAATTTTTCTCATGGCGTTGACAGCGGTTAATCTGCTCTACCAGTACGGTTTCGATGTTGTTGCGGTTGGGAAGATGGGTTAAAGGGTCGAAGTAAGCGATATCAAGCAGATCATCTTCGCTTTCTTGGAGCGCACGGGTCTGTTTAAGTTGATTGATATAAGAGAGCACCAGAATGGGTACCATAATCAAAAGCAGTAATAGCGCGATTTGATAATAGATAAGCATATCGTGATTGCACGGCATGGGCTCTGTGGAATTTGCAAATAGCGGCAGTGCAGTTAAAAGCAGAAACGTTAATCGAAAAGACGGAAGTTTGAACATCGTTGATACCTCACATTATAATGAGCTGTGAGGTATTATAGCGTGAGAATTATAAGTTATGCTAAAAGTTTCTTGACGCATTCATTGATGCGTTTACCATCGGCTTGCGATCCGATAGCGCTTTTGGCCGCTCCCATCACTTTGCCCATATCTTTCATGGATTTGGCACCGGTTTGGGCGATAATAGTTTTTAAAGTGGCCTCGAGCTCTTCATCACTAAGCTGCTGGGGCATATAACGCTCAAAAATAGCAATTTCGGCAAGCTCTTTTTCTAAAAGATCGTCTCGACCCGCATCTTTGTATTGCGTGGCGGCGTCATTGCGCTGTTTGATCTGTTTGGAGATAATCGCAATCACATCATCATCACTCAGCTCTTTGCGTTCATCCACCTCAATCTGTTTTAATGCGCTGTCAAGGAGTCTAAGCGCGTCGCGCGTTTCAACATCTTTGGCTTTCATGGCAGTTTTAATATCGTCTTTAATCTGGAGTCTAAGGCTCATAAAAATCCTTTTTTTGTTGGCATTATAGCGAAGCTTAAAATATGGAACCGATTTTGCTAGAAAACTAAGATAACAGGAGTGACAATGGTACGAACGACGATATTAGCAATTTTGGGACTTTTGTTCTTGAGCGGCTGTACCGCTCGGTTGAGTGAGCCCGAAATGGATTTTAAACCGCCGCGCTATGTCGAAGAGATGCCCTCAAAAGTGGATGAGCGTGATTTCGCATCTACCGGCAGTATTTTTGGTCAAGGTGAGAATCCACTCTTTTCAGACCATAAAGCGATGCATGTTAATGACATTGTCACCGTAGTCATCTCCGAGAGTGCCAAAAGCTCCAATTCGGTCGATAAATCGCTCAACGAAAGCGACACTGCTTCACTTGGCGGAGGAACCTTTAGTGCGGCGGCTAATCCCGCGGTATCTGCCTATGCCGATAAGCTAAACGGGCTTACAAATATTGGCTTTCAAGCACAGACTTCTTCGGCTTATACGGGAGCGGGGGCTTCTAATAAAAACGCTTCGTTTACTACTACGGTGAGTGCGCGTATTGTCAAAGTGCTTCAAAACGGAAACTATTTTGTGAGCGGACGCCGTGAGATCATGATCGATGATGAAAAACAGATTATTCAAATTAGCGGCGTCATTCGTCCGTATGATATTGACCAATACAATCAGATCAGTTCCGCACAGATGAGCGATGCGAAGATTTTATATAGCAGTCAGGGCGATCTTAAGCGCTCCACCGAACAGGGCTGGGGCACTAAGCTGGTGCAGGCGGTTTGGCCGTTTTAGCGTTACATGTAAAGGTTAATGACAATCACGTAGTGTTTTAAGCGGGTCGGTAAGATAGTCGTAACCGTTATAAAGCGTCAGCAGGCCGTATACAACGACGGCGACGGCGGCGAGTTTAACCATCAGGTTGCGTATATTTCCCTGTTGAAACAGACCCACGAAAAAGCCAAGGCCAAAGAGTGCCGGAAGCGTGGCAAGGCCGAATGACGCCATGACCACGCCGCCCCAAAACGGATCGGCAGTGCTGGCGGCGGTGATGGCAAAGAAGTAGACAAAACCGCATGGAAGTAGCCCATTGAGCATTCCTAAAATAAAAAAGCTCATGAGCGTGTTGCTTTTGAGCATCGCTTTAAACGTACGCTGATACCAGGCATTGGCCGAGAGCGAGTGTTCGATAAGCGTCAGGAACTTTACTTTTCCCAGTAGTGACAATCCGGTGAGCACCATAGCGATTCCGGCGATTAGCAACAGGGTTCCGTTGGCGGTGTTTGAAAAAGTCGCCACACCGCCAAGATAGCCAAACATAACGCCTAAAATCGTATAGGTAAGCACGCGACCCAGTGAGTAAAGAATGTGGGCAAACGCCTGATAAAAGCGACTCCAGCCGCTTTCGACTTTTGCTGTAGAGTACGCCATAACAATGCCGCCGCACATGCCGATACAGTGGCCAAAAGAGCCGACAAAGGCAATGGCGATAATGGATAATAGGTTAATGCTCTCCAAGCAATTCTCTCCGAGTATAGGGATTGTTCAGGTGTTCGCCGCGTAACATTTTGAGTTTTAGGGTTTCAAAGTTGATAGCGCCCTCTGTGGCATGTTCGTAGGCACCAAAGCCGTAATGCATGGGCGTTTCATCGGTGCGCGTGTAAAACGCTTTGGTGGCATCGATCCACTGTTGCGTATCTTTGCTAAAAACCCATAAACGCAGCGTATCGCGAAACGCTTTATCTTCCAGCCAGAGTGCCAGACAGCCGATATCATCGAAAAACCAGGTTTTGCCGTCCGGTGCTGCGGCTTGGGCGGCGTGTTCGTTGTGCATCACGCTCATGCCGCACTGGGTGTCTTGATAATGCCCAAAAAGAATCTTAAGCGGCGCTTGTTGGGTATTGCCGGTAACGACGGTCACCATCTGCTGCTCTTTGGCACGGCTTAGAAAAACGGCGATAATGGCACCGATAATGACTATAACTACAAGATAAGGAAGCACCTTTTTCACAGCCAGACTCCATTTAAAAGGTAGTAGCGTATCACATAGCCACTGCAAATTAGCATAAAAATGGTGTTTAAAATCAGGCTACAGCGGTACATGTAAAGCGGTCGTTCATTGGTGAGAAGTCCGATAATGGGGGCAACCGCACCAAAAAACGTGCCCAAAAAGAGTGTACCCCAAATGAGATAACCGATAGCGTGGTATTCGCCCTGAAGCATACAGTAGGGGCAGAGATGCGTGGGCAGTTCGTAGATGTAGGTGCCAAAAAAGTAGACCACGGCGTAGTAGGAGAGGTATAAAAAGATGCCGTTTGCCACAAATGATAGCGGCGCCATTTTAAAAATAGAGGTAATGAAAACCAGCAGATAAGAAAGAGAGAAGAGGATTAATATCGCTTGAGTATCAAGGCCGAAGGGCAGAGGATTTTGCACCCCTTCGGCTCCAAAGATGACCGAACAACACGAGACGGGTTGCTCTGTGGTAATGTGGGTTAAATAGAGCAGATCAAGTGTGCTCTCAAACGCAAAGAGCATAAACAGGAGTGTAAAGAGCCAGAGTTTAAGTTTAAAAAACGGATAATCCATCGCCTTGAGATCACGCCGGTTGATAATCAGCCAGATACCCGCTACAAACAGTACGCTGATTTTCAGCAACAGTAGCGGTGTGCCGTAGTTATTGGCATCGATAACTCCGGCGGCGCACATGGCACCGGGGATAAACGCGCTGAGTGCATCAAGCATGAATACAAAGTAGGGCAATAAGAGAAGTTTTAAGACAAGAGCGAAGGTGATGATCAAGATAATAAGATAAGAGCGCTTTTCAAGCCGGTATTGAAGCGCGGAGCTAGAGCGAAAATTCCAGTGGCGCAACATGGCAATGACATGCCACAGGGCAAAGAGAAGTAGCAGTGCCGCAACAGCTTGTAAAAAGAGGTAGACGATCACATGGTTTTGCAAAAAAATCATGGCTCGTTTAACACCCCCTTATCAATGTTAATAAAACGTGCATGTGAAAGTGTATCAAAAATCGGATCATGTGTGGCAACAATAATTGTTTTTTTGCTCTCATGCATCTGTGTGAGCAGTGCGAGAAACTCTAAAGTGTTGTGTGCATCGAGGTTAGCCGTGGGTTCATCGCATAAAATAACTTTGGGATCATTCACCAGCGCTCTGGCAATGGCGCAGCGCTGTTTTTCACCGCCTGAGAGTAGGCGTACTTCGCTGTGCTGTTTATGAATGATACCCGCGCGTTGCATCGCATCGGTTACCATGCTCTCAATCTGCGTTACATGTAAAGCGCGATGTAGTAGGGGAAGAGCTACGTTATCGGCAACGCTGAGGGTATCAAAGAGGTTAAACGACTGAAAAATAAATCCCAACATTTCACTGCGAAAGTGCGAAGCATGTAGATCGGGCAGTTTGGTGATGGGATGATTGTCAATGATAATGGTTCCGCTTGAGGGCTTGGCCAGCGCACCGATTAGACTAAGCAGTGTTGATTTGCCACTGCCGCTTACCCCTTTAAGAATCACAAGCTCTCCGGCGCTTACATGTAAGTCAATGGCTTTAAGCGCATGAAAGGCGTTGGATTGGCGTTCATGAAAAATTTTATTGAGCCCCGATATTTTAATCATCGCATTGCCTCAAGCGGATCGGTCACGGCCGCGCGCCATGCGGGTAGTAACACCGCCGCTATAAATGCCGCATGATACAGTAAAAAGATCGTGGTAAAAAGTTGCCAGTCGATACGGTGCGAAAGCGTAAAGTGCGATGGAAGGTTTTCAAAGCCGTAAAAAATCGCTCCCAGCAGCGGGGCATCGGCATAAAACACATACAGATACGCGCTGATAAAGCCCAGAGCAAAAGCTAAAAAAGCGACAATAAAATGCTCTAACAGTTTAAATGCAATGACCGATTTGATGCTCCATCCTACGGCACGCATAATGCCGATCTCTTTTCGATCGCCTGAAGAGACAAGGCTGTAGCGCTGGTAGAGAATGATCATAAAAGTGAGCAACACAATGATAAAAAGCAGTAAAAAGATGCCCCCTTTATAATTAAAAAGCATATCGTAGCGTTTGAGCAGGGCACTTTTGGTGATGACGCGCGTATCGAAATGTTTGACAATCAGTTTGCCAAGAATCTGCTCTGCTTCAAGCGGGTTGGGCGCATAAAGTGCGATATCGGTGGCACGCTCATCGTCAATACCCAAAATCTCGCGCGCCGGCTCTAGGGGCATGATTATAAGGTCGTTGCTAATCAGAGCGCGCTCTTTTGAAAGTTCAGCGTAGATGTTGATGTCGATTTTGGAGTGGTGCGGTGTGGTGAACGGATAGCTTTTATTAAAGCGGTAGCGCTCAAAATAGGCTTTAACGCCCTGACCGACAATCATGTGGGGCTTTGCAAGAAAACGTGAGAGGTTCAGATCGTTTACCAGTGCATTAAGTGCGTTTGTGGTTTGGGTGTCAAAAGGGTCAATACCGATAATGGTGCAATAGCGTCCGTCGGGCTCAAAATAGTAGCGCCCGTAAACCCGCGGCAGGGCTTGCGTGACGCCTTTGATCTGTGCAAACTCATCGGCCCACTCAAGCGGCGTATCGGTGCTGTTGCCACCGTGAAGTTTTTGCACGACAAAGTCGGGCTGGGTAAGTAGGGTAGTTTTAATATCAAACGCAATCGCATGAGCGAGTATCATCACCGAACTGAGCACAAAGACGACTATTGCGGCAATCAGCATAATGGCAATATGCTTTTGGCGGTGGCGTAAAAGTAGTTGAAATAGAAAATTAAAAAATGCGCTACGGTGCATAGACAAAGTCCATTGTACTTGGTGGCGGCAGATCAAAAAAACCGTGGGTTGGGGAGGTGTCGTAAAAGCGCAAGCGCGGCTCTAAAAACGACACGCTAAGTGCGATGCCCGGAAGCATTAAGCGTGTTGCATGTTGAGTCGTATTTCGCGGTGAGTGCGTCATAATAAAAATGATGGCTATAGCCGTTACATGTAAGAGCAAAACGGCTAAAAAAATCGTGCTACTGCGCGTCAAGTTGCTCTACGATTTTAGGTGTAATTTTATCAAATGCAAGAATGGCTTTGGCGGCGTGATCCAGTTTGAAACTCTGAGCATCGGCTTGCGTCGCAAACGGGATAAGCTCATTACCCATAGGACCGTAAACGTTTGAGCCGATCGCATACCACGCTTTGGTGGCATCAATGGCATTAAGATTGTAATAATCGCTTACATGTAAAGCCTTGGCATTTGGGTGTTTGAAGTGGTATTTCATCATATCTTTCACACCGTCAAAATAGAGATGCTGCGTATCTGAGACGACCATCTCGGCGGCCCATTTGGGATATTTAGCCACAAACATGCCACAAACGGGGCATTTGGCGTCTCTGGGCACCTCAATCACATGCTTTTTTGTGGGGGCGTTTACCAGTGCAATCGCCATGGCCTGTGCCTGTTTGTCATTGGGTGTACCACACTGGCCGCTGTGTACGACAAAGCTTTTGGCTTTGGCGAGATTATCAAAACTGCCCAGCTCGCCTTTGCAGAGCGTCTCAAGCATTTTCTGGCCTTTTTGCGCCATTTTGGTACGTTTTTTGGCAATCATGGCTTGATCGCCTGCCATCTCTTTTTTGGCAACGTGTAGCGTCTCTTTAAAATTACGTAGCATCCCACCGTTAGCAATGATAAAAGCTTTGGCATCATTTTGTGTGCCAAAAGCGTATTTGCTGTTCATGCTCATGGTGCCGGGTTTTTGACTTCCCACAACATAATAGGCTTTGCGGGTGTCTATAAATGTGAGCGTATTGACATTCACGACTTTGGCACTGCTAAGATCGGCATCGGGGTTGGCTTCAACAAGACAGTGTAGCGAGCAGTACTGATGCGTATGGCCGTGTTCGTCGCTTAGCGCGTGTGAGGTTTTATAAAATTTAACAAGGTTCATGCCGCAGTTGGGGCAGTAGAGTTTAGCATCGCCTTGTTGCAACAATTGCGCTTTTTCGGCGGGAACCGACTGAAACATCTGTGCAAAAGAGAGACTAAAAAGAAGCAGTATTGAGAGTGCGATTTTGCGCATAAATATCCTTACATGTAGAGTAGACTTCTTGCAAAACTCCCAGATAGTCTCAGCACTTAAAAGCACAGTGTGATCAAGGCAGGTTCTTTTTAGCGTAGCCGTAGCTACGGTAAAAAGGTTCTAACGTAGAGCACGCTTTGCTTTTAAGTGCCCGAAGGGAG
>JBNKLA010000073.1:0-8101 GCA_050292115.1 Sulfurimonadaceae bacterium | reverse complement strand
GATACACGCTATGGAGTAGAGTGCGATGTTTTTAGTCAAGATGACCACATTGTTTTTAGTACGCGTCAAGCCCGCTTCGAGCATGGCAAAGCCTGCCGCCATCCACATAACCAGTGCTCCTGCAAACAGAAACAAAAAGCTTGTCAGGATGTACTGTACGTCTGAGAAGTTTTCCATTGGTTCTCCCTATTTTTTTTGAGATGCTAAAATTATAAACAAACAATTAACAAATATCTACAGCTTGATGATTATTTTTTAGACAATCAAAAGTGCAATAAAAACATCATTCCCACGGCGCCTTTTTGCTCACATTGGCAAACACGGGGTTGTTAAAGGCGTGCTGGAGGTCTATGGCAAGGTTAATAAGACCGTCGTAGCCGCCATAGCTGGTCTTTTTCTCTTGATTTACGTCAATAAAAGAGATTTTTTTCTTAATAGCCGTATAGAGACTGCGCCCGCCCGCTAGCAAAATATCTACGCCGAATTGATCGATCACTTTAGCCTGATCAGAGGCCGGAGCCTTCATTAGCACCGCCTCTTCGCCAAGGTATTCGCGCGCTTTTTCAATATCGTCTTGTGTCGATTTTCGTATGGAGGTTGCTACCACATCTACGCCAAGGTCTTGCAAACCCGACGCAATCGACCATGCTTTATTGCCTCCGGTATTAAGCACCGCTTTTTTGCCTGCAAACGCTTTTTTATAGGGCAATAGCTTGGCTTCAAGTTTTGCTTCTTCTTCGGCTATCACTTTCTCCGCACGATCCATAATTTCGGGATCGCCCAGTGCTTTGGCAATTTCACGGATGGCAAAACTGGTGTCGCGCTTGCCGTAAAACGAGACGGAAATCCACGGAATGCCGTAGTTCTCTTGCATTTTACGACACAGCGTCACCAGTGATTTTGCACACACAATCACGTTGAGCTTCGCGCGGTGCGCGCTACGAATCGATCCGACACGCCCATCCCCACTCATAGAGCTAAGCACCCGAATACCGATCTTTTCTAAAATGGGAAGATACTGCCACATATCGCCCGTAACGTTGTAATCGCCGATGAGATTGATGTCGTAAGGGGTGGTAAATTCAGGCTCTTTGGTACCAATAAGGTTTTCAAGCACCGCCTCACCCGCTAGACGCGAGCCAAGGTTTTTACCGCCGACAAAACCGGGAGCATGTACCGGCACTACCGGAACGCCGTGCCTTTCACTGCCGAGTTTGCAGGTCATGTCGATATCATCCCCCACCAGCGCCGTTACACAGGTAGAGTAGACAAAGATCGCCTCGGGACTATAATGTTGCATAATGTAATCAATGGAGTCCGCCAGACGCTTGTCTCCGCCAAAAATGACATCGTTTGTCGTGATTCCGGTCGTAAAGCCCATCTGCGTATGATCGCGTCCGTGCCATGAAGTTTTGGTCTCACGCGTTTCCCACGACGCGCCCATACAGGTTTGTGGGCCGTGTACCAAATGCACAGCATCAGAATAGGGAAAGAGCGAGATCTGCGCGCCGTCAAATGCGCACCCTCCGGCGGCAAGTCCCGGTTTGGGCTTGTCACACCCTTCTCCTTTTTTCTTGTGGGCACTGTGCGAACAGGCACTCTCGTTCATCAACTCTTTGATTTTTGCGCGATTTACCATTGCGTATCTCCTGTGTTGGAGGTTTACATGTAAGAGTGCAATAAGTATACGAGAATGGTTGCTTATTTTTTAAGCAGCACTACGCCTCCTACTAAAACCATCAACACCACACCCGCTACAATAAAAAAGTGCTGCACGCCAAAATAGGCTACAAAGGGGTGAAAAAGTATCGGTGAGCTAAACTGCCCCATAAAGAGTGCACTACTTAGATACCCCGAAGAGCGCACCCGCTTTTTATGATGCGCTTTATGCAGCATCCACGCCGTGATATTGGTCATGAGCAAGCCGCCGCCAAAACCCATAATGGGCGACGTAAAGAAAAAGAGGTGCACATCATTCACCAATCCGATAAGCACGAATCCCACAGCGATAATAGCCATACCGATCATATATATTTTTGCAAAATCAAAACGTTTTTTGAGCTGTGAAAAGGTAAGCGCGCCCAGTGCATTAAAGACAAACGCCATAGAGATAATCGCACCCGTCAGCGCGCCGCTGGCACCAAAATGGTTGATCATCAAAAACGGCATCTGCGTCGGTAGCACATAAAAAATCAGCATCAACGCAAAGGCCAATGCGTAAATCCCCCGCAAGTTATGATTTTGCTCCTCTTCTTGAATATTGTGCACCGGATGTTTGGGCTCGGCTATAAAAAGCCATACCAGCGGCAAATAGAGCGCTCCAATAAGATAGATACCAAACGGATAGCGCCACTCAATGTCGCTTAACATCCCGCCGCCAACAAGCAGCAGCAACCCGCCAACCGAACTAAAGGCACTCTGCAACCCCATATAGCGATGACGCGTTTCACTCTCAAAATAGTCCCCGACCAGCGACGTGGTTACAATCATCAAAACCGCAACCGCAATACCAAAAAATGCGCGCGACATCAGCATGGCTTCGATACTTTGCAGATAAAGCCCTGCACTCCCCGCCAAAGCAAACAGCGACAGGCCTACACTCAAGGTACTGCGACGGCTAAATTTTGAGAGCAGATGCCCCAAAAATGGTGAGAGCAGTGCAATAGAAAGCGAAGGAAGCGTAATCATCAGGCGTGACAAAAATTCAATATGCGCATGATCGGGAAAATGCTCTTTAAAATGCGGCAGTGACGTAATGATGGCCACATTAGACATCATCGTCATCATCGAGAGCAGTAAGAGGGTTATTTTGGTCGGTTTTGAAATATTCATCTCATATCTTCAATAATTTTTTGAAACTATACTCTTATTTACATGTAGTGCATCTTGACTATTAACGATACTTGATATTATAATACACTTATACGTGCACATATACTTTAAAAAGGATGCTCATGTCTCAGATTACCATCTATATTGATAATAACCTCGAAGCTAAGGTAAAAAAAATGGCTACTGAAACCGGTCTCTCTATTAGCAAGTTCATATCCAATGTTTTAGAAAAAAACATAGCGGACACATGGGATAATGATGTTAAGAATCTCACGGGTAGCTGGAGTGATTTCCCCAGTCTCGATGAGATCAGAGATACTGATATAAAAGATATGCAACGAGAAGTATTTTGAGTTATTTACTTGACACTAATACACTCATCTACTTCTTTAAAGGCATGGGCAACGTAGCGCACAATATGTTTAGCCACGCACCCAATGAGATTTTTATTCCTTCGATTGTTCTTTTTGAGCTTCAGGTGGGCATCAACAAATCATCCAATCCTCATAAAAGAACGCACCAACTCGCTACCTTGCTTGCTCAAATAGAAGTTGTTCCGCTTGGTGCAAAAGAGGCTAAATCTGCCGCATTAATCAGAGCAGAACTGGAGCAAAAAGGCACTCCAATTGGCTCCATGGATACATTAATTTCGGGCTGCGCCCTAGCCAATAACATGACATTAGTAACACACAATACCAAAGAGTTTGGAAGAGTTGAAAAGCTGCTTTTAAGCGACTGGTTTTAAAACGAATAAAACTTGCATATTAGACCCAAAGGATCGATGAAAGTATGACTACAGAGCTCTACTGCCGACAGTGTGAAAAGAGGTTTCAAATACCCATCGACGATATGAATCTCATGCTCAAGCATTATGAAGCACATCTACATGCAACTGCGTCACAGCGCTTTGAATACACCGATAGCTGTTTTTTCAAAGATCTTGCCAAACTCAAACGCCAATACAGGAGCCGCTGTGAATCCCACAACGCTACAATGGCTTGAAGCCAACGACTATACGCCCGATAACCTCAATCTACAAGGCAACTACGGCAACACCGCCCTTATGAAAGCCGCGCGCGAAGGCAATGCCGAGATTGTCAAAACGCTTCTTGAAGCCGGAGCCGACCTTACATGTAAGAATATCGACGGCAATACCGCACTGTGGCTAGGTTGTTTCGGGGAGAATCCCGAGGTTATTCAATTGCTGATTGATGCGGGAATTGAGGTTGACACGCAAAACGAAGGGGGCATTACCTCGCTAATGTACGCGGCCTCAAGCGGCAAAGAGGCGATGGTACGCCTACTGCTTGATGCCGGAGCCGATGTACGCATTACCAATCCCGACGATTTTAGTGCACTCGATCTGGCCATAACGCCCAAAATACTCAAGATGCTACGAGGAGCGCGCAAATGACCGTTGATGTCAATCTCAAAAAGATCGATGACTATTTTATAGAAGAGATTGATGAGATCATGGAAGATACCATGGTGCAACTCTTTGTGACCCATCCCCAAAGCGAAGATGAGATTGCAAGGGTGCAAGAACACGCCAACGATCTTGACGCGCTTTTTTATACCGTGCCGCTCAAATTAAGAAACTTGGCCGATGCCAACTGCGTGGGCTATAGCGTTACATGTAACGATAATCTTGATGCAGAGAGTGACAAACCGCTCTTTATTGACGAAGCAGAGCTTACATGTAAAGAGAAGCTACAAAAACACCGCGGCATTATTTTAAACGCCACACAGCCGCATGACGATCTGGAGCACTTTTTTATTAGTATCGGGCCTGCAACTATCGACGTGTTTGACAACGATGCGCTTAATCAGCTCTCGATGGATACGCTGGTACTACAAAGCGACTATCCTGCACACGGTTTTGAGATGATGTTTCAAACGGCCAAAAAGATATCCGACGCGATGTTTCGCCCCGAGCAGAGCATTATCGCCCGCGCTACCAAAAGTACGCTGGTGCTACTGGGGTTTAAAAAAGGCTAAACGGTATAGGGTTTGTTTATGCAAACTAACTACCATAAGGGTAGAACAACATAAAGGTTTCTTATGTATACCCGCAATCTTCCCGAATCGCTTGTAACTGACGAAGCACTTTTTAACGCGCGCCGCCATTTTCTAAAACTCGGTGCGGCCATGGCCGTGAGCACTGCTACCGTGATGGATGCCGCCGCCAAAGAGTATCTTCCCAAACCCAACCTAAACTACGCCAAAGACCCCAACAAAACGGACCTTGAGCTCAACAGTTTTGAGCAGGCGAGTTCGTATAACAACTTTTACGAATTTACGACCAGTAAAAAGGGTGTGAAATCGATGGCGCGAAGCTTTATGCCCGATTCGTGGAAGCTCACCGTAGACGGCCTTTGCGAGAATCCTTTTGCGCTGGAGCTGGATGCGCTATACAAATTTTCACTACAAGAGCGCATTTACCGCTTTCGCTGTGTCGAGGGGTGGGCTATGGTGGTGCCGTGGGTCGGTTTTGAGCTCTCGGAGCTTATCAAAAAAGCCCGCCCGCTGGCCAAAGCCAAATACGTGCGTTTTGAGACCCTGCATGATCCCCAAACTTTTCCCGATCAGAAACGCGGGGGATTTGCTTCGATCGATTATCCCTATGTCGAAGGCCTGCGCATGGATGAGGCGATGCACCCGCTTACATTAATGAGCGTGGGCATGTACGGCCATACCCTACCCCCGCAAAACGGTGCTCCGATTCGGCTGGTTGTGCCGTGGAAATATGGGTTTAAGAGCATTAAATCCATCGTACGCATCAGCTTTAGCGACACCGCACCGATCAATACATGGCAAAAAGCGGCCTCGCATGAGTACGGTTTTTACGCCAATGTGAACCCCCACGTTGACCACCCGCGCTGGTCACAAAAGCGCGAACGCGTCTTGGGCAGTTTTTTCAAACAAAAAACGCTAATGTTCAATGGCTACGAAGCCGAAGTTTCGCATCTGTACAAAGGGATGGATCTAAGGAAGTTTTTTTGAAACGCAAAAAAATTGCACTATTTGCGCTTTTGGTGTTACCGCTGGCGTATGCCGTTTACGTGCTTGTAATGCAAGAGGTAAATGACCCTATCAAATATATCTATACGTTCTCCGGCATCACGGCGATTATACTCTTGTATGCGACCACGACACTCTCGATGTTTAAGCTCACGACCTATCGGCGTATGATGGGACTATTCGCCTTTTTTTATGCCCTGTTGCATCTCTCTAACTTTCTCATCTTAGATAGCGAACTCGACCTTGCCTTTGCCCTCTCAGAAACGCTGGATAAGCCCTTTATCTATCTGGGAATGAGCGCCTTTGTACTACTGCTTTTTATGGCTATCACATCACGGCGCAAGCTTTTTGCAACGTTTTACATGTACCATAAAGTCATCTATGTGGCCATCGTTTTGGCAAGCGTGCATTTTGTGATGGCGCAAAAAGCATTGAGTATGTGGCAGTGGGGGTTGGTTGCGATTATGGGGCTGATCGGGGTTTTGAAAATTTGGCAAAAGCTTGTGCTGCGTACACGCGTGTGACCGCTTCGATGGTATACTATCCATTCAAAGCTCTCCCTAACCTCATACGATAACGATATAATATAACCGACAAAGCTCAAAAGCCATAATAGAAAACAGGAAATTAGCCCATGCAAAAACTAACCGGTAAGAGCCAAAGCCCCTTACATGTAAACATTTACAAAGAGCTTTTTTCCGAAGCGTTTAACGAGAGTAAAATTGACTTTGAGAGCGTTGAAACCCTAAAAGAGAATGTTGTCAAGACCAATGTTATTCAGATTTTTAAACAATATAGTATTGATGATGTGAAGAGTCTCTGATGAGTTTGTTTGAAATAGAGTTAAATAGAGATTTTCAGATCTTAAACTCTATTGTTTTTTTAGAAGATAATGACTTCAAAAAATTTTATAAACTAAACGGTCTAAATGATGGTTATGATGATGATATTATACACTATATCGATAATAATCTGCTCCAAGTTGAAACAAATTCGCTTGTTGCCAAAAGAGGTTATCTAGGCGAAGAAAAAGACAACTTTGATACCATTATCCATTTTATGGGACAAAGGCTCAATACTACTCCTTTGCAAGATGCGCAAATGATTTATCTATATCCAGAGTGGCTACTGTTTTTGGTAGCCGTTAAAAAATTAAAGGGACTTTTTATAAAAGAAGAAGAGTTTAAAGGTCACTTTATTGGATTTCATTATATCGCTGAAATACGGCATAAAGACTATGTTATCCGCAATCTAAAGAACTTCATCTCCTGCCAAGATTATAAAAATGTGGAGGAATTTCAAATGCAGCTGTACGCTTCGTTCACTACTTTTTTAAATGTAACAATACTGGAACAAACGTATCTTTTTGATTTTTTAAACTTTCTGTATAAGATGCACTACCGTTTAAAAGATCGAGAGAAATACAAATTGATGTGGAATTTAGAAATTTACATTATAGAAGCAATAAAGCTGTTAGTTCATCACGGGTTTGAGTTAAAACAGATATATTTGAAAATTGCCAGTGGAATAAGAGGCACATATGCCCCATTACATGATGTTTATATATACAAGCCACTATATATTGAAGAAAGTAAGCATTTTTTTCAATCATTTTTGTCACATATAAAAGAAGTATTTGATGATGATATTTCGGTTGAAGCATTAATGAGTATGTTGACAAGTGATGATAACTTCGAAGATTTATTATACTCATACATTGAACTTACAAAAAGATTTAATGCAAACAAACGTAGCGACATTCTAATGGCAGCTATGATTAAAGGTATTGTGCTTGGGCTTGAAGAGAACATTAGAGACAATCTGCCGCATAAGCCAAAAAAATTTGATAAATGTTTAGCAGAATTAGCAGACGATGCAAGCACTTTTGAAAAAATACGAATTAAACAAAGCCAATATACAACAGCGGGCACATTGCTTGAATTGATTGAAAAACTCATTGCAAGCAATGAAAATACATTGGAAAAATATCTTGCAGTTTTTTATGCTATACGTAATTACGTGGCACATTTCAATATAGATATGGATAGATTTTTTTGGGGGAATGATGGCAAAAGAACAACAGTATCGACACTTATTAATGCGATTCTCTCACTCCACGACACCAAAGGAACACAAATGGCTTACAGGGTTGAAAAAGTGAGTAACCTTGGAACATTTGGAGCAGATGAGGAGTGTGTTTGAGCAATATTATGAGTGGAGCCGATACCGTATCGGGTTCTTTGGAAAT
>JBNKLA010000072.1:0-27547 GCA_050292115.1 Sulfurimonadaceae bacterium | reverse complement strand
TGGCACATGAGGGAGCAAAATCTTCGTCCGTTTCGACCAGAAAGTTGCTACTTTACTGGTCTCTTTTGGTCTTTATTTTACTTGAAAAGTGCTTTGAAATGCCTGTTTTTAGGACTCTGCTCGCTTTTTCAGGGCTGACTACGTAGAGGGTGAGGAAATCGGTCAATTTATCTTTGTGCACCACACCAAGATCAAAAATCGGGTTACTCTACAATGCAAAGAATGCGGGCGGATGTTCCAATGCAGCATATACAGCGTTAAAAGTCGGAAGTACTGCAAATGGCGTAAGCTTCACAAACCAAAATAATTTTTTTTTCGCTCTCTTTTCTGTTTCGACGCGATAAAGTGGCATGTTATATACGAAGTATATCTGCAAAAGTGCCAGTGGTTTGAAAAATCTGAAAGTTGCGTTTTCATGGGAGCTTGCGCCCCCCACGCTTAGTGAAAGTCCCCAAAGAACCTAAAAACTACCTCTTGACTTATGATACCATAAAGTGATACCATTTCTTATGAGTAAAAAAGAGAAGCTCTTAAAGAAGTTTACGCAATTGCCGCCCCGTAAGGATTTAACCTTTACGGAGCTGGAAGCATTATTGCAACAGTTGGGCTTTGAAAAGAGAGAGGGGAGCGGATCACGGGTTAAGTTCGTCAAAGACGAGCTGCTTATCAACTTGCACAAACCGCACCCCGAAGATATACTCAAAGTGTATATCGTCAAACAGATACAGGCGAAACTAAAGGAGCTGGAATGCTGAAATATAAAAGCTATTATTCAGAGCCGAAATACTCCGAAGAAGATGAGGTATTTTTTGGCACTATTGAGGGAATCAATGATTTGGTAACGTTTGAAGCAGAAAACGCGCATGATCTGAAACAGGCGTTTATCGACGCGGTAGACGATTATATGCAAACCTGTGAAGCGATGGGCAAAACACCCGAAAAACCCTACAGCGGCGATATTCGTTTGCGTATGGGTGAAACACTGCATAAACGCGCCGCCAAAGCTGCCTATGAGATGGGTGAATCTCTAAATGCTTATATTGTTCATTCTCTTGAAAAAGTGTTGGAGAGTAACACGCGTTCCTCTTTGGCCTAAGAGAGGGTAGCAAGATTTCTTAGGGGTATTTATAGGGGTATAAATTTATATTAACCATACAAGTCCCTTAAAATATGGTTGGTACCATTCCCCACAGCTCCACCAATCATTTCTCTTTTTATCCATCAATTAAAAAACATTGTGTATGCTTACATGTAAATGTCAAACACTAAAAAACTGATTGAAACCATGAAGTATCGTGGTATCTTGACAACACCATGTATTATCAGGGCTTTTGAATATATTGATCGTGCCGATTTTGTACTACCGACACAACGTGCTCAGGCTTATGAAGACTATCCGCTACCTATCGGCTTTTCTCAGACGATATCCCAACCCAGTACCGTCGCTTTTATGTTGGAATTGCTTGCGCCCAAAGAGGGTGAATCGGTGCTTGATATCGGTTCGGGATCGGGCTGGAGCACGGCACTATTAGGTGCAATTGTTGGCAAAAGCGGAAACGTAATAGGGCTAGAACGCGTGGATGAAGTACGACGTTTTGGCGCTGAAAATCTCAAGCGCTATGGATTTTCAAATTGTCGCATTGAAGCGGCGACAAAAGAACTTGGCAAGCCGGATGAACTGTTTGATGCCATATTGGTCTCAGCCAGTGCTAAAGATTTTCCCCATGAGTTGCTCGCCCAGCTTGCAGTTGGTGGAAGGCTGGTGATACCCATAAAAAATTCTATTTGGAAGTTTTTCAAACGCACGGAGCATGAAGTCGTGCGAGAAGAGTATTTCGGCTTTCGATTCGTACCGTTGGTGTATTAAAAACGTTTACATGTAGAGGGTTACATGTAAACTATTTCCCGCTAATACGTTCAATAGTTTTATAGGCTACAAAGAGATCATAAGTAGCGTTGTTATAGGCATTTGTGGCATTGGTAAGATCAGCTTGTGATTTTAAAAGCGTAAGCGTATCAACCTGTCCGTAATTGTGACGATCGGAGGTGATACGATAGTTCTCTTCAGAACTTTTGAGTGCGCGATACGCGACGTCTTTGGCGCTTTGAGCTACCAAAAAGGTTTCATATGCACTCTTGAGCTGGTTTTCGAGTTCGAGTTTAAGCTGTGCATGTTGATACGATTGAATACGGCTCTGTTCAAGCAAGCCTTTACGCTGCTCTACATTGGCCAGTCCCGCGTAAAGCGTCCATGTGACGTTGAGTGTACCGGTAAGTTGATCTTTGAGTTGAATGGTATTGGTACCCATATAACGCTCTTTGTCATTAACAACATAGTCGCCTTGCAAATCGACATGCGGCAGGTAGTTGCCCGCCACGGCCTCTCGTTGTGAAGTGAGTGAGGACTCTAGCAGTTTAAGCGCTTTGAGCTCACTACGGTTTGCATAGGTCGCTTTAAGAAGTGCACTAAATTGATCGGGTTCAGATGTGGCGGTATTAAAGTCTTCAACCTTTTCACTATATTCGAGTGCACCTCCAAGCAGTTGGCGCAGTTGGCTGTAGTGTTGCGTAATGGCACTTTTGGCCGCAAAAACTGCCTGTTCGGCGCGCAGTTTATCAACTTCTATAAGCAGAAGTTCATTTTTGGCCACCATACCTTGTTCAAAGCGTATGGCAGTATCGTCATACTGCTTTTGCAGTGAAGCGAGCTCTTTGTTTTGCGTAATAAGCTGTTTTTCGGCTTTAATACAAGCGCTGTACGCATCAATGACATTGAGTTTGAGATCCGATTTTGTGGCTTGTAGAGTATACTCTTGCGCCTTTTTTTCATATTCGCGCGCCTCAATGGTGGCGCTATCGCTAAAGCCTCTAAAAAGGTTATAGGTAGCACTAAGGTTGTAGCGGTATGCCGGCGAAAAGGTAAAAGCAGTCGTTTTGTCCATAGTCTGCCATGTAAATCCTGCATTAAGCGTAGGGTGATACGCCGCATATGCTTCGCCTTTAGCACTTTTGGCCACATTGATTTCGCTTTGTGCAATTTTTAACAGTGGGGAATGTGTCATCGCCCGATCCAGTGCTTCATCAAGGCTAAGCGCCAATAGCGAAGCGGTACAAAAAAAGAGTGAGAGTACCGTTTTCATGCGTTATCCTCCTTGGGGGCACCAATTTTTTCGAATACTATAGCAAAATACATTAAGGCTGGGGTTATAAAGATGGTGAAAATCATCGACATTCCCAATCCTCCGGTAATAACCGAGCCTAAACCGCGGTAAAACTCTGATCCCGGTCCCGGTACCAAGACCAGCGGCAACATTCCAAAGATCGAAGTCATTGAGCTCATGAAGATCGGGCGCAAGCGGCTGTGGGTTGCCTCCATAATAGCCTCTTTGTACTCCATAGCTTGATAGCGCACGTTATTAAGTGACTGGTGCACAATCAAAATGGCATTATTCACAACAATTCCAATAAGGATAATAAATCCAAGCATCGTCAAAATATCGAGCGGTTGCGGCGCGATGAAAAGGTTCGTGAGCGAAAGTCCCACAAAACCACCCGCTGCGGCTAGCGGCACGGTAAACATAATAATGAGCGGATAGACAAAGTTGCCAAAGAGTGCACTCATGAGCAAGTAGGTGATAGCCAATGCAAAGAGCAGGTTCCATTTCATCGAATCCACCGTTTCGGCCAGTTTGTCCGCTTTACCGGCCAACTCAACATCGGCACCTTTAAACATTCCCTGACTTCGCATACTCTCAAGAATCCCTTGATCAAGCACCTCGATAGCCTCTTCAAGCGTCATACTCATTGGCGGAGTAACCTGAAGGGTAATGGTACGTTTGCCCCCGACATGGCGGATTTTCGTAATTCCGGTTGTGTGTTCAAGCTGTGCAAGCGATGAGAGCGGTACCAGCCCCGCATTGGGCGTGGCGATCTGTGTCATGTAGAGCGCTTCGGGAGAGTCGATCTCATCATCAAACGATTTTAAGATCATATCTACCGATTTTTTGCCGTCTTCGACATATTCGCTCACTTTACGTCCGTCAAGCAAAACATCGGCCGCAAAACCGAAGGACGTGCTATTAAGCCCTACAGAAGCCAATGCACTACGGTCGGGAATCAGTCGCGCTTCGGGGAAAAGTACCTCGATAGAGGGCACGGGACGTACCTGCGCGCCGGGCATTTTTTGATTTAGCGTACCAAAAAGCATCCCCCCGATCTGCGCTAACTGGTTCATGTCTTCACCACTTATGTCAATATCGATGTTGCGTCCCTCGCCAATGCCTTGTTCAAACACCCCGCGTTGCAACGTAATACCGAAGATTCCCGGAAAACTGTTCACGGCGGGCATCATAAAGGGGATATATTCGCTAGCGCGCTGTTCACGTTGAGAGATCATGCCTTGAATCATAAAATCGCCCATCGAGACATAAAAGGTACGTTTAATTGGCGGCACGCCGTCGATTTCCTCTTTGGCATAGTGAGGCTTCATGTGTTCATACAGAGCATATCCCACCTCTTTGCCTTCTTTTTCAGAAAGCCCCGGAGGCGGAATGAGAATGTTAAGTACCAGATTTTGGTTGCCTTGAGGTAGGTACTCCATTTTTGGAAAGAGCACAATAATGATGGCAATAGCGGTTGCACTGAGTGTTCCGACAGTGAGCAACTGATTGAAACGGGTTTTTAAACTCCACGCTACAATTCCCATCAAAAGCGCAACCATCGCACTGCCAAAACTGACCAAAATACTGCTGTGCTCTTTATGATGTTGCGCGGTGTCGTCTTGTTTGCTTAGTTTCATCAGTTGTGCCCAGAGCATCGGAATGACCGAAATGGAGACAAAAAGTGAAAAGGTGATTGCTGCCGTAACGGCAATGGCAATATCTTTAAAAAGCTGTCCCGCTTCGGACTGCAAAAAGATGACCGGCAAAAAGACGGCAATAGTGGTAAGTGCCGAAGCAATCAGTGCACCCCATACCTCCATAGCACCGTCATGGGCGGATTGAAATATTCCTTTGCCCATTTTTCGATGACGATCGATGTTTTCGAGTACGACGATGGCGCTATCAAGTAGCATCCCCACCGCAAAGCTGATGCCCGCAAGCGAAATGGTATTGAGTGAGCGATCCATAGCGCTAAGCACGATAAACGTGGAGATAATACTAATAGGAATCGCAATACCCACAACCGCCGTTGAGGTAAGAGAGCGCAAAAAGAGTAGTAGGATAATAATAGCCAACACACCACCCACGGCAATGTTTTGTTTTACCAGATCAATAGCGCCTTGAATATAATCGCGCTGATCGTAAAACCACTCCAAGTGAATGTTCTTTTTGGGAAGCACTTCGGCATTAAGCGTCTTAAAAACCTCTTCGACACGGTTGGTGGTGTCCACAACGTTGGCTTCAGGATCAATACGTATACCGTAAATCAGTGCCTTATGAATCCCCAACCCCCCTCCGGCTACAAGGATATTGGCTTTGACTTTTTCATACCCCTTCTCGATAACCGCCACATCGCCCAAACGGATGGTGCGCACTCCGTCGTGAAAAAGCACCATTTTTTCAAGAGATTCGGGAGAATTAAAACGCGCCGTAGTGCGCACACGATAGGTGCGGCGGTCGATGTCTACGGTTCCCGCCGATGTGTCGCGGTTTTCACTTTGAATCGCCATGGCGACCTGATCAATGCTAAGACCAAATGCCGCCAAGCGCTCGGGAAATATTTTGATTTGCATCTGCTCTTCGGTACCACCGGGAATAAACACGCTCGCCACGCCTTTAACCCGCTCAAACTGCTCTTTGACTTCATTTTCAAGATAGGTTTTATAGGTGTCGATATCGCGCGTATTATTTTCATCGGCAATAAAGCCCATCCAGATGACGGGCGAAGCGTTGGCTCCTGCTGAAGCAATAACCGGCTGTTCAACGTTTTCGGGGTAGGTATCGACCTGATTGAGCTTGTTGGAGACCTCCAAAAGCGCTTTATTCATATCGGTACCGACTTCAAACGTAAGAGTAATTTCCGCTAAATTGTCCGAAGCAGTGGCTTCGTAGGCAATAAGATCCGGTGTCGATTTAAGCATCTCTTCTTGCTTATCGACAATATCGCGCTCCACTTCGCTAGGGGTCGCTCCGGGCCAGAGTGTCGTTACCGCAATTTCAGGCTGTACGACATTAGGCGTAAGCTTATAGGGAAGCTTGGTAAGTGCGACAAACCCGAACATCAAGATGAGGACAACACCGACAATGATGCTGACCGGTTTTTTGATGGAGAGGTCAATAAAATTCATGAGTTACCCTTCTCCATAACCGGCATGTTGGGGAAAATACGTTCATTGCCTTTGATGACAATACGCATCTGCGGTACAAGCCCCATACCGCTGATGGCGGCTTGATCTTTGTTGTAGCCAATGACCTGAACCGGAATCATCACCGCCTTGCCATCAACCGCGGCAAACACGACATTTTGACCAAAACGCTTAATGACCGCGTCACGCGGTACCATAAGAGAGTCTTGTTGCGCCAGTGTCGGGACTTGAACGTCAATGCGCATACCTTCAATCAGCCCCTCGCTATTAGAGAGACTTAGTTCAACGGGAAAGGTGCGGGTGGTAATGTCGGCTTGGGGGATGACATTTTTGAGTTTTACCTCAATATCACGCCCTTCAATACTGGCCGTAAAACTTTCGCTGTTTTTAAGGGTATGAATAAAACGCGAGGGGATGTTAAGGCGTGCTTCAATGCTTTTGGGAGCTATAATCGTTGCTACTGCTGTACCTCTTGATACCCATTCGCCGACATCAACGTTGCGCTTGGTGACGATTCCCGAAAAGGGCGCCTTAATCTGCATTTTTGCTTTTTGAATCTCTAGTGCATCAAGCTGGCTTCGCAGTGCTTTGAGATTGGCACGGCTACGTTCGACACCATAAAAGATCTGATCGTATCCGGTTTGCGAAATACTGTTGCGCTCAAGCAGGGCTTGGGTGCGTTCAAGATCACGTTCTTGACGGGTTAGATCAGCAACGGCTGCTTCGATAGAAGCTTTTTGTGCGGCAATATTGGCTTGAAGTACGGTAGTATCGAGTGTAAGCAGTATAGTGCCCTTTTTGACCGCTTCGCCTTCACTAAAATGCAGTGATGCTACGGAACCTTCAAATTCTGCTGCCAGATTGCTTTTGGAATCATAATAGAGGGTTCCTACATAAGTTTGGAGCGGGTTCACGACCCCTTTTTCAATCGGTGTCGTTACCACGAGTGAAGGGCGGGGTGCCGGTTGCTCAGCTGCAAAAAGGTTAAGTGCCATCAGTGGCGCAAGTATTACATGTAAAAGTCGCATCAGTTCTCCTTGTTGTGCGATATTCCGCTGTAGTAAATTTCAAAATGGCGTTCAATGTTTGCATCAGTAAACGTTTCAGGGTATTTATGAAAATGGACGTTGTTGTGTTGCAAATTGGCCACAAAGCCGCATGTAATGAACTCAAGATCATCAGTTTTGAATGCCTGTTGCGCTATGGCACTTTGTAGCTTTTCAATAATCTCCGTAAAATCTTTATAGAGTAGTTCTCGTGTACTATCCATAATGAGATTGGAGTGGTGGTATTGCTGCAAAAATATAAACTCATCATAATGCACTTTAAACCAATGCAGATCATTTTTCCAAAGCTTAAACAGTATGGTTTTAAAGTTATCATTAGGATCAAAATCAACAAGCAATGCCTTTTGCAAGCGTTTTTTGACATAGATATAAAGTTCATTAATAAGAGCCTCTTTGCTCTCAAAATGGTGAAAGAGCGTTCCGGTGGCAACTTCCGCCTCTTTGGCAATTTTAGATGTAGGAGTTGCATGAAACCCCTCTTCGGTAAAAAGCTGCATGGCGGTGCGTAAAATCTGTTCGCGTTTTTGACTCAAAATATTCTCCCGACTGATTAGTCGGTTTGTATCATAGTATGAATACTCTAAAGATAAACTAAAACGCTACATGTAAATTCTGCTATGCTTGTGTAATTGAATTGAGGTAGATCATGAAACGGATATTGCTCATTTTAGGAATAAGTCACACGCTACTTTATGCACAATCGCTTGAGCCGAGGCTCTATTCCAATGCTCCAGTAGGGCTAAATTTTTTGATAGCGGGGTATGCATTTTCGCAAGGAGCATTGGCAGATAATCCGACACTTGATATTAATGATCCTAGGCTTGACGTACATGCTACAGTATTGGCGTTGGCACACGTATATGGATTTTTAGGACAAAGTGGCAAGATAAATATTGCATTGCCTGCTATGTGTATTGATGGCGAGGCACAACAATATGGCCAAAACGTAAGTCGAAATGTGTGTGGGCTTGGCGATGTAAAACTGGGAATTTCTTACAATCTTTTAGGGGCACCGGCACTTTCGCTAAAAGAGTTTGGAGGCTACCAACAAGAGTGGATTGTCGGCATACGGCTTCAAACTACGATGCCAACGGGACAGTATGATGAGAATCGACTGGTCAATATTAGCACGCATCGCTGGGCACTAAAGTCGGGAGTCGGCATCTCAAAAGCGTTTGGTGATGTTGTGATCGAATTGGCGGCCGATGCGGAATTTTATTCTAAAAATAGTGAATTTTACGGAGGAGTTAGCCGTAAACAAGACAATGTATATTCGATCCAATCGCATCTGATTTATAATTTTTCAAAAGGAGCTTGGGTTGGAATGGATGCGAACTACTTTTGGGGTGGTGATTACGTGACCAATAACATCAGAGCCGATAAGCCGCTTGAAAATTCGCGTATCGGTGCGACACTGGCAATGCCGATAAGTCGTTATCAATCACTTAAATTTTACGGCCATAGCGGTATTGTGGCACGAACCGGTACGAATTTCGACGTTTTAGGAGTGGCGTGGCAGTACCGTTTTTAAAAACGCCTGTAGCTACAGGCGTTACATGTAAGGCTACGGTGTGACGATATTGAACCAAAACTCAAAATTGTCAAGCATCTCTTGGAGTGCTTTAAAGTGCCCTTTTTCACCTTTGACGGTAATACGTTTTTGTTTTAGTGCTTCTTCTACGCTGATGCGTTTGAGCATGATGTCATTAAGCGTCTCACGGGTGGTGATGATTGTTGATTGGACATCATCATCAAGCCCTTTACGATTATTGAGTGTGGAGTGTTCTAAAAAAAGCGTGTAAAGCTCATTGATATCAGTAAAATTAAAACCGATTTTCATACTTTTGCCTTTTGCTTTTTCAGGATTAAGGCGAACGGCAAGATAATCGAGCATCATCTCAATAGGCATGTTTTGAATGATATCGGGCGAAGCAGTATTGGGGGTAGGTACTACTTGTACTCCGGTACGCAGTTCACGTGCACCTGAGAGGTAAAAATTTCGCCACGGTCCCGATTCGGCAGCGTAGCCTAGTTGTTCGAGTGTGTCGGCAAGTAGCATTTTTGCTTCGGTGTTTTCAGGGTCGGCAAACACCACATGACTAAGCACTTCGGCTACCCAGCGGTATTCGCCTTTTTTATAATCTTTTTTGGCTAATGCCACAATTTTTGAAGCACCACCCATGTACTCGACATATTTTAAGGCTCCCGGCTGTGGAGGCAGTTTGTGCAAATGGGCAGGGTTGCCATCAAAAAAACCGAGATAAAAGTTATAAATAGCGCGCGCGTTATGACTGATACTGCCGTAATAACCGTGACTTGCCCAGTTTTGATCAAGTGATGCGGGAAGCTTGATCATATCGCCGATCTCATCCATTGTGTAGCCGTGATTGGCAAGGCGTAGCACTTGATCATGCATGAACTTATAGGTGTCGCGTTGCAGTGTAATATGCTGTTGAATGTTTTTGGTACCCCATGTCGGCCAGTGATGCGGCGCAAAAAGCACATCGGATTGGTCACCCCATTTAAGCAACATGTTGTCAATATGTTTTGCCCACGCTTTGGAGTCGCGAACTTTTGCTCCGCGTAGCGTGTAAAGGTTGTGCATGGTGTGGTTGACATTTTCGGCAGGACAGAGTGCACGGTACTCTTTGATATAGTAGTGCATCTCGGCGGGTGCTTCGGTATTGAGTGTGAGCTGAAACTCAAAATGCAGACCGTCAATGATGTGATTTTTCCACGCTTTTGAGATAATAGTAGTAGGGCGGATCATCGTAACCGTTCCTGCCGAAGTGGTTACACCAAGACCGGCACCGATATTGCCTTTGCTATCTTTAGGAAGCAGATTACCGTACATGTAAGAGGCACGTCGGCTCATGGCATTGCCTGCCATTACATTTTCGGCAATGGCATTTTCTACGAACGTGGTAGGTGCAAAAATTTTAACTTTGCCTTTCTTTAGTGCCACGGGATCGACAACACCGCGAACACCGCCAAAGTGATCTACATGAGAGTGGCTATAGATAATAGCATTGACCGGTTTTTTGGGACGGTGTTCAAAGTAGAGCTCTAGTGCCGCTTTAGCCGCCTCGGCAGAGACAAGGGGATCCATAATGATTAAACCCGTTTTACCTTCAATAACCGTCATATTAGAGAGATCGTAATTACGGATTTGATAGATATGCTCATGCACCTTGAAGAGTCCCGTGATATTGACTAATTTCATTTGGCGCCATAAACTTGGATTGACCGTTGCCGGTGCTTTTGCTTTGAGATCTTGAAGAAAGTCAAATTCACGGGTACTGTAGATTACATTTCCGTGTTCATCTTTGATAACGCGGTTTCCTTCTGCAATAAATCCTTTTTGAGCGCTTTTAAAATCTTCAGTATCACTGAAGGGTAATGCGTTGAGTAGGTCTTTGTTGATCTGAATGGTTGATGCCGAAGCCTCGTTTTCGATTCCAAGAGCTTTAGCGGCTACTGCCGCACCGCCACCGTGACTATAGCTTTGCGTAGCAAGCATGAGTGTTACCAAGAACACTAAAGTTATACGCTTGAGATTCATCATTCTTCTCCTATTGTGATAGATTACCTCATACGGTAACATACAATGATATCTGAAGTGTATTTTTGAGATGGGTTCTAAATTATGGAAAAAATTTTAAGAAGAAGAGCTTCGTCGGCGGTCGCAGGCGACATTGCCTCGGGTTTTTGACGGGTAAACGCAAAGCAGTTTGCGTTTACTGATGCGTCATTACATCATACCCGGCATACCGCCCATGCCGCCCATATCAGGAGCCGCAGGAGCCGGTTTCTCTTCAGGGATTTCATGAACCGTTGCTTCGGTAGTGAGTAGAAGGCTAGAGACCGATACCGCATTGGTAAGGGCGACGCGTTCAACTTTGAGCGGATCGATAATACCGGCTTCAAACATATTAACGTATTCGCCTGTTGCGGCATTGAAACCAACATTTTTATCAGCATTGCTCTCGATAGCGTTAACGACAACGCCCGCGTCGTATCCGGCATTGGTTGCAATCTGTTTAATAGGAGCTTTGATAGCACGCAGGATAATCTCGCAACCGATTTTTTGATCGTGTGGGAGCTCACCAAGGTCGATGCCCTCAGCTGCGCGGATAAGTGCTGCACCGCCACCGATAACGATACCCTCTTCAACGGCTGCTTTAGTTGCGGAGAGTGCATCATCAACGCGGTCTTTTTTCTCTTTCATCTCAGTTTCGGTAGCCGCACCGACTTTGATAACCGCAACACCGCCGGAGAGTTTCGCAAGACGCTCTTGAAGCTTCTCTTTGTCGTAGTCCGAAGAGGTCGCATCAATTTGAATTTTGATCTCTTTAATACGCGCTTCAACTGCTTCTTTGCTACCTTTACCGTCAACGATAACCGTGTTGTCTTTATCGATAACCACGCGGCTTGCTTGACCAAGATCGGTAATTTGTGCGCTCTCTAGTGTGCGTCCGACCTCTTCAGAAATTACCGTACCACCGGTAAGTGTGGCGATATCTTGCAACATCGCTTTGCGGCGGTCACCAAAGCCCGGTGCTTTAACGGCGGAGATGTTTAAGATGCCACGCAGTTTGTTGACAACCAATGTCGCCATCGCTTCACCCTCAACATCTTCGGCAATAATTAGTAGCGGGCGGTTGCTTTTTTGTACCTGCTCTAATACCGGAAGAAGGTCTTTAAGATTTGAGATTTTCTGATCAAACAGCAAGATATACGGATTTTCAATCTCCGCAATCATCTTTTCAGAGTTCGTAATAAAATAAGGCGAAAGGTAACCGCGATCAAACTGCATACCCTCAACCACTTCAAGCTCATCATTGATACCTTTAGCCTCTTCAACGGTAATTACGCCGTCGCGACCCACTTTTTCCATTGCTTCGGCAATCATATCGCCTACAGCCGTATCGGAGTTTGCAGAGATCGAAGCAACCTGCGCAATCTCTTTTTGTCCTGCCACTTCGATAGAGATGTTTTTAAGATTCTCAAGAATCGCTTCAAGCGCTTTGTCCATGCCGCGTTTGACTTCAACAGGATTGGCACCGGCGGTGATATTGCGCAGGCCTTCTTGAAAAATTGAGTTTGCCAAAACGGTAGCAGTGGTTGTTCCGTCACCCGCTTCATCGGCAGTGTTTGACGCTACTTCTTTTACCAGTTGCGCTCCCATGTTCTCAAGCGGGTCTTTAAGTTCGACTTCACGTGCAACGGATACGCCGTCTTTGGTGATAGAGGGGCTACCGTAGCTTTTTTGAATCAATACGTTGCGACCGCGTGGTCCCATAGTTACTTTGACTGCGTCTGTGAGTTGTTGTACGCCTTGTGCCAGTTTGTTACGAGCCGAATCGGAAAATGTAATCTCTTTTGCCATAATCAAAATCCTTTAAATTATAAAATCACGCCAAGAACGTCTGAGAGTTCCATAACGAGGTAGTTTTTACCATCAAGAGTCAACTCATTTCCGGCATATTTACCAAAAACAACGGTATTCCCGACTTTAACTTCCTCAACATCGCTACCGATAGCGACAACATTTCCTTGAGATGGTTTCTCTTTTGCATTATCGGGAATAATGATACCCGAAGCCGTAGTCGTAGCCTCTTCAATACGCTCCACGAGCAGACGATCACCTAATGGTTTAAAGTTCATTTTGATCTCCTAATGAAATTTTTGGAAATAGTACACAAATATCTGTTTACTTGTCAATAGTCTTAGTCATATTGACTCAAGTAAATTGACTTACATGTAGGTATAAAGTTTGATTAATAATTCGATTGCTATCATTACATGTAATATTTTGAGAAGGTTTTTTCATGGATAAAAGCAAAAAACAGAAGCGTGTCGTGCTCTTTACCACACCTACATGTAAATGGTGCACCACAGCAAAACAGCACTTGAAAAAGAATGACATTAAGTTTCAAACCATTGATATTACCAAAGATCACAAAGCGGCAAAAGATTGCGAACGTCACGGTTGTCGCGGTGTTCCCGTATTTTTGATAGGCTCACGCTGGATCTGCGGATTTGATCAAAAAGCGATTAATAAAGAGCTGGGACTTTGATTTAGTTTTTCATAAGAAAACTATGTGTATAATTCCGACCTTCCAAATACATGTCAAGGTAGCTCAGCTGGTTAGAGCGCTGGTCTCATAAGCCGGAGGTCGAGAGTTCAAGTCTCTCTCTTGACACCATCTCATCCGATAACCCCTAAAATACGTTATTCAAGCTTCTTTACTGGCATTGTTGCACCTTTTGTTGCACTAATTGTTGCACCGATAAGGTAAATCCATGCAATATTTGGTTGAACACTACAACACTTTTTACTACCGCCGTAAAGTTCAGCAAAAGACAATTTGTATCTCTCTGAAAACACAAAATAAAATCGAGGCCAAATACATTATTAGTATAATAAACGCTCGATTAGAGATAATGAGAGCGTATATGAATTTTGAAGATGAAATCGAACACATAAAAAACCTGCTAAAGCTGTATATCGACAATGCCAAAATTGAGTACAGCGAACTTGCCAATAAGCGAGAGCATAAATACACTTTTACAAAAGAGAACGGCAAAAAGCTTTTAGGAAGCCATCCGCGAGCGATAGAGCACCACATTGAAGAGCTGCAAGACAGCGTTTACTCTGCTGACAAAGAGCAGATTGCCGAAAAAATTATCGAAGATAGCAATATCCAAGATGAGTACAGGCAGGCTATCAACGAACTGTCTCCGCAAGGTCGTCAACGATTGTTGGACGAGGTTATCAAGGCAGAGATAGAGCTTTTAACCTATGATAAGAATAGAAACGAAATACGCACAAACCCCGAGAAGCTTCACAACACCTACATAGACAATAATCTTAGAAGCTCCAATGCGATGGCTTTCGAGCATAGCCCCCAGATACAATTGGCGCAAATTAAAGAGTCCATTATGGCTGCTAAAGACCAGGAAGAGCAAAAATACAAAAAAAAGACAAAAGAAGAGGTCTTTAACGAATATTTCGAGGAGATAAAAGAGCAAAAATCTAATTCACTGGATAAGATCGTACAACCTATAGAAACTCTCATGCAATCGGCTGAACATAAATATTTAGTTGATTATACAATTCAGGACTTCGAGATATTTTTTGATGCGATGATCTACACGCCTACCTATTTATACAAACGTAGCAAATTTTACAAAGATTATCAGGGCAACTATGTCGCCATAGCCGAGGATTTTAAAGAGAGCCTAGAGAGTGGGGAAAACCTTGTTTCTGATTATGTTGAAAGTGAAAAGCTAGCAAGCAGATTACAAGGTATAAAAAACGTTGAAGAGAAATTAACGGAGATACATAACTTCTTGGATTACTGCTATACCAATGATTACATAAAGAAAAATTACTTGAGAGGCAACAAGAAATTTAGCAAGAAGAAGTTTGCGGGCATTTTAAAGGGAATAAGAAAGCGTAAGCCGTTTGATGAAGATGAGCTTAACCTTATGTTCGCGAAGCTGACAGAGTACACCATTCAAAACGGATTTCATGCAGAACAGATTTTTATACCTTTGATCGGTCTCTACAGCGGTATGAGGGTTGAAGAAATTTGTAAGCTACAAACGGACGATATCCAAAAAGATAAAAAGACGGGCGTGTGGTATTTCGATATAAACGGTAAGGTCAAAACCGAGAGTAGTGTGAGAAAAGTTCCTATCCATTCGCAACTGATTGAAAAATTCAACTTCCTCTCATACGTTGGATTACGACAAAATGCTGAAGAGAAGATGCTTTTTGACCTGCAACCGGTTTTTCATAAAGGTCACGAAAAATACAGCCACTATTTTTTAAGAGACTTCTTCTCACCTTTCAGAGACAGCTTTGTTAGTGAGGAAAGAGCAGAAGAAAACCTAATCTCATTTCATAGTTTTCGACATACATTTGCCACTCGATTAGATGCGGGGCGTGTTGCACTTTTTGATATTGCAAAACTGCTAGGACATTCTATAGATAGTTTATTGGAAAATATCTTCAGGATTAAACTGAAACCCGTTGAAACGACGCGCTACACGCATGAAGGCGAGCTTAAAAATCTATATGAAGATGTAGAAAAGTTAAAATTGAGCGATATTCAAGAAAGCATTGATAGTTTTGAAATGACGTTCAAGAGGTTTTTTTCGGCTGCTTAATAAGTTCACTTTATAAGTTGGCAAACATCTATATCTAAAATAGCCGCTATCTGAAACAAGTGGTTAATATTGAAGTGTTTGCCTTGATAATTACGTTCTGCACTCGCAACAATAGAAACACTCTTATGCCCCAATTTTAACGACAACTCCAACTGACTCATACCTGCTTCTTTTCGATACCGTGCAACATTGGCACCGATTTGTTTGTGTATTTCGTCGAAATTAAGCTCATTCATTTTGTCTAGCCCTATAGAACTAATTTTGCTATAAGGCTATCTTTAATAGAATACTTCACACAATCATCTATAGAACAAGGCTCTATAGGACTTTAAATTAGGAGCAGGAATGAAAATGATATTTCGAAACATAACATTATCCATAGCATTGATGAGCATAGCTTTTGGCAATGAAAGCATTCAAATAGAAGAACCCGACGCCATGAAAACAGCGGTATGTGTCAATGTAATGAAAAAAACGGAAGATACCTTTGGAGCGTTCCCTCCAGAGTACAAAGACATAAAAAGTTTGTGCGTGAACTATCCCAATTATGTAAAGCACTTTGTCGATACTTTTGTCAATGATGACAGTACCGTTCTTGAGCAGTTGCAACTTTTTACAACACGCCTACCTGCAAAACAAGTTGCCGTGGTAAATGATATCTGTGAAAACGATTACAAAGGACATGAACAAACGTGCTACATCTATATGAAACGCATTCTTACTGCCAAAAATGCTCTATATAATCCGGCTAAGCCTTCAGAAGCGGTGACGGCAATGGCAATGGATATCAATTTTAGAGGTGCCAAAAACTCTATAAACAATTACGGCGTTGAAGCACAAGCCTATAAAACATTTGTAAAAGCAGTGATCGCAAGTGACTTTAAAGCGGCTGATAGTGCAGTGCAATCCAATTTCAAACGCTATGAAGAAGATTATTTTAATGCGCTCGTCCTGCCGACACCCGAAGAAATGCAATAACAGTTGATTTGCAATTACAACACACTATTCAAAGGATACACATGAACATTCTAAAAATCAGTATAGTAGCTTGCGCCGCTCTCTTAACCATTGGATGCGGCGGCGGAAGCAGTAGCACACCTCAAGCTTCTTCAAGCAGCTCGGTAGGCTCCAACGAAAATGAAAGTAGTTCGGTAGATTCAAGTTCAAGTGAGAGCAACACAACGGCCTGCACGGTTGAGCAAAGCGGTATTGATTGGTCGGATATTGATAACAGTACAATCAAAAATGAAATGCTCAATACTTCTGACAACACAGTTTCCAATACACGCTATGCCCTCGGCTATGCTGTTGAGGGTGATTGTGTCGGGGAGATGGATATTACCCGCGTAGTCTTTGCCAAGTTCGATTTTAAAACCGAAGAGACCATTGGCAATTATGCGGACTACCCCGATTCTCTTTCCGTAGCGATCAACGCAAACGGACAACATGACCACACAATGTTTTCGCTCTATCTTGATACGGATGAAGATGCGGCAACCGGCTACAAAATTGCCGGAAGTGACGGCATTGAAATCGGCGCGGATAGTGTTTTATACATTTCACTTGATGAATACAATTATGATTCAAGATACACGATCCCTGAGCGCATGAGCATAGCACCCGCCGCCTATGCCAAACAATCAGGTGATCTGTTTGAAAAAGGGTGGTACTCCATTTATGCCGGAGGGCAGAGCGTACTTCCCGATGGCGAGTTTAAAGCAATCGTCATTGCGGATAAAGCCGAGAACATGACTTTGATTGAAACGGATCGTACCCCCGTATTCACCGTTGAACCGTTTTAGTCGGTCTCTCTCTAATTGCTCGAATTGGAGAGAGACCGACGGAGGCATAAAGGTCGGAAATCAGCCTTGAATTTCATAAAAAACTCTTTACAAAGTCCGTAAAAAAGGCGTTTGAAGCCAATCGCCTCAAACACACCGTATTTGCCGCTTTTGCGCTTTTTTCTGGCACCGATTTTTATAAAAAGTGAAGCAGCCAGAAAGTTTTCAAATTCTTTTGCATGCATTACTTTTTTTTAAACCGACTTGCTATAACGATCATATTGACAAGGTCAATAGTAACTTTCAATTTGGCGAGACTATGGGCAAATTATTTATCTAACATTTTTTTACTTATCACTTTACTGCCCGAGACTGACAATCTCTATGCACAACTACACCCGCCCTTAAATCCCTTTTTATCAAAACCATTTTTGTAGTGCATACGCTAGTGGCTATCTCCCCAACTTGTTATTACAACCCTAAAAGTTTTCGCAGTGAACTTTAATCATTGCAGGTCTAATCATCCCGTCGAGCCACAACAGCCTAAATTTTCTTAGGCTGTTGCTCAGGCTGGCGGGGCGTAAAAATAAGTAAGCAATGGCACTTCGAGGCAGTGCTTGATCTTTGAGGTCGCGCGATACCAAAAATAGGAGTAAACACAATGTTTAGTGAAAATAGATTAAAAACTTATGCCGATCTATTAGGGCTTACTGTTGACGAGCTGAATGATTTTATGAAACGCTATAAAAAATACTTGCAAAGCAAAGAGAAGATTACAAGAAATGTCCTAATCAATGGACTTTTTATCCTCGAAGAACTCCACGCTGACAAATGGGCGATTGAGGCAAATAAGGTTAAGTTTAAGACCAAAAATTTGATCATAATCAAATATATGGATGAGATTGTAAATCTATACGAACAAGGGTTGGGTTCGACACGTATAATCAATCATTTAAAATTAAATCATCGCGTCAATTTATCAAAAAGTGCATTAGATCGCTTCATTAGCCATAACAATCTTAAAAGGTCGGATAATGGCTAATTTACGGGGTGGAACATTTGAAAAGCAGATTCGTGATGCTTTTCATAGACTCGAAGCGTTTAAAAGCTCACGGCACGGTTCCAGCAGTCATAAAACACATAGCGATGCTTTGGCAAGCAAGCGTGAAATGTATTTACGGGATTATCAGCATTTTGCTGAACAAAAAGGGTTGATCGGGAAGCTGAATCAAACGTTTACTACTGACAATATGAGCCGATTCTTGCATGAACGGCTAGAGGGATTAGCGAGGTCAACGCAAGAAGATTATGCGCGAGGATGGAGTTCGATGGTCCAAGGGCTTCAAGAGGCAAATGTTTCCATGCCTGTGAGTAAAGATTTTTTTGATAGCAAGGTTGCTGAAATCAAAAGCCTAAATGCTGCTCCAACTGCTGAAAGTGGACGGGCAATTACAAATGTGGAGCACATTATTAGAGACCTATATGAACATCGATTTGAAAGCGGTGTAATCGCCGAAGTAGCGTTAATGGGTTATCGAATTTCGGAAGCTATTGAGCTTGTTAATCATTACGAACGCTATATCCAACAAGGTGAGGTAATTGGGCTAGTAGGAAAGGGAAACCATATCTATGATCCAAAATCAATTACGCCGGAATTAACGGCAAAAATTGCACTCGTTGAAAATGTCCCAAGCGAAAACACCTTTAGAAATGATCTGGCAATGGCAACAGATGGAACGCATACGCCACATGATTTTAGATATACATATGCAGAGCGTGAATTTAATGAGAAAATTGCAGCAGGCGTTTCTTATCATGAAGCACTTAAAGCAGTTTCAGAGGGCTTAAATCATAGTCGTGAAGAGATGACGAATTACTACCTCCAAAGAGCGTAATATTCGATACAATATTCAAAAATTTAGATGAGTTTCGACACTTTATTATTTCCCTATATCATATAGTATTCTCTATATATCATCGACCACCTTTTTTCGCCCTCGTTCTATCGTTCCACCGTATCCAAAACCCGTTTGCAATAGTTAGCAAATTCTCTTGATCCAAAGAGGTTCCCCTTTCACCGTTCCAGGAACGATAGAACTTGCCCCAGAAAATTGGGGGCAATCGTCATTATTCTATCATTTTCGAATAGGTGGTTAAGTGCTTGTACTTCATAACCACGCAGCTATATGTAACAGGACGGGAACCCTTATCCTGCCTTCGGATTTCTCCTCAAACTGCAACTGCTGAGCTTAGTCCCCTCCATGCGACTTCAAGCACTCATTCCGGGCAACCTCAGGTGAAGCGTAACCACTAAAACCAAAACCTCACACCTGCCAAGACAGTCTCATTCTTTCTACCAATCCATAGCACATAGACGTACCTTAGGCGGGCAGAACAACCTACCTCAATGAGGTAAGTGAACATTTTTTTAGGCTTCTTGGCAGGAGCAATGAACAATGCAACCGATCTGAATAAAAGCAAACCTAAGAACAGAGGGGATTTGCTTTTTCTCCTGCACCAACTTTTAAAAATGTTCCAAAAAAGCTATTGTTTCAATCTATAGCTCAATAGATAAGATGATAATAACATAAAATAAAACTTAAGTCAATATATTAATATATATATTTTATTTTTTATATGTCTGCTTTCCCTATCCAAAGAACAAGATAGTTGACTCAATATAAAATATTTTTATTTGCGATAAAACACCATGCTCTATCTAGATGCTTGTATAATAAAGTCTACTATATTAACAACGGGTCTGAAAAGATGGAACAACACATTATTATCAAATTCAAGCAGCACAATAAAAAAGATTTTTATCAATGGTTGATGATATCCGCTTTACACCCAGAAAATCAAAGATATATCATTCGATACGAGTTCTTAATACATTTGCTACTATCAGTACCTGAAGAAGAATTTTCAAATAAACCTTTCAATCGAGACTCTTTTAATAATTTCATTCAATGGTTTGAAGACAACTATGCCAAATCATTTATCACTATGGAAGACTGGCAACCTTTTAATCAAACAAAACTAATACCCATTTTTATAAATAAGCGTAAATACTACTTTTTTTACGGCGCCAGTGAGAGGCCTTATGAGTCTATCAAACAATTTCAAGATATTCTTTTTACAAACGAGATAAAAGAGTTGAGTGAAATAGGAAAAGAATTTTTCTTTTCTTTAGAATTACAAACAATAATTTTACAAGAACTAGTTGAAAATCCTCAATCATATATCACCAGTGATTCCATGTATATTCCAATAATTGAGTTCTATGAAACATTCCTTCCTTTTCTTATAGTTGAAGCTATTAACACTAAATACTTACACAACTCCAACTCTTCATATCAAATGGGTATAAATAATTTCAATGGACTGTATACTGAAATAGAAGGTACTTTTTTTGTTGTGCCACCACAATTCCACATTGAAGCTCTTTATCAGTCTACTGAAACACTCATATATGACAAAAAACCAATTGAGACATTACCTCTAATCAATGAAGGCTTTGCCTTGAGATGCAAAATGTTGATATTTCGATTTTTTGGTATAGGCCAGATGTTAGATGGTTTAATCGACCCAATTTTAAAATCAAATGCAGCAGAGTATTTTGATGAGATTGCAAGAGTTGACGCTAATAAAATTATCTTATTTAAATTGATTCCTCATTCCTCAGGAGATTTAAGTGAAGAAATCAATAAGACCGCATATAGATCCCGTGAAGAATTACACAAAATTCAAGCCAACCCATATCTGGGTTTACAGTATGTGGATGAAGAGATGGAGGAATCGCATATAGTCCCCTCAAATGTTCTAGAGTTCACAATAATTATCGTTTTTGAAAAGTTGACTTTAAATTATATGTTAGGGTTTGAGGAGAATTGGAAAGAAAATGATATCTTTATTTTCAATTCGATTGATCTTAGACCTATTCTTGAATTGGTTCGTGAAAAAGATACAGATACATATATATTCTTACTTCAATACTTGGAAGCTGAAAAAAAACACTCTATGCAGAACAGTTTGTTTCCAAAAATGGATGAACTTGATAGTTTTGTATCTTATTACAAGAATGATACATTCCTGATTTCCGGACAAGAAGTGTCTTTATTTTTTGTTCCCCATGAATGGAGCGACTTCTACAACACTTACCTATTTGAGAAGTATCAAGACAATATCTATGAGCTTATAGAAATGAGGCATCCAAATCGTTTCAATATAGTCGAACATATGTCCGGCGACACATATAGTCTTTTAGATACGGCTCTACTTGATGGTGGTAGATGTATAAAATATGATAACAAACTAATATGGGTAATGTATCCAACAGGAATGAGCTCTACCAAGATTGAATACCGGACTTACTTATTTCTTGGAGAATTCATTTCTTACTATCTAGATGAGTATAAAAATGAATTTTTCAAGTTTTTGCATAAATTTGGGTTTGACATCGAAAATGAAGAATTTGCTTTAGGAGTATACCCTGATAGCTATATAGAGAGACATGAAGGCCTAAAACATCTCACCCCTTACACACAGCATCTTTCATCGGATGTAATTCGGTTCCTTACGAGGAAACCATTTAAAAAGAATGGACTCCATACGTTTATCATATATAGCGCAGACATGGATTCTCTAGAAAGAGTTTTTAGCTTGAAAAAAGGGCCGGATGCAGAAAAAGAAATTTTCAAAGACTTTGTAATTAGTGTATTGAAATATTTGGGCGTAGAAGGATGTGAGCATATCGCCGAAGAGTTTATTCATGCAAACTGGCATTTAAAAGGAAGAGCCTTTACATTTGATACCAGGTATGTAAAAAATCCAAAATTGGAACATTACAAAAATCCGAAACAGATTCAAGAATCGTTCATTGCCAACGTCAATCAAGAGGTTGTTAGCTATTTAAAAGAACTAAATATTACTCCTAAAGAGTACTGGGCTAATGATGCCAAACAGTTGAATAATCTCATATTTGAATTTTTACAGCGTAGATTAGAAGAAGAAGTTTCAAAACTCAATAGTTCTATTTTGTATTATGCATATACTGAAATTGAGTATATCGAAGGAAAAAGAGAAACGGATGAATCACAAGCCGGTTTGGATGCTTCTAAACATGTCGATTTTGATATTCAAGAGAAATTCAATCAGCAAAGAATCATGACATCTCATTTAGCAATAGCCTCAAAACACATATTACATACTGTGCTGAAAGTTAATCCTAAAGGTGCTAAAGCTCCAGTTGACAGTGATTGGTACCGTTTGTTGGCATTTTCCACAATAATCAATGAATCAATACAAAGAAGTGATCAGTTGCATTATGGTATTTCTGAAACGGGTATAGAGATTACAGATATTTATGAAATGATTGATATTGATAGATCATCTGTAATTGATTTTGATGCATATTTCCAGAAAACAACTAGCTCAAAAATTTTAGCATCTAAAACAAGAGTTCCGAGAGAGCAAAAACCAAAGCAGAACGACAAGCCCAAGAGAACACCAATGTACGATGAATCATTAAATGCTATATGGAAAGATGTCTATGGCTTTGAGTTAGATAATATGCTAACTGTCACAGGAAATTTGGGTAGATTCGATTTGGATAGTAGTGATCACTTTCCGCTAACATTACTTAGCTTTGATGAAATCAATGCTGTTATCCAAGAACATATTGTAGAGCCACCAGCAAAAGATGAACTAAAACAAATCTTGGATTTCTTGTCGATAAATTTCACTTCGTATAATGGGTACAAATATATAGACTACTCCATTGACCGATTGATGAAGAAAAAAGAGCGATTAAATCTATCACCTTTCATAAGATTGGGAGATAGATATTTATTTGGATGTCAATTACTTATGCAATCCGCTGAAGCTTGGTTTTTCGCCTTACAAGATGGCGATATTCCATTTAGCATAAGTGATAATTCACCTATTAAAGATGAGTTAAAAAGAATACATAGAGAACTAGATCTTGAGTTAGAAGATAAAGCGTATGAAGTTGCTAAAGATGTGCTTGGAAGAGATTATGTAGAAAAAAATATTTTAAACTTTAAGAGACTGTCAAAAAACTTCCCGAAGCTTCCACCTTGTGGTGAAATTGATTTATTGGTAGCAAATATAAATACCAAGACAATATTTGTTATGGATGCAAAAAATGTCAATAAAAAGCTATTTAATTCGGCCATAAAAAGAGAATTAAGGGATTTTTTTCATGGTCGTAGTAAAAAGGCATCGTATCTAGATAAGCTAAACTCAAAAGTCAATTTTATTGAAGAACATTTAGAAGACATACTTACACATTTTAAAATTGTGGACAAAGGGAACTGGACAGTTTGTAAAGGTTTTGTGGTTAATACATTATATTTTTCAGCGTATTATGAAGAGAAAATAGATTTTATTTTAGTAGATGAACTAGGTGCGTATTTACAGAATGAATTTCCGACTCAGAAAGAAGTATTAGTTAAGGTAAATAACAAATGATTCCAAAGCGAAAAGGTTTAACGCGTTTATCCATCTTTCACAAACAAGTGCGTCAAAACCGGATCACCAATAAGTTCTACTCTAAAGCTCTTTGTTATAAAGTAAGGTTTCCAAATGTGAAATTTAATAACATAAACTTCAAAGGCGCAATACTGACATATTGCTCATTTAAAGATGCATCCTTTACAAATGTCGAGTTCTTAGGTACGAATCTTAAGAAATCAAACTTTACAGGCGCGGTTTTCAAACATTGTCTCTTCTCCGCAGCGCTACTCAAAGGTACTAATTTTAAAAATTGCGTATTTGAAGACTGTCTATTTGTCAGTACAAATCTGAATACTGCAAAAAACTTACACCTTAGTGACAATAATGATTTTCTTACCACACATATCATGCCTGATATTGATAGTGCACTGATTGAACTGTTTAATAAATTTAGATTTCATGAGAAGTTACAAAATACGAGAGTTTTGCATTTAAAAAAAGGAAAGCTAAATTCTTTAACTGTATATATGATCATTAAGAGATTGGGCGCTGATAAATGCAAGAGAGGACTGGAGAATTTAAACTCTCATCTATCGATGCGAATTGTTACAGCCAACCAATTATGCAATTTAATTGACAGAGCCAGTAATGATTAAGTATTATAATAGCTGTCCCGCCCCATTCAATCGAGAGATTGAAAAGTAAAGAACATTACTGGGGACTCGATTCAATTACTGGCATTCGAGAGGGGGTATCTATGGTAGGAAATCTTTGTACGGTCTTTGGTTTCATTAGTTTGGTCATCGTCGTAGGTTTAGATCATTTCATCTATAGTGATGTCTCTCGATTGTTTGGGGTAACTTTTCATTCGTTCTAAATAAACAAATCGCTAAACTACTATCAAAACTGTTGCACTTTTTGTTGCACAAACGGTTGCACTCGATTTTAAAGAAGCCCTATTTTAGGTGATATCATGTCAAGAGATGTCGTTTCTCTCTCTTGACACCACGTTTTAATATGATCCCTTTTAAATCCTTAAAATACGGACTTTGAAGAGCTTTTAATTTTTCACGATAAAGTAATTTAGCCACTTTTTTATTACGCAACCGACTTACGATACAAGTAAAAGCGTGCTAGTTTATAAACTCTTTTCAAAAATAGTGAAAAATAAATTTAACTTTTAATGCCATATCTGACATAATGAGAATATAGTGTTATGCCATTAATGGCATGAAGCATTTTCTAAAGAGTTTATTATGACAAGATTTGAATTGGTAGAGAGAGTCAAAGCAAGAAGAGAAGCGGTGGGGATTACCGTTGATAACCTTTCAAAAGTTTCTGAACTAGGTTACAGAACCGTAGCCAGATTTTTTGCCGGTGATGATGTGAAGTTCAGTACGGTAGAAAGAGTAACCGAAGTCTTGGGACTGGATTTAGCCGGAAATGAAGTCATAGATATTCAAACGCTCAAAAATCAAAGAGCCGAACAAAAAGCTCGCTACATCGTGTCACTGGTACAGGATACATCAGCACTTGAAATGCAGGGGCTTGAGAGTGATGCTCTTCAGGCGCTCATAGAAGAGACCAAAGAGCAATTTTTACATGCTGCCTATCAAAATAATTTGTGGGCAAGTTAATTTAACACTATGAACGACAAAACAAAAATCAAGGGTGCAACACCCGCCGATGACCTATCAGGTTTGAAACTTGATATGTCAAAACACTACGACATGCAAGATATCTATCTGTATGAAGCAAAAAACATTACCAAAGCGACCTTGAAATACCTTTCTGCAAAACCCGACAGACGGATCGCCAATAGTTTTTAGAACTCCATGAAGAGATGTTTGGTGACGTCTGGGATTGGGCTGGAAAGATCAGGCAAGTGGAACTGTCCATTGGCGTTAAAGCCTACATGGTTTCAATGGGTAGAACATAAAAGCTTTACTACCCATGAGATTGCTGCACGACTCCATCACAGAGCCGTGCAGATTCATCCTTTCAAAAACGGTAACGGCAGATGGTCGAGGATGCTTTCAAACATCTACCTGAAGCAAAAGGGCTTGCAACCGACCGCATGGAATGAAAATCTACTTGCAAAAGAGAACCCGCATAGAGATGATTACATCCAAGCACTCAAAGCAGCGGATCAGGGTGATTACGCCCCGCTCATTAAACTGCAAAGCAAAACGATTCAATAGGAATAGTTTCTAATTTATACATTCATGACAATGAGAGAAAAACAAAAAGCAAAGGAGCATTTGAAAAAGCTAATTTTCATATGAAACTTCTTTTATTGTTTTTGATGTTCTTCAATATAGTGAGTAATCGCCTCTTTGATATTAGCAAGCTTGTTAGGGTTGCCTTGAAGGTTTTTAAAATGAAGCGCGACATCATCGCCATGTTCAACGTGAATCTCTGCAATTTTGGAGCATACCTGCAAAAATACCTCATAAGGTACATCGTCACCGCGTTTTAAAAAGTATATAGCGCGTTGTAACGACACAAAAGGGTTGACACTTACTTTTGATAGATTGTTCACCCGAGTGTTGATGTAATTTACAAACTCCATACGCATATCGCACTCTTCAATACTAAAAAGGCGTTTTTTGGTATTGTAGTTACATGTAAAGGCAATTTTTGTCGAATCAAAATCAAATCCATCTACCAACGCTTTGAGCGATACATTTTTAAAGCGTTCTCGATATACAAGCTGATAAATGTCATTTTTGTAACGGTAAGTATGAGAGTTGTTTTCGTACTCAAAATAGTCTTGATTTAAAGCATTATTGATAAGCTCACGATCTTCGTTTGATGGGAAAAAGAGATCAAGGTCTCTAAAGGTATCTGCTTTAATGCACGATCCGGCAAGATAAAATCTGATATTTTGCTTTGTGATCGGATGGATAATCAATCTTTGAAAAAAGACGTTTAGCTTGATAGCGATACTATCCAAACGGTAATCGAGCATGGATGCTTGATCGTACGAGAGGAGCTCTTCATAGTCTTTCCAAAAATCGTAAATCATGGAATCCTCCTATGCAATCCAAACATTATACTCAACCTTAATTGCTAGTTAGTCCTTGTAGCGCTTTTTGTGGGGAAACGGTTCGATTGGCGCAAAGTCGTCATCCCAGTCGTCAAAATCGTCATAGGCATCGTAGTCGATTGTAAAGATACGGTCATAGCCTCGTTTTGAGAGTTCATCGTCCATATATTCGGGTGCGTAACCCTTGGACTTGCACAGTTCCATTATCGCTTTGATGTCCTCTTCAGACACGCCTGCGAGTTGCATTTCCATTTTGATATCAACAAGATTCATCTGAATTCCGAAAATATTAAAAATCATTAAAGATGTAACGTTTGACAGAAGCTATCAAACACAGCCAAAATAAACCATATCACCATTTAGTGAAAAATGACTCAACAGGCTTGTCCTTGGAGTTCCAAGTTAGGGCTTTTGAAGTGAGTGAGAAATTATACTTTACTTTTAATGCAATTGGGTAAAAAATTGAACGATATGTATTGATAAGGTTGCTTTAGGCAACAGCGCACTGCATTTTATAAAAAAAAGTTATCTATTCTCTTGGTATCCATCTATATAGTCAGCCCTGAAAAACCTGTATCCATCCAGACCGACCATTTTTACATTCACAATATTAGCGTAATTCCAAAATTGACAGCAATAATGGAGCATGTTTTTTACGCTCCTGCTTCTCAACTTTCAATAGTATTGC